>JAFUPN010000028.1 GCA_017481205.1 Clostridia bacterium | reverse complement strand
ATTACTTAATGGTTCTTTGTACTTCCTTGAAGCTTTGCTTTTACCATATTTTAAAGAATATTCAATTATACGTTGACGTTTCTTTGCTTTTTGTGTTACTTCATAGAAAATCAAAATTCCTTTCGTATATGTTTTCACGCAAAAAACATTATATCACATTGAATTTTGATTTTCTATTTTTTATGGGTCACATGTATTATATCAATACATATTTGCAAAAAATTCCTGCTTTCTAAATATATATAAGAAAAAATCGGTTTAGTATCCGTAATATTATTCTTCTAAAAACAGAATATTTATTGCAAAAAATGGATTTTTTCCATTTGATTATCCGGCAATGTGTGGTATAATAACCTCACGAAACAATACGAAATCAGAGATTTCTGTGTTTCGGAGAACATTTTATCATAATACTGCGGCGACGTTCCACCGCCTTCGTTGTTATGGTATAATGTAAAAAAATATATTTTTGGAGGATATAATGGGAGCTTTACTACTTGTTCTGGATATGATAGCTCAGCAGGGTGAGGGAATGACTGTCAGAGCTTACGGAAAAAAGCACGGGATTGGAGGCATGTTTTTTAATGCCGTTATCTGCCTGTTTGCCATGGTTTTCTTTTTTGTGACAGACAAAGGCTGTCTTTCGTTTTCAAAGGAGCTTGTTGCATACGGTTTGGTGAGCTGTTTGATGTATGCAACAGGATTTTATGCCGGCTATCTGGCATTTCAGACGGGTTCTTATGTTGCTACAAAGCTGATAAGCTCTTTTTCCGTTGTTATTGCCATTTTCTACGGTATATTATTTCTAAATGAGCCTGCAGGCGTGTTTACTTATATTGCCATTACTGTTTTTGTTATATCCATGCTTATGATGAACTATAGAAAAACAAACGAATCAGAAAGAAAAGATTTTTCTGTAAAATGGCTTATTTGTGCTCTGCTTGCTGCTGTGAGCAATGGATTGATTGCTGTTATATCCAGAGAGCAGCAGTTGTATTTTGACGGTGCCTGCGATAATGAATTTATGATTTTGTCATTTGGCGGGGCTTTTGCTTTCCTGCTTGTTTTTGGAATTGTCAGGGAGATAAAAAATATAGGATACATATTAAAGAATGGTACTCTTTATGGCATTATTGCCGGCATATTTAACGGAGCAAAGAATTTTATCGGTCTTGCCTTGTATTTGTATATTCCAATATCCGTTGCTACACCGCTGAAAACCGGTCTGGGATTTATACTGAGTTTTATTATATCTGTTCTGATTTATAAAGAAAAATTTACAAAAATTCAGATTGCCGGCGTGGCTTTGGGCGCTGTGTCTCTTGTAATGTTTAAGCTGTAATGTAAAAAATCCGCTTACTACATGAAAAAAACCATATTCTGTTGCATTTGAACTGTTTTTTTATTATAATTACCGTATAAAAAAGAGGTGAAGCATATGAGCAGTATCTGCAGATTTGTGCCGAACAAAAACGGTAACGGAGATATAAAGACAGTTCATTTTGTATATGAAACAGAATTTAAAAAGCTTAAGCAGCCCTTTCAACGTCCTATGTACTGTGTAAGCCTGGTTACCCTTGGCGAAGGGGTTCTCAGAATGGCCGGATGTGAGTATAAGCTTGATACGGGTACCTTGTTTTTTTCTTTCCCGGGCGAGGCCTATGAGATAGAAGCAAGCGATGATTTTGAATATATTTACATCAGCTTTATGGGGTCATATGCCCGGGAGCTTTTGGATAATTTTGGTATAGACGGCGAGTCTGCAATTTATCACAATTTCACTCATACAGACCTGTGGTATGACGCTATACGGAGCATAACTCCTTTAAATGCAAATATACTTACTGAGAGCGTTTTATACTACACTCTTTCGATAATTCAGAGTGAGCATGCAAGCATCGTTAATTCCGCCGGAAAGCAGCCGCTGGCAGAGCTGCTTACGGATTATATCAATGTTCATTATCGTGAGCATGATATTTCTCTGGGCAAAATGTCAGAGATTTTTTCTTATACCGAAAAATATCTTTCTGCATTTTTTAAAAAGCATATGAAGATAAGATTTACAGAGTATCTCAATACCCTGAGAATACAGTATGCAATTGGGCTGATGAACAGCGGGCAATTCACCATAGCCCAAATTTCATCCATGTGCGGCTATACCGATTCACTGTATTTTTCAAAGGTGTTCAAGCGCCATATTGGGCAGTCGCCGTCGGATTATATTAGGGTAAAAAACAATAATCAGCAGGATTTGGCAGGAGGTAATCAGAATGTGGATTAATATAGGAAAGCCCAATGTCTATTGGATATCAAATAAGAGAACTGAGGGTGATGAGTGGGTCGCATATAGCAAAAAGATTGTGACAGACAAACCGGTAAAAAGTGCGGTTATCCGCTTTGAAACCGATTCTACCTGTGGGGTTTTCATTAACGGGAATTTTATCACCGGCGGCACAGGACGTCTTCCTGAACGTGTAAATTGCCATGAGGTCACATCAAAATTTAATATCGGCGAAAATGATATCAGAATAGTTCTGGGTACTGCTTATTTTCAAAAAATCGGCTATGATATCAAAAATCAGAGAGGATACTGGCTTTCTTCCGTTGCTTTTGAGCTCAGTATTGAATTTGCTGACGGAGCAAAGCTTGTTGTTCCTACAGACTCCTCCTGGCAGGCTGATATAGATGGAACTTTTGTTCCTGCGATGGAGACAATGGCGGTTACTCAGGCAGAATATGATGTTATGTGGAAATGCGCCGCTCCATGGGTAGAGGAAAATAGCCACAGAAAACATATTCCTGATGAAGTGATACGGGTGGCCGGGCATGAATATGCCGATTATGCAGGGCAGAACGTGCCGGAATATTTCTATCCCGAAGCTGTTGTAAAAACCAATATGATATCAGATGGAGATTTTTATGTTTCTGACTCTAAATGTGACGAGGCACCATATATTATATATGATTTCGGACGGCTGGTGGTGGGCTATACGGATATAGAATATTCTGCCGATAGAGATACCGGTGCTATGATGCATTTTGATTTCAGCGAGCGTATATCCGATTTTGATTTTGACCCGGACTGGGAGTGGACTCCTGTTGTCAAAAGGCTGTCAATCCGTCAGGAGCTTGGAAAGGATGCAGACTCAGCCTTTAATTTGCGTAGGCGTGCATTCAGATTTCTTAAGCTTGAGCCGGACAAAGGTGCCGTTGTACGTATAAGGAATGTAAGAGTAAAGCCCTGTATGTTTCCTGCACCCGAGCATGGCTGGTTCCGCTGTTCAGATGAGATGCTGACAAAAGCATGGGAGGTGGGCAAATATACACTTCATGTAAACAAGCATCAGGAGTACGAGAGCTGCCCGCGAAATGAAATGGCATTTTTTTCAGGTGACGGCTATATTGATGCTCTTGTGGATTTGTATGCTTTCGGAAATGACGACCTTATGAATGCTTCTCTCAGCCTTAAGCATACCGAGGCGTGTGGAGGTATTGCTTTTACAACTAAGTTTAAAAAAAGTATGCACCAGTGGGATTATTTTGCATGGAGAATTATCTGTGTATATCTTCACTACAAGCTGACCGGAGACAAGGAATTTTTGCAGATGTATTTTGAGGAGGCAGAAATGAGCTTGCTTCGTCAGATAGAGCGTATGGGCAAGAACAATCTGATTTTCCAGCCGCCCTGCTTTTATGCAACATATACATTTACCCTCGGGCAGGTGGACTGGGCTTGCTCTCCTGCAAGACTTGGAGAAAAGCCGTATCTTAATGCTTTATTATATAAGAGCCTGATTTCTATGTCTGAAATGGCACTGGTAATGGGAGAGGATGAAAAGAGCAAAAAATGGTCCGCTATGGCAAATGATGTAAAGGACGCCATTAATGATAATCTATGGTCAGAGGAGAAGCAGTCATATATGGACTCCATGGACGATTATGTGTCTCAGGACGGCAATATTATTCCCATACTTTTTGGTGTTACAGATGAAAAACGTACTAAAGCGGCTCTTAATACTGTGAAGGATAGGCTGTGGTCTCCCTACGGCGCAACCATACTTGATGCTCCCGTTGCCCATACCCGCGGCGGTAACACAACGGTTTCTCCTCTTATGTGCGCATACGAAGCCGAGGCAAGATTTTTGCATGGCTCGCCTGATGAGGCACTGGAGCTTATCCGCCGCTGCTGGGGCAGTATGCTGAATAAAGGAGCAGAAACCTTCTGGGAGTTTTCGCCTAACAATGACTATGAGAGATGGGATGCTGTAGCACATGCCTGGTCTTCGGGCTGTACATACCTCCTCAGTGCATATGTGCTTGGTGTCAGAATGACTCAGCCGGGATATAAGGCAATAATTTTTGAACCTAATATCTGCGACCTTACGTCGATGTCCGGAGTTGTTCCCACTGTCAGAGGCTTTATAGCGGCATCCTATAAGAAGCTTGAAGCAGAGGGAAAAACGGTAAATAAATTTGAATTAGCTGTGCCCGAGGGCATTGATGTGGAATACAAGCTGCCCGAAAACAGTATTATTGATATAATAAGATATTAAAAATGAGGTGAAAAAATGGAAAAAATACGTCTTGGCGTTGTCGGTCTCGGTCACAGAGGAAGAGAACTCTTTAAGCTTGCGGCAAAGTTTGATTGTGTTATTCCTGCGGCAGTATGTGATTTGCGGTCTGAAAACTGGTACGAAAAACAGTGGCTTTCGGATGCTCCTATGTCAGAGCTGTTTCCCGATGTCATATTCTATACAGATTATGAAAAAATGCTGGATGAAGCAGGTCTCGATGCTGTTATAGTAGAAACCGGAGCGGATATCCATGCGGAATTCTGCTGTATTGCTCTTTCAAAAAATATAAATGTGCTGTCGGATATCCCCAATGTTGCAACCCTTAAAGAAGCAGAAGATTTGTGGAAGGCGGAGAAGAGCTCATCTGCAGTAATTGCCACTGGTGCCAATCCCAATGAACAGAAATTTGCAGTAATGCTCAAGGACTTTTACAATAGCGGTCTGCTCGGCAAGCCCTACTGCATGGAGGCAGAATATATCCACTGGTGGATGCCGGGCAGCGACGAGGATATTCACCTCAATGAAAACGGCAACTGGCGCAAGCTTCTGGTGCCCATACGCTATTGCACACATTCTCTCGGACCTCTTCTTGCTATTCTTGATGAAGATATCCGCAGAGTAAGCTGCTTCGGAACCGGAGAACATGCTGAGTCCTGCTATGAAGGAGTAACAAGAGATGATATGATGTGTGCACAGTTTCAGACAGACTCAGGTGTTGTTATCAGGCTGCAGCGAAATGCCCGTTGTCGTGCAAAGATAGGACATCACAATTACCGTGTGTTTGGTACAGAGGGTTATATGGAACGTATCGACAGGTTGGACAAACCGGTAATCAGATACAATTCTACCAAGGAGCTGGACAAAAGCCTTAAGGAAATCAGCGGAGAATTTATGCCTCCGGAATATGCTGAAAATAAAGAAGCTGTGAGTGCAGGACATGACGGCATAGATTATGCCATGCTTGACCACTTTTTTAAAGCGCTGCTCTCAGGTGCACCTGCACCAATAAGCCTCAGAGAAGGTCTTGCCATGACCCTGCCGGGCATCTATGCCGAAGAATCTGCAAGACGCGGCGGCGAAGTGCTTAAGGTACGCTATCCATGGGACGAGGACTGGACTGCGGAATTTAATACAATTTGACAAAAAGACTGTCAATTCACCTGTTGCGGGAATTGACAGTCTCTTTAAATTTAATATCATTCAAAAAAAGATTTATTTGTGTTTGCCTCTTTCTCTCAGAAGTGCCAGCACCACATCAGGGTTGTTGCAGGTAATAAGCTCAGAGCCTCTCTCTATTGCCATATCAACAGTCTCTGCATCCTTAACTCCTGCGCCTGCCCAGGTTTGTATGCCGTATTTTTCCTTCATTTCGGCAAATTCCCGGTTGGTTGCTATAAAGCCGTATGGATTTTCCTTGCCTGATGAAAACATACATACACAGTAGCCGTACTCATAGGGATTTTCCTTGGTTTCACCCATGTGAGCGATGGGGTAGTAGACATGCTGTCTGTATTTTTTGCCGTATTTTTCGCATATATACTCATGCAGTTTAGCTGAGAAGGTGTTTATTACACATCTGTCTGTGTAGCCGTATTCATCGATAATTGCCATTACACGGTCGCACACACTGTAGGAAATTTCTTCCCAACCCTCTACGGGATATTCTTTGAGTTCAAAGTCAACCGTCATTTCCGGCAGGTCTTTGATAAGTTCCATAAATTCTATGAGGGTAGGGATGCGGCAGCCCTTAAATTTTTCATCCTTCCAGCTTCCTGCGTCAAGGGCTCTCAATTCCTCCAGGGTCATGTCGCAAACCTTGCCTGTTCCGTCGGTAGTCCTGTCAACGGTGGCATCATGTATGAGCACCAGCTCGCCGTCTTTGGTAATGCGAACGTCAATCTCTATCTGGTCAACGCCGATTTCTATTGCTTTTTCGTATGCAAGCATGGTGTTTTCGGGATAATCAGTTGACCAGCCTCTGTGCGCTGCCACATAAATGTTGTTTGTACTTTGTTTCCAGTAGTTCATTCAGAACATCTCCTTGTAAGCAATATTTTGTTGTATTATAAATCAAAACAATGCTAAAGTCAATCTGTTTGACAAAAAGTGAGAAGTAGTGAAGAACTGAGCACTTTTTGTGCCAAAATGAGCAGTATTAAGCTTTAGCCGAAGCAGCCAATACTAAAGGCACATTTAGTATTGGCTGCTTCGGCTAATGATTATTTTATATCTTTAATTTTTTATGATTTTATTTAAAATAAACTCATCTGCTCATTGGGGTTATCATCATCCTTAAGATAATATCCCGTAGCGGGAATATTTTTTGCACGGTAGTAATCGGGATTTTTGAAGTTTTCCACATCCTTTAAAAATTCGATTTTCGCTATTGTGCTTTTCTTTTTCATATTCATAACCGCCACACCCTGAGTGTTTTTGGTGGTCTTGGTCTGCATTGCCGAGGTGTTGAATATGAGTATCTTGTCAAGAGAGCTGTATACAACCACATCCTCATCCTGAGCAAGGAATTTGATATCAACAAGCTTTGCCTTGTCAGTGTATGCGTTTATAAGCTTCTTTCTGTTGGTCTTGGTTTCGTAGGAATTAAGCGCAACCCTCGCAGCCTTACCATTGTCAAACATAAAGAGCAGGTCTCCGGCATAATCGGCAGTGGGGATTGCATAAACAATTTTTTCGCCGGGTTCCATTTCGCATATGTTGGGTATATAGTGACCCCAGTCGCTTGCCTTGCAGTTTGCTATATCATAGGTTTTCAGCTTGTAGCAGTTGCATTTGTCGCTGAAAAGCAGTATGTCTGTCTTGTTTGTGGTATCCCAGTCACATACAATTTTGTCGCCGTCCTTGAGCTTCTGCTCGCCGCTGGAGCGCAGAGACACATGGGTGATTTTTTTGAGATAATTCTCTCTGGTGAAAATCAGCTTAAGGTTGTAGTCCTCAATTTCGGCTTCTAAGCTGATTTCCTCGTCCACATGGTCATAAAGAATTTCTGTGCGGCGCTCTTGTCCGTACTTTTTGGAAATATCCTTAAGCTCAGCTATGATAATCTTTCTGATTTCTTTATCATCCTTAAGGATATTGTCCAGCCTGTCAAGCTCGCTGCTAAGCTCGTCAACATCCTTTATCCTGTTGAGGATGTATTCCTTATTAAGATTTCTCAGCTTGATTTCTGCAATATAGTTTGCCTGTATTTCGTCAATATCAAAGCCCTTCATGAGATTAGGCACAACATCCTCGTCTCTTTCGGTGTTTCTGATAATGCTTATTGCTTTGTCAATGTCAAGCAGGATTTTCTTGAGACCTTCAAGAAGATGAAGCTTGTGTGTGAGCTTGTTGAGGTCATACTTGATTTTTCTTCTTATACATTCCTCGCGGAATTTTGTCCAGTTGCCGAGAATTTCTTTTATTCCCATAACCTTAGGTGTTGTTCCGTCAAGAATATTGAAGTTGCAGCTGAAGCTGTCCTCAAGAGGTGTCAGCTTAAAGAGCTTTTTCATCAGTGTGTCTGCGTCACAGCTCTTCTTAACATCCAGTGTGATTTTAAGACCACTCAGGTCGGTTTCGTCACGCAGGTCGTTGATTTCTTTTATCTTGCCCGCCTTTATCAGTTCTATTATTTTGTCAATAATAGCCTCTGAGGTGGTGCTGTAGGGGATTTCGTATATTTCGATATATCCGTTTTTCTTGTCAAAGCGATATTTGCTGCGTACTTTTATTGAGCCACGTCCCGTGTCATAAATCTGTCTGATAGCCGCTTCGTCATATATCAGCTGACCACCTGTAGAAAAGTCGGGAGCAAGCAGAGTTTTCATCACATCACATTTTTCTGATTTCAGAAATGCTATTGTTGTGTCACATATTTCCTTAAGGTTAAAGGAGCATATGTTGCTTGCCATACCTACGGCAATACCCTGATTCGGGTTTACGAGAATATTTGGGAATGACACCGGCAGCAGCTGGGGCTCCTTCATGGTTCCGTCATAGTTGTCCATAAAGTCAACGGTGTTTTTGTCTATATCTCCAAACAGCTCTTTACATATAGGCTCAAGCTTTACCTCGGTGTATCTGGATGCGGCATATGCCATATCTCTTGAATAATGCTTTGCAAAGTTACCCTTTGAGTCCACAAAAGGATGAAGCAGTGAGTCATTGCCTCTGGTGAGACGAACCATGGTTTCGTATATTGCACCGTCACCGTGGGGATTAAGCTTCATTGTTTGTCCTACAACGTTTGCAGACTTTGTTCTCTGCGCGTTTATCAGATTCATCTTGTACATGGTGTACAGAAGCTTTCTGTGGGATGGCTTGAAGCCGTCTATCTCGGGAATGGCACGGGATATGATTACGCTCATGGCGTAGGGCATATAATTCTCCCTCAGGGTATCTGTTATAATCTGTTCTTCATGAAACATAATCTGTCACCTCCTGATTAGCTGAGGTCGAGCATTTCAAGATACAAATGCCCGTTCTCTGCGATATATTCCTTACGTGCAACCAGCTCGTCGCCCAGCAGCAGGTCAAACATTTCTGCTGTTTTTTCGACATCGGCTGCATTGATTTTTATAAGTCTTCTTGTCTCCGGCTTCATGGTGGTTTTAGACATCATTTCCGGTTCGTTTTCACCGAGACCTTTAGAACGCTGCACCGTGCATTTTTCATTACCGATTTTTTTGAGTATATCGGATTTTTCTTTCTCTGTGTATGCAAAGTAAGTGTCCTTTTTTGTGGTTATTTCAAACAGGGGAGATTCCGCTATAAATACCTTGCCTTTGTCAATAAGAGTAGGCACCAGTCTGTATATCATGGTAAGCACCAGAGTCCTTATCTGAAATCCGTCAACATCGGCATCGGTACATATGATAACCTTGTCCCACCTCAGGTTGTTTATATCAAAGTTTGAAAGGTTTTTGTTATGCTTGGTGTTTATTTCAACACCGCAGCCGAGAACCTTGAGCAAATCAACAATAACGTCACTTTTGAATATTCTTTCATAATCCGCCTTAAGGCAGTTGAGGATTTTGCCTCGTATAGGCATAATTGCCTGAAACTCAGAGTCTCTGGCAAGCTTACATGAGCCCAGTGCAGAGTCACCCTCAACAATGTATACCTCTCTTTTGGATACATCCTTTGTACGGCAGTCAACAAATTTTGCCACACGGTTGTTTATGTCGATATTTCCGCTGAGCTTCTTTGCAATATTTACTCTTGCTTTTTCTGCATGTTCACGGCTTCGCTTGTTTACCAATACCTGCTGAGAAATTTTCTCGGCTTCCATTTTATTTTCGATAAAGTAAACCTCAAGCTCATGACGCAGGAATTCTGTCATTGCCTCCTGGATAAATTTGTTGCTAATGGCTTTTTTTGTCTGGTTCTCATAGCTTGTCAGACCCGACAGGGAGTTTGATACCAGTATTAGACAATCTCTTACATCATTGAAATTTATTTTTGATTCATTTTTTGTATATTTGTTGTTTGCCTTGAGATATTTGTCTATGGCATAGACAAAAGCATTGGTAACCGCCTTGTCGGGAGAGCCGCCGTGCTCCAGATAGCTTGAGTTGTGGTAGTATTCCAGCAGGGTTGCCTTGTTGCTGAAGCAGAATGCACATGACAGCCGGACATTATATTCGGGCTTGTCCTCGCGGTCGCGGCCTCTTCTTTCACATTCGATATATTTAACATCGGTAAGAGCATCTTCGCCCGCGATTTCATTTACATAGTCAATGATACCGTTTTCATATACATAATCCGTTTCTTCAAACTGACCCTTTGATATTTCATTTTTGAATTTAAGCAGCAAGCCCTTGTTTACAATCGCCTGCTTTTTCAGTACATTGTGAAAATATTCCACAGGGATGCTGATGTCTGTAAATACCGCCAGGTCGGGTCTCCATTTTATCCTTGTCATGGTGTGTCTGTAGCGGTATTCTGTTTTGGAGAGTCCGCCGATATTTTCGCCGTTTTCAAAGTGAAGCTCATATTTATATCCGTCACGGCATACTGTTACATCCATATATTCCGATGCGTACTGAGTAGCACAGGCACCCAGACCGTTGAGACCAAGGCTGTATTCGTAGTTTTCGCCGTTGTTGGTATTGTATTTACCTCCGGCATACATTTCGCAGAATACCAGCTCCCAGTTGTAGCGGTTTTCAAGTGCGTTGAAGTCAACGGGCAGACCTCGTCCGTAGTCGGTAACCTCCACGGAGTTGTCAAGAAATCTGGTAACCTCAATAACGGTTCCGTAGCCCTCTCTCGCCTCGTCAATTGAGTTTGAAAGTATCTCAAAAACAGCGTGCTCACAGCCGTCGAGTCCGTCGGAGCCAAATATAACCGCCGGTCTCAGCCTTACTCTGTCAGCACCCTTAAGCTGTGTGATACTTTCGTTTGAATATTCGTTATTTTTGTTCTGCTTTGCCATATTTCAGCATTTCCTTCCTGGTTTTTACAATAATTCTGAATATGTGCCCATTGCTTACAGGCTGTATTCATATGCCATATCCACAACCTCAAATCTGTTGTCCGCTGTGACTCCGCATATTGTTCCGCCGTCGTCTATCACTGCATCAAGACTTTCCAGATGTCTTTCTGTAATGCGCTCGCCGGGAATTATAAGCGGGAGATATGTGCTCTGTGTATATATCATCTGTCTGCATATACAGTTTCTCACATCAGCCGGCTCAGTCTGGGCTGATTCGCAGTATTTAACCTTCATGGGCACACATGCAAGAGTAACATTTTCTGTCATATTATTGATATAGGGTATGGGAGTATAGGGATTAATATGCTTTTTCAGGAACCCTTTGTATATAGACATTATTGCCGATACAAGCTTACGTATATCGTGGGGAGAATTAAATATGCTTGCCACAAGCACTATGTTATCCTTTTCTGCCAGCTCCGGTTCTATCCCGTGCTTTTCTCTCAGCAGTGCTGCAGCCTCTGTGCCGCTGATGCCTATTTTGGCAAAATTCAGCACGATTCTTGATATGTCGTTTTCATATATGCAGTATTCGCCTTTGGCATCACTGCGGTACCATTCTATGTCAGTGCCGTCGTTGACAATATCTCTGCATCTCTCGATTTCCTTAATCAGTGCCGAATATTTTTTTGAAGCGTTGTTTACATAATATATGGCATTTTCAATGGCACATAAGAATGCATTTGAGGTTTCGGGAGACTGATATGTATATATTGTCTGTCTCACTCTGTTCAGGTCTATGTTTTTGTTGTTTATATGGAGTATTGCTCCGCCGGATATAGAGCCCAGTGTGGCTCCGGCATTGTGCAAGACCATGTCTGCACCGCACTCCAGTGCAGATTTAGGGAAGCCTTCCGAAAATGGAAAATGCGCCCCGTGGGATTCGTCTGCAAGAAAAAGCATGTTGTATTTGTCTGCAAGAGCCGATATTGCCTGTAGGTCTGTTACAACACCGTAGTGGGTGGAGGAGGTTATCATTATTGCTTTTGCGTCACTGTTAATGCTGAGAGCCCTTTCTAAAGTGTATGGATTTATGCCTCCGTGGAATCCGTATTTTTCATTATATTCTCTGTCAACAAAAATCGGCACAAGACCGCCCAGCATTACTGCGTCTATAACAGCTTTGTGGCACAGTCTGTCCACTATGATTTTGTCGCCGGGGTTAAGAAGCGAGCCTATCATAGACATAAGCCCGCAGGAGGTGCCGTTGGTTATATAGAAGCTGTGCACCGTTCCGTATATTTTTGAAAGCTGTCTTTCGGATTCCAGTATATATCCGGTAGGGTTATCCGGCTTGTCTGTTTCAAAGGTTGATGCAGCGTCCAGCTTACAGAAATTTTTTGAGTTGAGTATTACCTTGCCGTTGTGTCCGGGGGTATTAAACATTATGCGCTGTTTGGATATATATTCTTTCACACCTGAATATATTGGTGGTTTGATAATCATTATAAATTCCTTTCCGAGGACCGCTGTTTACACATAGCCATACAGCCCTCTCACGGACACCTCTCCCGAGCCGACCGTGACAGTATTGTTTCCGTTTTGCACAACAAGAGCGCCGCTTTCGGTAATTCCGAGGCTCTTTCCTGTAAAATCACCTCTGCCGTCGGTATAATGTACGGTCACGTCGCTGCCTATAGTTATGCAGTTTTCACTGTATTCTTCAAGTATTCTTTCTTTTGTATATGAGGTGTACACTTTCTCAATGCTTTTAAGGACAGATGCAAGCACTTTGTTTTCATTCTGCTCTCTGCCTGTCTCGAGCTTTATTGATGATGCATGGGGCAGGCTTTCGTCAAAGCTGTCTTTGTTAACATTTATGCCTGTTCCTACACATATGTAATCAAGCTTACTTCCGTTTGTGGTCATGGTTGTCAGTATTCCGCATATTTTTTTGCCGTTCATTACAATGTCATTGGGCCATTTGATACTGCAACTGCCGTATTCTCTCAGTGCTTTTACTGTACCCAGGGCACAGGTTATCGTTGCAAATGCGGCTTCCTCGGGGCTTACGTCGGGAGTCAGGTTAAACGAAAAATATACTCCGCCTTCTTCTGAACTCCAGCTCCTGCCCAGCCGTCCTCTGCCTGCGGTTTGAATCTTTGCAGCAACTGTGAGACCCTCAAGCCTCGGATATTCCTTTATTTTGTCAAAGGTTGAGGTCACCGTGTCGAATATATACAGAGGCGAGCCAAGTCTGCAGTTTTTCAGCAGTTTTGCCGTGTCTTTTTCATTAAGTCTGTAGTTTTCCATATCTTTATGCCTCGTCGGTATATGCATTGATATTTCCATTGTTGTCAATTTCTATTATGCCATAGGTGCGTATACTGCCGGGGTTCATAACCAATATGGTCCCATCCTTTTCGCACATGCTCTTATGAGTGTGCCCGAAAAGCACCACATCGGCTTCAAGCTCCCGTGCTCTTTTCATCATTGCAAAAAGACCGTATTTTACATTATATTTGTGCCCGTGGCACATAAAGAACTTTTTGCCGCCCAACTCACATACCACCTCAAGGGGATAGCTCTTGTTGAAATAGTCGTTGTTGCCCAGTACACATATAATCCTTTTCATGGGATATATGTATCTGAGCTCGTCGCAATCTTCTGCCACATCCCCAAGATGCACTATAACATCCGGCTTGTGTTCCTCTATGAGTGACACTGCATTTGATATGTATCTGTGAGTATCGCTGATTACCAGTAGTTTCAAATTCCATAACACCTCAATTTTATATTATAATATATAATTTTTGAATTTGCAAGTTTTTTTGAATGGCAAGTTATATTCGTGTCAAAATCAATGTATTTTTCAAAATTATTCGCGTATTTTTACATGAATGATTTTGAAAATTCACATTTAATTAAGATTATACCTCAATTCATTCCTAAGTATTTGACAATCCTGCAGATTAAGTGTATAATTAGAATGATTTTTTATGCACAATAATAATGCAAGGATTGATAAATTTGGCAAAACCCGAGCTTGAGCGTATTGAAGGCGAAGTTGTAAATATAATATACGAAAACGAAGACAACGGCTATAAGGTTGTTGAGATAGAAAATGAGACCGATTTTTTCGTTGCAGTAGGCTACCTCCACGGAGTTTCCGCGGGGGAATTTGTAGTGCTTACCGGCAGCTGGATAAACCACAGTGTGTACGGAGAGCAATTCAAGGCCGAGATTTTTGAAAAAAAGCTCCCCGGCACCAGAGAATCCATATACAGATACCTGGCTTCGGGAATTATTAAGGGTGTCAGAGAATCCACTGCAAAAAAGATTATAGAAAAATTCGGTGATAAGGCTCTTGATGTCATTGCAAATCAACCTCTCAAGCTTGCGGAAATAAAGGGCATAAGCAAGGATAAGGCTCTGTCAATCCAGCAGAGCTATAATGAGCAGATAGGTGCCTCAAGCCTTGTGATGTTTTTGCAGAAATATAATATTTCGGTAAACTTTGCGGCGAAGATATACAAAAATTACGGCGGCTCCGCTATCGAGCTGATAGAAGCCAATCCCTATATACTGTGTGAGAATATTGATGGAATTTCCTTTAAAACCTCGGACCGTATTGCCCAGGGACTGAATATTCCTTCTGATGATGCCATGCGCCTGAGAGCTGGCACGGTTTATACCCTGCGATATAATACCCAGTTCGGTCATTCTTATCTTCCGAGAAACAATCTGTGCAATCTCTCGGCTCAGCTTCTGCAGGTTGATGCACAGAAGGTTGACGGCATTATAGATTCTCTTATCAGTGACAAGCATTTTGCATCGGAAAATTCCCCTGAAGGTGAGAGAATATATTGCTATTCTCATTATCTGTGTGAAAACAATGTTGCAAAAAAGCTTTGTCAGCTCAACCGTGTTGAATATGACTTCAAAGACAAGGATATAGACAGACAGATAGATATTATAGAAAAAACTCAGCAGATAAAGCTTGCTGAGCTCCAGCGTGAGGCGGTTGCCGGTGCGCTTAAGCACAGTGTTCTTGTCATAACAGGAGGCCCCGGCACAGGTAAGACCACGATAATAAATGCCATTATAGATATTATGGGCTCAAACGGGCTCAGCGTTACTCTTACCGCTCCCACAGGCAGAGCGGCAAAGCGCATGAGCCAGGTGTGCCATACGGAGGCAAAAACCATACACCGTCTCCTTGAGGCGGGCTTCAGCGACGAATCCACAGAGGTTGAGTTTGGTGTGGATGAGGACTGCCCGATAGAAACCGATGTTATTATCATAGATGAAATGTCTATGGTGGATATAGTCCTAATGAGCAGTCTGCTTAAGGCTGTGCGCTACGGTACCAGGGTTATTATGGTTGGCGATGTGAATCAGCTTCCCTCTGTTGGTCCCGGCAATGTGCTCAAGGATATAATAGACAGCGGGGTAATAAGGGTCATCAGGCTTAATGAGATTTTTCGTCAGGCTAAGGAGAGCATGATTGTTGTCAATGCTCATGATGTAAACAATGGTAATTATCCCAAGTGCAATATAAAGGATAAGGATTTTTTCTTTATGCCCTATGCCGATTCAAATCAGGGGTATGAATGTATTCTTTCTCTGTGCTCAGAAAGACTCCCCAAGGCATACGGCTACAATAATTTTGATATACAGGTTCTTGCTCCTTCAAAAAAAGGGATTAACGGTGTATACAATCTCAATACCGGTCTGCAGAACATTCTCAATCCTGCAGACGGTACAAAAAACGAGAAGAAATACGGAGACATCATCTTCCGCGAGGGTGACAAGGTGATGCAGATAAAAAATAATTACGACATAGGCTGGACTCTTGAAAACGGCACTGTTGGCAGCGGTGTGTTCAACGGTGATGTGGGTGTTGTACATAAAATCAGCGAAAATTTCAACACCGTGACAGTTATCTATGATGAGGAAAAAAAGGTTGTGTATGATTTCAAGGCTCTCGACCAGCTTGAGCTGGCATATGCAGTGACGGTGCACAAGAGCCAGGGCAGCGAGTTCCCTGCGGTGATTATGCCGCTTTATGAGGCTCCTTATATGCTTATAAACAGGAATTTGTTTTACACCGGCATAACCAGAGCAAGAGACCTGGTTATCCTGGTGGGCAGGGAAGATATTATGCACAAAATGGTAGATAATAACAGAGAAAACAGACGTTTTTCTGGATTGAAGGAGAAGCTGATTGAGAGAGGTAATATTGTTTTTCAGGAAGAACTTTTTTGAGCTTGCCGGATGGTTTCTCAATTTGATTTTAGATTTATTGTTTCCGAAGTTTTGCATAAATTGTGGCAGATTGCTGCCACTGACACAAAAGCTGTGTGTATGCTCTTCATGCCGCAGTACGGTGCGGGATATGACTTCGGTACTGATTGATGATAACAGCGGATGCGAAGAGATTATATCTGCACTGAAATATGACGGGAAAATCAGAGAAGCTATGCTCAGATTTAAATTTAAGAATATAAAATACCTTGGTTATACCTTCGGTAAGCTGCTGGCAGAAGCCGTAAAGGACAGGAGCTTTATGAATGAGGCTGCTCTGATTACTTATGTGCCAATTCATGTTTCAAGAAACAGAGAGTACAATCAGTCGGCGGTTATAGCCGAGCATATATGCAGCGAGCTGGGACTTGAATGTTCGGGCGGGATTATATACAGAATAAAACCCATAGAGCGTTTAAGTAGCATGAATGGTTATGACAAGGAGTTTTATATCAGAAATTCATATATGTTTAATCCGCTGATTAATCTCAGCGGAAAAACAGTAGTAATAGTTGACGATGTGCTGACAACAGGAACCACCCTGCGCACGGTTTCTGAGGAACTTAGAAAGCACGGGGCAAAGCATGTGTATGCATTGATTGCATGTTATTCAAAAACACAGTGAGGTAAGTTATGGGATTACAGATTCAGAATATATCAAAGAGCTTTGGTATAGACGTTATTTTAGAAAATATTTCGATGAATGTTATAGATAATGAGAAGGTTGGACTTATCGGTATAAACGGTGCCGGCAAGACAACGCTGCTGAGAATAATTTCCGGCGAGCTGTCTTATGACGGAGGTACTATTTTCACTCCAAAGGATGCGCGAATAGGCTTTTTGAAGCAGGACAGCAATACTCATCTGGGCAAAACTATATGGAACTCCATGATGAGTGTGTTTGAAGATGTGGTACGCCTTGAAGAGGAAATGCGTGAGCTTGAGCAGAAAATGAGTACCGGAACCGATGAAGCAGAGCATAACCGCATCATGAATCAGTATGCGGTAAAAAGCGAGCAGTTTGAAAAAAAAGGCGGCTTTGAGCTCCGTACAAAGATTATGACTATTTTAAACGGCATGGGCTTTGAGAGTTTTGATGTTAATATGAAGGTGGATAATCTCAGCGGCGGAGAAAAAACCAAGCTTTCCATGGCAAGGCTACTGCTTGAAAATCCCGAAATTCTGCTTTTGGACGAGCCTACCAACCATCTTGATTTCAAGACCATGCAGTGGCTGGAGCAGTATCTTAAGGCATACAAGGGTACTGTTATTACAGTATCTCATGACAGATATTTTCTTGATAGTCTTGTTGACACAATATATGAAATAGAAAGAAATAAGTGCACAAGATATACAGGAAATTATACAAAATATCTTGAGCAAAAAAAGACTAACCGTGAGATAGAACTCAGGCATTACAATACTCAGCAAAGAGAAATCCGTCACCTTGAAGAATATGTTGAAAAAAACAGTGTTCGTGCTTCAACCGCAAAGATGGCAAAGAGCAGGCAAAAAATGCTTGATCGCATGGAGGTTATCGAAAGACCCGATGGCGACCTGCGCGAGTGCAAATTTAACTTTGAGATTACCTATCCTTCATATAAGGATGTGCTCACTGCAAACAATATATCACTCATGGTAAATAAGTCCGGCATACTGACCACTATTGCAAAGAATATTTCACTGGATATAAAAAGGGGAGAGAAGATTGCTCTTATCGGTGCAAACGGTGTGGGCAAATCAACCCTTATGAAAACCCTTATAGGAAAACACACTGACTATAGCGGTGAATTTGAATTTGGCAGAAATGTGGAGATTAGCTATTATGACCAGGAACAGCGTTTTCTTGATAATAAAAAGACTGTTATAGATATTATATGGGATTTGCTTCCGAGAAGCGAAGAATCTCATATACGCTCGCTCCTTGGTGGCATGCTTTTTCATAATGAAGAGGTTTATAAGATGGTAGGTGACCTCAGCGGCGGTGAGCGAGCACGTCTTATGCTTCTTATTATAATGATAGAAAAAGCAAACACTCTGTTTCTTGACGAGCCCACAAACCATCTTGACCTTCCCTCAAAAGAAGCTTTGGATGAAGCTGTCAATAGCTATGAGGGTACGGTGTTTTTAGTTTCTCATGACAGATATTTTCTCAACAAGATTGCCGATCGTATATACGAGCTTACTCCCGACGGCATAAAGAGATATGAGGGTAATTATGATGATTATCTCAGACAGGCAGAGTCTGCATTATCCCGGCAGGTATCGACCGCCGGCAAAGCCGCCTCATTATCTGCCAGAAGCTATGAGGAGGAAAAACGCCTGAAGGCAAATATAAGAAATACAACAAAAAAGCTTGAGAACTGCGAAAAAGTCATAGAGGATACCGAGCTGCTCATAGAAGAACTTAACAGAAAACTCGAAGAATTCGGCTCCGACTATGATAAAGTAAAGGAGATATATGAAGAAATCGAAAAGAACAATAAGCTTCTTTCCGATACCTACGAACAATGGAATAAGCTCAGCGAAGAGCTGGAAAAGCTGAAATCTGAAGAATAATTAAAAAAATCAAAAAAATGTATTGACAAGACGCTGATTTTGTGGTAACATAGAAAAACACCGCAAGTTAAACGGTGTAAACGATACAAATTTGAAAAAAATTGATTTTTTTCAAAAAAAGTATTGACAAATGATATTTTATGTGATATCATTAACGAGTTGTCAGCGATGACAACGGATTGAACTTTGAAAAATAAACAGCATAATTGAGGTTCTCGTTAAAGAGAATTTGAGTAACAAGCTTTTTAAAACTAGTAAAGCTAGCAAATTTTTGAGCTTAAACTTCTAAGAAACTTTGGTCTACGGACTTAAATATTT
>JAFUPN010000027.1 GCA_017481205.1 Clostridia bacterium | reverse complement strand
TCAGAAGGTCAGATGCTTGACGGTATTGATGAAGTTACCGAAAAGAGATATATGCACCACTACAACTTCCCCTCATATTCAGTAGGAGAGACCAAGCCCTCCAGAGGTCCCGGCAGACGTGAAATCGGTCACGGCGCGCTGGCTGAAAGAGCGCTTCTTCCCGTAATTCCTTCTGTAGAGGATTTCCCTTATGCTATAAGACTGGTATCTGAGGTTGTTTCTTCAAACGGCTCAACCTCACAGGGCTCAGTTTGCGGCAGCACACTGGCTCTTATGGATGCAGGTGTTCCCATTAAGGCACCTGTTGCAGGTATTTCCTGCGGTCTTATCACTCATGGCGATGACTTCCTTACCATGGTTGATATCCAGGGTGTTGAGGACTTCTACGGCGATATGGACTTTAAGGTTGCAGGTACACACAAGGGTATCACAGCAATCCAGATGGATATCAAGGTAGACGGTCTTACCTATGATATAATAAAAGAAGCTCTCAGAAAGACAAGAGATGCAAGATACTACATTCTTGACGAGGTAATGCTCAAGGCAATTGCAGAGCCCAGAGAGCACCTGAGCGAATATGCTCCCAAGATTATCACCATGAAGATTGCTACCGATAAGATTAAAGATGTTATCGGTACAGGCGGTAAGGTTATCCAGAAGATTATCGCTGACACAGGTGTTAAGATTGATATTGAGGATGACGGCTCCGTATTTATCCTTACCAGCGATGAAGAAGCTGCTAACAAGGCAAAATCCATTATCGAAGGTATTGTAGCTGAGCCTGAGGTTGGTACAATCTACCGTGGTACTGTTAAGAGAATTATGGAGTTTGGTGCATTTGTAGAATTCCTTCCCAACAGAGAAGGTCTTGTACACATCTCCAAGCTTGACCACAAGAGAGTTGAAAAGGTAACAGATGTTGTTTCCGAAGGCGACGAAATCATGGTTAAGCTTATCGAAATCGATAGACAGGGCAGAATGAATCTTTCCAGAAAAGACGCTCTCCCCAAGCCTGAAGAAAAAGCTGAATAATTAATCGGAAATGTTGGCTGTTCTGTAATTGCCAGATACGACAAATAAAAGAAAATATCCTCCTGCGGTAGAGTATAAATAAACTGCTGCAGGAGGATTTTTTTGGAAAAACGAAAAATCGAATCTGATATCATCCAAAAATATAATTTGATTGTTGAAAAAATATTGAAATATATCTTTTGATAGTGTATGATTATATTATAAATTATGAATGGAGCGGTAATATGAGTAATAGCGTTAGTATCAGCAAAAAACTGGAGATAAAAAGAAAATATGACATTATTGTGTGCGGAGGAGGAGTTGCGGGCGTTGCGGCGGCGGTTACTGCAGCCGGCAAGGGCAGCTCTGTACTGCTTATAGAAAAGTCAAATATACTCGGCGGTCTTGCCACATTGGGACAAATTAATCTCTTTGTACCCATGTGCAATGGCAGAGGTAAGCAGATTATTTTCGGTCTGTGTGAAAAATGGGCAAGAATGAGTGCAAAATACGGCTTTGATACCATACCCGAGGAATGGAAAAACGGTGAGCCCAAGGAGCCTACCGATGTGAGATATTTTCAGCGTTATTCTCCATACATATTTGCTCTGCAGCTTATGGAGGAGGTAAGAGCCTCGGGAGCCGACCTTCTGTATGACTGCATTGCCTGTGACCCGGTTATGGAAGGCAATGTGTGCAAGGGTGTTGTAACCGAGAGTAAATCCGGTACTGAGTATTATGAATGTAAAATGCTTATAGATGTAACCGGAGACTGTGATGTGCTCCGCAGAGGCGGAGTTCCTACCGTTGCCGGAGAGAATTATTTTACCTACGGCGCAAAGCTCATAACTCTGGAAACCTGTGCAAAGGCTGTTGAAACAGGAAACATTCACCAGGCATACGGCGGTATCTCCGGAGGCAGTATCAATCTGTACGGCGACAACCAGCCGCCGGAAATGCCCAGATGGTCCGGTCTTACAGCAGAAGAGGTTACCGACTACCTTGTGACAAATCAGCATGTTATGCTTGAAAAGCTCATGGAGACCGACAGAAAAAGCCGTGATATTGCTCAGCTGCCTCTGATGCCTCAGTTCAGGACAACATGCCATATAGCAGGCGACTATTCCTTAAAGGTTGCCGATGCATACAAGCATTTTGACGATTCCATATGTGCTATAAATGATTTTGAGCACAGAGACCATCTCTTTGAGGTACCTCTGCGCACCATAACAAGAAGGGATTATCCCAATATGCTCACCGCAGGACGCAGTGCATCCGGAATTGGCTATGCATGGGATTTGCTCAGAGTTATTCCTCCGGCAATAATTACCGGTCAGGCGGCAGCAGAAGCCGCTTGCCTTGCCATAAAAGACGGTGTCGGAGTTGCGGATGTTGATATCAAAAAGCTCCAGAATCAGCTGGAAAATGACAATATTATGGTTCATTTTCCTGATGAATATATCCCGGAGGACAGAACTGTGATTATCCACGGAAAAAATTCTGCTGAAATTCCCGGAGGGCACATATAACTTGTTTGTGATGAATGGGAGGGAAGATGATTTTTTCAGAGGTGTTGTATGATTAAAATTCTGTATGAGGATAATAATATTGTTTTTTGTGTAAAGCCCGCAGGTCTTTCTTCTGAGGAGGGCTTACCGGCTGCTCTGAGGGAGCAGCTCGCCTGTGAAATTTATACGCTGCACCGTCTTGATACCCCTGTCGGCGGTGTTATGGTCTATGCAAAAAATAAGGAAACCGCGGCAAAAATCAGCAAAAAGATTGCCGGTAATTCTGATTTTAAAAAAACATATTTAGCAGTATGCGAGGGGGAGCCCGCCGAAAGGGAAGGTATTATGGAGGACCTGCTGTTTAAGGATTCTCATAAAAACAAAAGCTTTGTGGTAAAAAAAGAAAGAAAGGGCGTAAAGAAAGCGAGCCTCAGCTACAGAGTTATTGCTGCTAATGAGTATAAGGGCAAAATCTGCTCCCTTGTTTCTGTAGAACTTCACACAGGCAGAAGCCATCAGATAAGAGTTCAGTTTGCAAGCCGTAAGCATCCGCTCCTGGGTGACGGAAAATACGGAAGCAAATTCAACTGCCCCTTGGCTTTGTTTTCATATAAAATAGAGACGGACAGTAAAGCTTTTTCGGAAAAACCTCCGCTTGAGAGTCCGTGGGATATATTTGATAGTTTTGTTTGACTTCAATTTCAGCTTCGGCTGTCTTAAGATTATTTTTTGTAAAAAAAGCTCCTGCTTAAATCTGAGCAGGAGCTTTTGCGATTGTGAATATAGCTAAAAAATATTTTTTTACTCATTTCTTTACTTGTTTCACATAAGCGCCCTCAGCGCAATATATCCCACTGCAGCAAGGACGGCTATTATTATGAAATTTAAAAAATATGTTCTTTTTTGGGACTTGTCCTGTATGTCGGGGTAAAAACCGTCATTGGAAATGTACTGATTAATTATATTTTCTGCTTCTGTTACTATGTCGCATGGCATTTTCTTCGGTTTGAATACACAGAGTATTTTGCTTAATACGTTGTTTTTTTTCATCCTGTGCTCACCTCGTCATAAATTTGATGAATTTAATATATGTAATTTTTTCCTTTGTATTCATTTTTATAGACAACTGCAACAGTAACAGTCATATCATCCTCAACTTTTCCTCCGCTTTTTGAAATGGCTTTTTCCAGTATCCTTTCGGCAACAACTCCGGGATTGTGGGTGTTAAGCCTTGATAATTCTCCGCTTATCCAGTCTTCATTTGATTTTATAACAGTATTGCTTATTCCGTCACTCATCATAACAACAGTAGTGTGGTCTCCTGTGCTTAGCTGTGATATCTCTGCGTCAACCTCACGCAGAATCCCCACAGGCAGAGTGCAACAGTCTATGCGCTGTGTTTTTTCCTGCTGTTTTATATAAGTAGGTGCGGCGCCGATTTTTGAAAGCTCTATTTCTCCTGTGTTTAAATCCACACTCATCATATCTATGGTGGAGAAGCAATCCTTTGCAGAGCGCAGCAGCAATGAAGAGTTTATCAGGTCAAAGGCGGTTTTGCCATCAAAGCCGGCTTCGAGAAAGCCCGTGAGCATCTCTAAAGTATCCCTGCTCTGTATATGAGCTGCTTTGCCGCTTCCCATACCGTCGCTTATTGCTATGACAACCTCATTTTCAAGACTCATAGAAGCAAAGCTGTCTCCGCATACCTCTTCTCCCTCCTTGCAAGCAAATACCGATGACCACTGGATAATATATTTACCGGCAGGGCAGAGCTCATTGCAAATTCCTCTGTCTGTAGGGTAGCAGCCGCATGAGCGAAGCTTTATATCCGTAACCTCTGCCGCTGTTTTAATAAGAATATCCATATCTGTCTGTTGTTCTGTGATAATGCGTATTTTCCATAGCTCATCATTTTTTAAAAGAACATTTATTTCTTCTGTGGCTATGTCATTGCTGTCCAATGCGGATTTCAGCTTCATTTCGTATTCAGGGTCATTGGTGAGACCTCCTTCCTTTGCTGTTTTTTCAAGTATTTTTGATATTCCCTCCATCTGATTTACAATCAGAAGTCTGGTTTCAAACATTTTTTCAAGCCACAGCTTGTCCGTCTTGTATATGTCATATACAAAATTAAAGTTTTTTGTGAATTCATCCTTCTTTATACAGCTTTCTGCAAAATTCTCCGGCATATCTCCTGTTTCAAGTGTTCCCTTGGAGGCGGCTTTGCTCAGCATGGAGTTCATATATGCCAGTGTGGATTTTTTGTTTTTTTGCCAGCAGTCAAACCGTCTTACACAGGATGTACAGCTTTTTTCGGCGGCATAGTCAAAAAGCTTTGCTATGTATTGCTTCCCCGGCTGTCTCAGATAGCAGTCTCTGCGGTATATATCAGCTATTTTTTTGAAGGATTCAGCCATGGTTTCCAGCCTTTCTTCTCGCATTATGCTGACTCTTTCTGCCTGTGCGGAGGCAACACTGCTGATATCTGCGGCTTTTTTTGCAAAATCGGTAAATATATTTACCGTCTTTTGGGGCATTGTGGCAAATATTATGCCAGCCAGCAGCACTTCAATGGGATTTATAAGCATAAAAGCAGAGTCATTCATAAAGGCTGTTATAACTGCATTTGCCAGGGTGACGCCAAGCACGATTCCCAATCGTGAGTACCTGCTGAAAAATCCCGCCGCAAATCCGGCTATGGCATATGCTCCGGTGAGGGATGCCGGACCGTTGGTGCTCAGTGTCAGAGCAAGCCCCAGGATAATGCCGCATGAGGAGCTTATCATGATATCACCCTTGTAGCTTACCGCCATGATTAAAAACAGCGATACAAATGAAGCCGGATTCAAGCCGAATATAGCCGGTGTTGAGCTAAGGCTCATTACGGTCATGGCAGCAAGGGATATTATTCCGATGATTTCGCTGTGGCTGAGAAAGGTTCTTTTGCGGTAATCGGCAACAACCGGAGCCACCGACGATATTGCATACACTCCCACAAAGCATAAAAAGCTCTCAAAGGATTGTACAATAAAATCGTACAGAGAAAATCCGTATGCTGTCTGCATAAGCAGACTCACCACAAAATATACAAGGCTCACCGTTAGGGCTTTAAACAGAGTTTTTTGCCTGCTGTCTGATATGCCCAGCACCGCCGCAGTGAACCCGAGGGTGATTACATATCTTACGGAGTCCATACCGGGATGAACCGAGGGTACTGCAATTATGGCGGACAGCATTGCATAAAACCAGCCGGTGTGAGAAAATGAGGCGGCAAAAAATGCCATACCGAAGGGGGTGATGCTGCCGAGCAGCTTTGCACGTGACAATATAAAGCACATCAGGGATATAAGTACATCACGGGCAGCTATTTTTGCAAAAAGCTTTTTTATGGGGGTTTCTGCAGATAGAGTGTGTCTTGGCATATATAATCATTCCTTTGGACAATTTTTCAGAGTAATAATGATTATATAACACCGGCAATAAATATATTGTCTGAAAATGCAAACGGGAAATCGAAATCAAAAATGCGGATTATTATCTTTGGGCTAAAGTCAAAAGGTCTGACCGTGTGGGTCAGACCTTTAAACAATCTTATTTTAAAATAAGTGAAAGTACAAATGATGTTACGATAAAGAGCAGTGCAACAACACCGGTAAGCTTTGCCAGCATTCCGTCAATTGTTCTAGCTTTGTTTTTACCAAAGAAGGTTTCAGCACCGCCGCCGATGGAACCGGAAAGACCTGCTGACTTACCTGACTGGAACAATACTACTGCAATAAGGATAACTGCAAGAATAACGTGTACGATTGTAATGATTGTCTGCAACATTTATATATACACCTCCATTTTATATATCTGATATGACAAACACTTTACATAACTTAATATATTGTATCACAACATTTGTGATTTTGCAATACCTAAATTTAATTTGCTGCAAAATTTTATCTCCCTGCATAAATCAACAAAATTCTTACTATACATTAATGTATACTAAATTCCGGGGTGAGTGCCGTTGAAGATTACAGTGTATGCAGATGTACTGTTTGCAGTGAATTTTGTTATAAATATGCTTCTGATATCCTTAACTGCTATGGTTACAAAAAGCCGGGTCAGCATATGGAGAAAATTTCTTTCGTCCTCAATAGGCGCTGTATATGCAGTGCTTATGTTTGTGCCTCAGTTTGCATTTGCAGGAGCATTAATCAGCAAATTTGTTTTGCTCTCTGTAATGACTGCGGTTTCCTTTGGCTTTGCGGGAATCAGGCAGTATATAAGGCAGCTGTGCCTTTTCGGAGGAATTACTCTTATGTGCGGGGGCTGCACTCTTGCCTATGTCTATTTTTCAGACAGCTCTGTTGTGTCTGTGAGCAACGGTATAGTATATTTCGATACAAGCCTTGGCACGGTGGCAGGCTGTGCTCTTATATGCGGGGCGGTTATGAAAATATCTGCAGCGGTATACAGACAGCACAGGCTGAGGGATTACCGAAGTATGATTGTGTACAAGGACGGCAAATCTGTTGTCCTGAGAGTAATGGTCGATACGGGCAATATGCTCACAGACCCGCTTACCGGAAGCCCTGTTATTGTTGCCGAAAAATCAGCCCTTAAAGGCATAATACCCATGGAGATTGACACTGAGGATATAGAGGCGCTATCGTGCTGCATAAGCGGTGTAAGGCTTATTCCCTTCAGGAGCCTTGGCTGCGAGAGAGGGCTGATGACGGGCTTTAAGCCTGACAAAATATGCGCAGACTGCACTGTCAGCGACAATGTTACCCTTGCCATAGCTTCTGGCAGACTCAGCTCTGAGGGTGAATACAATGCCATTGCAGGACCCGAGAGCTTTGAAAACTGATACATATTGAAAGGATGATTACAGATGAATACTATCTCAACAATTTCACAGTTTTTTTCACGTTTTATCTTCTGCTTTGGAAATGCAGAGCCGGTACATTATATAAACGGACCGTCAACCCTCCCTCCGCCGCTGTCTGCCGCAGAGGAAAAGGAGCTTATCGGTCAGCTTAGCACCGGCTCCAAGGATGCCAAGGAGCAGCTTATAGAGCGCAACCTGAGACTGGTTGTGTATATAGCAAAAAAGTTTGAAAACACGGGAATTTGTGTAGAGGATCTCATATCTATAGGTACCATAGGGCTTATCAAATCCATAAACACCTTCAAGCCCGATAAAAATATAAAGCTTGCCACATATTCATCCCGCTGTATTGAAAACGAAATCCTTATGTACCTACGCAAAAATAGCAACCGGAGAACTGAGGTTTCCATAGATGAACCCCTTAATGTGGATTGGGACGGAAACGAGCTTTTACTTTCGGATATACTTGGTACAGACAGTGATATAATATGTCAGAATATGGAAAATGAGGTTGACAAGCAGCTTCTTGAGATTGCCCTGGGCAGACTCAGCAAGAGGGAACAGCGCATAATGGAGCTCAGATTCGGCGTAAAGTCCGGCATATCAAAAACCCAGAAGGAGGTTGCAGACTTGCTTGGTATATCACAGTCATACATATCAAGGTTGGAAAAACGTATAATAGCAAGGCTTAAGCGCGATATATCAAGAATGGTCTGATTGACAAAGAATGGCGCGTGTGCTATAATGATTTCAAGCAAAGCTTGAAATCGTCGATATAAATCTCTTGCGAGATTTTCGATATGTGCTAAAGCACTCGATATGCCTGACGGCTCGATATGTTGCCTTACGGCAACGAGATTTATATCATATCGAGTTTGAGCGAAGCGAGAACATATCGATTTTACGAAGTAAAAATATCGAGCAAACGAAGATTGCATATCGACAAAAATTAGTGTCATCTAAATCGTTTAGTCATTATAATGTTTGAGATGTAAGGGACAAAAAAGCCTTCCCTTGAGGGGAAGGTGGGTTGCGAAGCAACTCGGATGAGGTGGAAATGAATAAAACAAATAATTCAAAGTTAACAGGTAATGCCAAAACATTAAGAAAGAATATGACCAAAGAAGAAAGACATCTTTGGTATGATTTCTTAAAAACATTAC
>JAFUPN010000026.1 GCA_017481205.1 Clostridia bacterium | reverse complement strand
TTTCAAAGTGAGGATTTTTGGTTGCGTAAGGCAAAAACGCAGGTAATCCTTGGCGGATTACCGAGTATTTTAACGTAGCGAAAGCGAAAATCCACCTTTGAAAATCGTGGTTCGGATTATTATCTTTCGGCTAGGCACACGAGAGTCGAACACCGTATGCCTTAAATTATTAAAAATTGCACACTTTTTATTTGTCGTCTTCGCAAGGCGTCAGCCTTCCTTCGTCCTCCGCATAAAAATTGCACTAAATTTTATGTATTTAAGGTCGAAGAGTTTTAAGATATCCAATTTTGTGTCAAGATAAGTAAAATCTCGCAGGGAATACTTTCGTATTTTCAAGAGATTTTATGCTGGATTGACCAAAATTGTCGTCTTAAAACCATGCGGAGTTCGACTACCGTGTGCCTAGTCAGCTTCAAGGTCATGCTTTTTTGAAAGCTCGTTCTGTTCCTCCTTGGGAGCAGAGCTTACCTTAGACATGGCACCCAGAGCGCTTACGGATGTGTTTCCGCCTTCTCTTGCTTCATAATCAGACCAATCCACGCTCCAAAGCGGCTTTCTTCTGAAGGGCTTTTTGAATTTGTTTTTCATAACGCCTCTTTTTTCCAGCATTATCATGCAGGCTCTTGTGCAGCCCTTTGCGCCGCATACTGCCTGTCCTGTGTTGTAAAGGTTTGCCGGCTTGAAGTAGAAGGGTGAATGTGAGCCGGGCTTAACATCGTCTCTGCCTTCCTGATAGGTTCCTTTTTCGCCGTCCTTACACAGCTCGCCGCCTCTGAAGGCGATGTCACATGCGTCGCAGTCCAGCTCGCCCCATTCAACCTCATGTCCTGCCAGGGTTACCTTAACGGTCTTTGTAGCGCTGATTGCATTTCCGGGACATTCTCTTACACAAGCCATACATCTGTTGCACAGCTTTGGTCCGTCATATATGGGGTCCGGCTCAAGCTCCAGCTCTGTGAGTATAACACCGAGTCTGAGTCTGGGACCGAATTCCGGTGTGAGAAGCATCTTGCTGTAGCCTATTTCGCCGAGTCCTGCCAGGTATCCGCATATACGCAGATGCAGCATGATATCGGGCTGAGGTTTGCCTGGTTCAACCGGCTTGGAGTAATTTTCTCTGATATTTCCGTCGTTGTCAATACCGCGCCAGTCGCTCTGATGTCCCAGAGGGATTGCCTCGTAGCCTTCGTCCTCAATGACACGGCACATATTCATAACTGTCATGGGTATGTAGGTGTAGGTAAGACATCCGTAGCCCATGGCAGAGTAGTTTGAAAAGAAGGTTCCTTCTTCAATTCCGCGCAGAGAGCCTCTCATCACACGAAATCCCATAACAATCATACTTTTTGCTTCCGGCATAATATATCTGGGGTCCATATTTGCGGGCGCTCCCTCAAATCTGTCCAGGGATGCAATACCGCACAGGTCTGCTCCGCACTGATATGCCAGCTCTTTAATCTGTTGTGCATTCATAATCTGATTCCTCCTGATAAATTTAGTTATAATCCGATATTTCGACCGATGCATGGGTGCACCGTTCAAATTCACAGAATACATTTTTCTCTTTGGTGTAGGGCTTCTCGTACTTTACCCTGCCCTGTATGTACAGGTCATGGGCAAATCTTCCGTACACAACTGGTATTGAATGGGGATATATTCCTCTCGGAGATGGCTGCTCATCAAAGCTGCCGTGCTCCTGAGTGCCCTGACGGCACAGAGTGATATCCATATCGGTCATTCTTATGTGACTGATAACAGATTCTTCCTCTCCTGCTATGAAAATTGAGGATTCTGCTTTCAGGCATATGTGATCCATGGTGACATTTCTGATTATTCCCGGGAATTTTCTGTCCGTGTTTCTGTAGGTGGAGTTTATAAACACGGGCTCGCCCTGTCCCCACCAGCTGCCGGGCTGTCCTTTGGGACGCTTGCTTCCGGCATATCTGAGCACATTGCCTGTTATGTGATGTATATGTATATTCTCGATTGCTGCGCCGTCCCTTACCCATATTCCTATCCCTCGGGAGCAGCCGCGTACTATGCAGTCTGAGATAATGATATTTCTGATATCACCGTGTGTTTCGGTACCTATCTTTACGGCAGAATCCCTTGATGCAAGGATACATCCCTTTACAACGATGTTTTCGCTTCCGCCGTACAGACGGCTCATGGCTTCAACGGATTTGATAACCACAGCGTCATCACCGGTTTCAACAAGACAGTTGCTTACGGTTACATGCTTGCAGCAGTCGCAGTCTATTCCGTCATTGTTTGCACCGCGGATGTTGTTAAGGATTTTTATCCCGTCTACATTGACATAGGTACATCCTGCCATATGCAAGGTCCAGCGGGCGGCATCTTTTATGGTTATGTCTCTTACCGTCAGATTGGTTATGTTTTCAAAAAATGTGGTTCTCGGACGGAATGGCTTTACATTAAGCGGACTTTCGTTAAAGCCGCCGTCCGCATTGTCATCAAAAAACACCTTTTCGCCCTGACCGCATATTGTTCCAGCGCCTGATATGGTGATGTTGCTCTCGTCCTTTGCAAACAAAAAGCAACCTCCTGTCCAGGGCAGGTCGTCGGACCCTCTCAGTTCATTAAAGTCAGATACATCATCTTCATTGAGGCTGCCTATAAGCACTGCTCCGTTTGACAGATGAAAATCTATGTTGCTTCTTAGCCTCACTGTGCCGCTTAAAAATCTACCCGGGGGTATAAGCACAGTGCCGCCGTTTTCGGAGGCCGCGTCCACAGCTTTCTGTATGGCGGGAGCATTGTTTGTTATCCCGTCGGCAGCAGCACCGAAATCCAATATGTTAAATATACTGTTCATTGAGGATGTCCTCTCTTCCTGCAGAAAATATTTCTTCTATGGTTATAAAATTAGACTCGCCGGAAAATCCGTGGTCAAAATGGCTTTTTGGATTAAGCTTTCTCCATTCATTTATAACTTCCGATTCACCCTTGAGATTTTGCCTGATATGAGTCATGATTGCCGGACTCTCGGAGTAGAGAAACAATGTGTTTCCGTAAAGGGAGATACACAGGTATTTTTCCCCTTCAAATAGTCCTTCCTCCATAATTGCCTTGTGGTACCGCACATAGGAGTTTACCTTGCCAGGCATAAGGCGTGCAAGTCGTCCTATACGTGTCTTTTTACCTTGTCTGCTCCAGTATTCATCCGAGACGGGAACAGAGGTATAGTACACATTTTTCATTGCCAGCCAGTTTCCGTCCAGACATTCGGTCAGCGATGGAAGCAGGTTTTCGGCACATATGCGGTTGTCTGCGGACTCGCAGTACAAAAAAAGCATGTTGTCATACCGATATAGGGCTATTGTTATGCAGGTTTTGTCTGCAATTTTATTTTTTGCTTCTGCTTTGGCAGAATTTAAGACTGAATTGCCAAGCTCTGCAAAGCGGCTGTTAAGATATGCTGTATATTGAAATCTGTAAATCATAGTGGTTCACCTTATTATCTTTTATTGAAATTATATCATTGGGAACATATACCGTGCAATGGAGCATATTATCATTATTTTGCACAAAATTATCAATGAGTTGACTTTGAAAAGAATTTGTAGTATATTTTAAGTGAAAGAAAAACAATGAATTGGCGGGAAAATGTCATGAAAACAAATGATTTTTCTAATCTGAAAAATATAAATTTCTATATTGATGAAATTTCATCAATTTATCAAACCCCTGCATATCGTGTCCTTAACAATCCCGGGCGCAGATGCAACGGCTTTCTGGTGGTTGAGGAAGGAGAATGTTTGTATACTTGGGACGGAGGCAGCCAGCTGATGAAAAAAGGCAGTATCATATATCTGCCGTACGGCTCTGTACACAGGATGGAAGCCACAACCAGGGAGCTGGCGTCTACAAGAATAAATTTCAGCACAAGATATCCGGACTCGGAGATGTTTGTTTTTACCAATGAGCCCATGGTTATGTGTGCTCATTATGACGCAGATATTATGGATAATGTTCATAAGCTTAATGCGCTTTTTACCGATGCCACAGCCGCTTTTAAGATAAAATCAAAGCTCTATGAGCTTTTTGACAAGCTGGATACCGTTGTATCGCGCAAGGATACCCATCCGGTAAAGCTTGTTACCGAGTATATTGAGAGGCATTATACTGAGAATATTGACTTAAGGCAGCTTCTGGAGCTCAGCTGTCTGAGCCAGGCCACCCTTTACCGTGCTTTTAAAAAGGAGACCGGCATGACTCCTGTTGAATACAAAAATCATATCCGGATACAACAGGCAAAATCCATGCTGCGTACTGAGGAATACACCATAAACGAAATATCTGATTTTCTCGGTTTTGACAGCATTTATTATTTCAGCAGGATTTTCAGGCAGTTTACCTCAATGTCCGCATCGGAATACAGAAGGCTTGAGCTGTGATGTTTTAAAAAATAAGTTATAGAATCAGAAGGAATATATTTACAAAGCCGCTTGTCTGTGTTATACTGAAATTACATAGCCAAAAGAGAATAATCCGAACCACGATTTTAAAAGGAGGAATTTTACATGAAAAAGCTTATTTGTTTATTAATTACTCTGTCAATGCTTCTGTGCTCGCTTACTGCTTTTGCAGATGTTGACACAATGTTTGCCGCTATGACAACACCTTATCTTACAGCAGATGTTGAAACCGAGTTTTCAGTCAAGATGAATTCTCCTCTTGAATTTATAAATATTCTTGCAGAGGATGAATATGCCTATATAAGCCCTGTGGATTTTAAAATGCTTGCAGAAAGCGCCTTTGATATCAGCGAAAAGGCTTCGGCAAGCGTGATCAGCTCGGAGGATTTCAAAAAGATGAAGCTGGCTATGGAATCTGAGCTTAATCTGCCTCTACGTCTTAACGATAGTCTTAAGACTGATATATGGGCAAAGGTTGGTATCTGGATGGATATGGATATTACAGATATAAACAAGCCTGTGTATAAAATGATATTCAAAGTGCCTTTCTCTGCAAAATATATGGTTATGGAGTATGCCGACCTGGCAAAGAGCGGCTTTGATTTTGAAGCATTTGTAAATACAATAAATAAGTATAGCAATGCTGATTTTGTATCGGAGCTGAACGGTGAAATCATGCAGCTGATTAAGGATAATTCCGCCATCAGGGAAGTAAGCAAAAACAAGGAATACACAATTTTTATTGATGATGCGGGCATCAAGACCGTTGCCGGAGGTATGTTTGGCAGATTCATTGAAATTGTAAAAGAAAATACTCCTCAGGCAAGTGAGATATTTGACGAGGAATTTGATGAAGAGATAAATATGCTTGGCGAAAAGCTCAAAGCTGTTCCCATACTTGGTAAAAATGGCATAAAAATAAATGTGAGTATGCAGAACGGTAAGCTGTCTTCTGTTGAAACAGTGACTGATATTGAATTCAACATATATGATTTTATGGTGCTTATGGAAGAGGATGTAAGTGAATATAACAGAAACGACTGGCTGATTGACCTGACTTTAAGCACACGTACAGCCTATTCCAATCTCGGAGGCAAGGTTGAGGTGAATATGCCGGAGCTTACCGAATCAAATACCGTTAGCTTTGACAATCCATATGGTTATGAGGACTATGACGATTCCATAGAGATAAACACTGTTTATCCTATAGAAGCTGAGCAGGACAAAATCATGCTTCCTCTGCGTGACTGTATGAACAGTGTAGGTTTATATGATTATTCCGTAAGCGAAAACACCGTAGAGGTTAATGCCGATGTGGAAGAATATGGCTTTGAAAAAGCTGTGTTCACCGTAGGCTCTGATAAAATGCTTGTTGACGGAACTGAAATTGCTATGTCAATGTCTGCAGAGAAAAATGATACGGGGCTTGTAATTATCCCTATAGATGCAATGGAGATTATGACCGGTACAGAGCTGCGCTCTGTAAGCATAGGCCTTGAGCCCGGTTATGTAAACGAGGTTACTCTTGATGCTGTGACTACTGCTGAGGATTATGAAGAATTTGAAGACCTTGGGTACTATGAGGAATTGGAAGCACTTGAGTACGGTATAGACGAGCCGTCATATTCTTTGCATTTCAGAACGGAGGGTACCCCAGTTGTAAGAAACAAATCCTTCTATCTTCCTGCACGTATCCTTATGGAAGAAATGGGCTATGCTTCCGAGAATATGAGCTTTGACAACGGAACCTTCACGATTTGCAGCACTGACGGAAGCCCCAAGGAGTTTGATGAGCTTGTAATCAGCGAAAACAGCTCTGTTGTATATATAAACGGAGCAGAAACCGTTATGAACAATCCTGTTATTGAGGTTGACGGTTCAATGTATGTCCCCGCTGAGCTTCTCAGCCGCATTGACTGCGAGCTTAACTCCGTTAATTACAGATATATTGACAATTCATATAATGTGAGTGTATACAGAAACAAATACGGTTCTTCTTATAGCTACAATTCATATAAATATGCTCCATACAGGGAATATGCCAATATTTCCGTACAGGAGGAGGCTCCACTTGTAAAGGACGAAAGCGGATATTATCTGCCTCTGAGACCATTTATGGGCGAGCTTATGGTGAATAATGAAGACATAACAGTTGACGGCGACACTGTAAAGATTGTGGGTACCAATCCTGCAACAGGCTTTGAGCTGATGACAATCAGAGGAAATATTGTTACTATAGAAGGCACGGAGTATACCATGAATAGCTCCATCAAGGAGGTTGACGGCAGAAGGTATGTTCCTATGGAGCTCTTTACGGAAATCCTCGGTGGTAAGCTTACTTCGGTGGATATAAGCTACAGCGAGCCAATAGGTACCGGATTCATAGGAGAAATCAAAAATCCTTTGTATGAAGAATAATATATAAACTATCCCCCCGCAAAAACATTTCTGTTTTGCGGGGGGATACTGATTTTACTGGAAGTGTGCCCTGACTCCAAAAATGGTATAAAATTAATCTGAAAACATTCTTCGTAAAATCGCTAAAAAAGTTGGATTATAGTGTATAATTCTCAATGTCGGATTATTCTCTTTCGTCTAAAAAACCTGCTGAATATATCGGGCATCTTTAAGGATGCTCAGCATATTCAGCAGGACTTTTTGTATAATTCAAAATTATTTTTTCTTTTCGTTTGATTTAACAGTGTGATAAATCAGCGTTGCCAGAAGGTAAGCAACATTTATCGCTATGATACCCGCCTGTGCGTATTTTGTACGGAAAATTGCATTGACTGACTCTGTTGCAGGCAGGAAGAAGGGTGTTCCCAACATACACAAAAATCCGATTGACATAACTAGAGAATATAATGAATATTCCCACAGGCAGCAATCCTTTTTCTTTGCCATAACTGCCAGAATCACGAATGCCGCAAAGAACAGGGCAGATATTACCGCCGTTGCGCTCCGCGCCATCATCAGGGACGACACGCTGGATTTAAATGCTGTGGAAATCAGCATGAGCACCATGAGGGTACAAAGACTCAGTACGGTAGATGCTGTCATCAGATTTCCGTGTTTGTATGCAATTGAGTTATATGAATTCTTATTTTCTTTTTTATTAGCCATTATTATTCTCCTTGTCCCATTACCAGTCGCCAAGCTCATACATAACAGCTGCGCAGGCTGCTATAGGGGCGGTCTCGGTTCTGAGTATTCTCGGTCCTAAGGTGACCGTTTTTATTCCGGCTTTCAGTGCGGCATCTGCTTCTGTTTCGTCAAATCCGCCTTCCGGACCGATAAGTATATTTATTTTGGTTATTCCATTGTTTTGTTTTAAAGCATCTCTCAGTCTCGACTCATGTTCACATTCATAGGGCATAAGGCCTATTGCCTCGCTGCCAGCCATCTCGTTTAAAGCCTCTGTGAATTTCATAAGAGGTGCAACCTGGGGGATTATACCTCTGCCGCATTGCTTAGCGGCTTCTTCGGCAATCTTTTGCCAACGGAAAATTTTTTTGTCAATATCCTTTGGCTTTGACACAACTCTTTTTGTATCAACAGGAATTATTCTGCAGGCTCCCAGCTCAATGCATTTCTGTACTATGTAGTCCATCTTGTCGCTTTTGGGGAGTCCCTGATATATTGTTATATATATGGGTGGTTCCTGGCTGTTGGGGTATTTACTGTTTATCCTTGCCCTCACGGCATCAGAGCTTATCTGAGTTATGGTGCAGTCATAATCGCTGCCGCATTTGTCACACACGGTTATGGCTTCGTTTTCTCTCATGCGGAGAACTCTTGATATATGCTTTACATCATCACCTGTAATGCGCACTTCGTCAATACCGATATTCTCCGGGTCAACAAAAAATCTTGCCAAGCAAAAAACATCCTTTCATATTTTGATGCATTTTACGCTCAACATATATTATAACACACAACCTATGGGGTTCGTCAAGTCTTATATTAAAATTTGCATGTAACTGACGACCATTCTCCGTCTGTACAGGTATGATCCACGGTGATTTTTTGCTTTTCCATGGCTACAAGCACATCGGGAAGTCGTTCATTTATTATGCCTGAGCAGATAAAAGTGCCCTTTTCGTCAACAATCTGTTTAACGATGGGCAGCAGAGCGATTATAACATCGGCAACAATATTTGCTACAACCACCTTATACCTTCGGCTGCACACCTTGCTTTGCAGCTCTCTGTCAGTAAGGATATCTCCGGCATACACATGGTATCTGCTTTTGCCAACATTGTTCATTTCTGCATTTTCGTATGCCACATGCACTGCGTTAGGGTCTATATCCAGTGCAGTTGCCTCAGGAGCCCCAAGCAGCAGGGATATGACAGACAGTATACCGCTTCCGCATCCTATATCTATCATGTCTGTGGTATCATCAATAACCTTTTCCAGCTCGGCAATACACAGCTTTGTGCTGTTGTGGGTGCCTGTGCCGAAGGTAAGACCGGGATTTACGGTGAATACAATTCTGTCCGTATCTCCGTTGTAGGGCTCCCATTCGGGCTGGATAAGGATTTTTTCACCTACCTCAATGGGCTTAAAATAAGCCTTCCAGTTGTTTGCCCAGTCCTCTTCGTTAAGACCGTCTGTTTCGGTTTCCAGCCTACCTAAGGAGCTGTCGGCATCCCCTGCTTTCAGAGCAGACAGCATATTCTGCACAGAGCTTATACTGTCTGTGATATGCTCGTCGTTTTCTAAATATATAATAACCTTTGTTTCGCCTTTTTTCTGATTTATAAGCTCATCGTCCACATAGTCCCAGTATTTTTTGTTTTCCTCCAGAAACTCTGTGAATTCCTGCTCATCCTCAATCTGCACATCCTTCATGCCGATATCATAGAGCGCATCGCATACTTCTTCTATACCCTCGCTTGAGGTAAATATGCTCAGTTTAATCCATTCCATTTTTATCACTTCCATAATTATATATAATACTATAAACTGACAAAAAATACAATATCTTTTTGAGTTTTTTTAAAATTTATAAGGATTGTTAAAAAATAGGTACTTAACGTCATGAGTATTTTTTAACGTCAGACTGTCCAATAATTCAATACTTGCACAAAAGCGCCCGTCCCTATAGAGTGGCGAACAAAAACGTTAATCATTCGACAGTCTGACGTTCACGTTTGTTTCTGTATTCCGACGGCGCTACTCCTTCCTGCTTTTTAAAGGCATAGGAAAAATAATAGGGTGTATTGAATTTCAGCATTTCCGATATGGTGCTGACAGGATAATCTGTTTGCTTAAGAAGCCGTTTTGCTTCGGATATTTTAAGCGTATGGTAGTACTGCATAATGGATGTGCCCGAATATTTGCGGAACAGAGTAGAAAGGTATGTTTTGCTGTAGTTCATTTTTTGGCACAGCTCCTCTACCGACATGGTAGAATACACGTTTTCGCTGAGCTTTTCGGTGATGTTGTGGAAAACAATTTTTTCAAAATCTTCCTTTGAGCCATAGGTAACGGAGTTTGTTTCGTTTTCTATTATATGTATAAGCTTTATGAGGAAGGCCTCCAAAAAATTTTTGTACAGCTGCTGACCGCCGGTGGGAGCCGTCTCGCTTATGGCTACTCCCACATACTTATCATCGGAGTTGTCACGGAAGGTTCGGTCGGCAATATCAAACATTTCGTTTAGCAAGCTGCGCAGCTCCGGCGGAAGTGTGAGATGGCGCTTTTCAAAGAGTCTCATGGTCTTGCTGTTGGTTTTAAAGGATACACAGTGAAGCTTTGCCGATGTAGAATTTTTTATCCTGGTAGTATGAATTTCGTTTGGTCTGTGAAATATTATATCTCCGGCATGCAGGTGCACAAAATCATCATCACTCTTTGCCACTGCCTCGCCTGATTCAAGATAGGCAAATTCCCAGAAATCATGGTACTCTTCCGGATGGGTGCGGTAGGGAGTGAGGGTTATGTGCAGGCAGTGTATAATCCGGTTGATATTTATAACTGTTTTGAGATTACGGCTTATGTATGTTATCATAAAACTGCCGCTCCTTTACAAAAAAAGTGAATTTTAATTCATGTGTGAACAATTTTATATTTGTTTCAATTATATTAAACAGACCCGGATTTGTCAATATAAAATAATATGTAAATCAAAACATGATTTTTTCTTGAGAACAAAATCGTATCTGAAATGTTGTTTTTTGTATTTGTATCGTCAGATATATGTGATACAATGATGCCATAATCAAAAAAACACAGGAGGCCAATATGAAAAAAATAAAAATAGGTTTAATCGGATGCGGAAGCTTTTCAGCAATACATCTTGCCGGTCTCAAGTCTCAGAAGAGAGCTCAGGTTGTGGCTTTGTGTGACAGAGATATAGAAGCGGCGAAAAAAAGAAACGAAGAATTTGAATTGGACGCACAGCTGTATACTGATATAGACGATATGCTGGCGAATTCTGATATAGAAGCACTCATTGTTGCCACCGGCGACCAGGCTCACAGAGAAATAACAGTAAAGGCACTTTATGCGGGCAAGCATGTTCTTTGTGAGAAACCAATGGCACTTACCATTGAGGATTGCGAAGCGATGATAAAGGCAGAGGATGAGAGCAGGAAAAAACTTATGATTGGTCAGATATGCCGCCTTACCCCCGGCTTTATTGAGGCAAAGAGGCTTTATGACACCGGTGTTATAGGCGAGCTCTTTTATGTAGAGTCCACCTATGCCCACGATTATTCTTCTTTTACAGATAAGACCAGCTGGAGAGCAGACCCGCTCCGTCACATCGTTATCGGCGGTGCATGTCATGCAATCGATTTGCTCAGATGGATTGCCGGCAACCCCACGGAGACCACTGCGTACAGCACAAAAAAGGTTCTCACAGAGTTGCCTACAGATGACTGCGTTGTTTCGATTTTTAAATTCCCCAATAATGTAATCGGCAAGATGTTTACATCATCAGGCTGTAAGCGTCCGTATACAATGAAAACCCAGCTTTACGGAACCAAGGGTACTATTATTGTTGACAATACCGACAATTTTATCACTGTGCACAGAGAGCGTGTGGTTGAAAGCGGAAAAGTCCTTGACGGAGCCTTTGGCAAGGAGCAGGAAAACGAGGTGTATGTACGCTATCCCATCACCATTGACAATCACAATGTAGTGGGCGAGCACAATGCATTCCTTGATGCAATCCTTGAGGATAAGCCTGTTCCCACCGATGGACGTGAGGGCATGGCTACAGTTAAGGTATGCAGAGCGGTTATTGACTCGGCAAATGAGGGAAGAACTGTACAGATTGAATACTAATTATATCCTTATGTCCAACGAAAACCCGGTACTTTGCGGTACCGGTGCCTGAGATAATTTGGAGATGTTAAAAAATAGTATGGAGCTGACAAGCTATTTTTTAACATCTTATTTTTATTGCATTTATTTCATTCCTGTGTTACAATCATATGGAATGTTATAGTCATATGGAAATGGAGAGTACGCGTATAAAATAAGCTTTAGCGCACTGGATTCTGAAAGTGCATTCGGGCTTTTAGAGAGCTGTATTGTGCTTTATGAGACCACCGGTGACAAAAAATTGCTGGATTATGCAGAGGCTGCGGCAAATTATTGTTCCTCATGGGTAATGACCTATTCCTTTAAGTTTCCTGCTGGTGTGAAACCTCGCTGATTTTGTCCTTTGCGGAGCTTATGACAGATAAGGAAATGGTTGTATCTGAAGAAAATATGTGATAAAATAGGAAGAACAGCGGAGCCGAGAATATCGGATGCAGATATAAAATTGAAATAACGTTCATAGCATATATGCTTATGACAGAATAAATTTAATTATATAGATGAGGATAAATAAATGAGAAAGCTTACATCACCCGACGTTATAAAACAGATTCTTGCCGAAAGCGGATTTCGTTTTTCCAAATCTCTTGGGCAGAATTTTCTTATAGACGACAGAGTTCTTGACGAGATGATTGCCGCCTCAGGCATAGACAAGACCTCCAATGTACTGGAAATCGGTCCCGGATTTGGTACCCTTACCCAGAGGCTGTGCATGAGTGCCGGCAAGGTTGTGTCCGTGGAAATAGATGATACGGTTATACCTATTCTTACAGAAAATACAGCAGAGTTTGACAACCTTAAAATTATTAATGCAGACATAATGAAAACTGATATCAGAAAGCTCATTGACGAAGAATTCGGCGGCGGTGAGGTTAAGGTTATTGCAAATCTGCCTTATTATATAACTACTCCTATTATAATGGGACTTCTTGAAAAAGAGCTGCCCATGTCTGCTCTTGTTGTAATGATACAAAAGGAGGTTGCCGACCGCATTGCCGCCAAGCCTTCTACCAAGGATTACGGTGCACTCAGTGTTGCGGTCAACTTCTACTGCGAGCCAGAGGTTATTGTTAATGTGCCTCCAAGCTCCTTTATACCACAGCCTAAGGTGTCCTCCTCGGTTATCATGCTTAAAATGCGTAAAAAACCGCCTGTTGAGGTGAAGGATAAAAAGCAGTATTTCACAGTGGTTAAAGCTGCTTTCGGTCAGCGCAGAAAGACTCTGCCCAATGCCCTTGCAAACAGCGGTGCTTTTCCTAAGGATAAGCAGCAGATAATTGAGGTGCTCAATTCTGTGGGAATTGATGAAAAACGCAGAGGCGAAACACTTACTTTGCAGGATTTTGCAAATATTGCCGATAAGATTTTTGAGTGAGTCGAAAAATATTGACAAAAACCCCTTAAATGATATAAAATATAAGTTAATGTAAAATTTGTCCGATGAAAGGATTTGATATAATGGAAAAAAAGGGACTTAATCAACTGAGAGAGGACTTTTTGAGCTTTTTTGAATCAAAAGGCTGTCTCAGGCTGGGAAGCTTTTCACTGGTTCCCAAAAACGATGCCAGCCTGCTGCTTATAAACTCGGGTATGGCTCCTATGAAAAAGTGGTTCACAGGTGCTGAAATTCCTCCGCGCAAGAGGGTTACCACCTGTCAGAAATGTATAAGAACACCGGATATTGAGTGTGTTGGTAAGACAGCACGTCATGGTACATTTTTTGAAATGCTGGGTAACTTCTCATTCGGCGACTATTTCAAGCACGAGGCTATTGCTTGGGGTTGGGAATTTTTAACCGATGTTGTAGGCATCCCTGCAGACAAGCTCTGGATTACTGTATATGAGGATGACGACGAGGCAAGAGATATCTGGATAAATGAAATTGGCGTTGACCCCGAGAGAGTTGTTAAGATGGGCAAGGAGGACAACTTCTGGGAGCACGGCACAGGTCCCTGCGGACCATGCTCAGAGATTCATGTTGACAGAGGTATTGAATACAGCTGCGGCAAGCCCGACTGTAAGCTTGGTTGCGATTGTGACAGATTTATGGAAGTGTGGAATCTGGTGTTCACTCAGTTTGACAAGGACGAAGACGGCAACTACAACCGCCTTGCAAACCCCAATATCGATACAGGTATGGGTCTTGAGCGTCTTGCGGCAATTGTACAGGGTGTGGATAATCTCTTTGAGGTTGATACCGTTGCAAATATAATGAAGCATATTTCCGATATTGCCAAGGTTGAGTACAAGAAGAATGAGAAAACAGACGTTTCTCTCCGTGTTATTACCGACCATATCCGCAGCACTGTTATGATGGTTTCCGATGGTGTTATTCCTTCAAACGAAGGCAGAGGATATGTTCTCAGAAGACTTCTCAGACGTGCCGCACGTCACGGCAAGCTTCTTAATGTACAGGGCGAGTTTCTCTATCAGGTCGCAGATACTGTTATTGACGAGTCCAAGCAGGGCTACCCCGAGCTGGACGAAAAGAGAGAATATATCAAGAAGATTATCAGAATTGAGGAAGAACGTTTTGCCAAGACTATTGACAACGGCATCACTATCCTCAATGAATATATAGCAGAAGCAAAGCAGGCAGGCAAGACTGTTCTTGAAGGCGACAAGGCATTCAAGCTCAACGATACCTACGGCTTCCCCATTGACCTCACTGTAGAAATCTGTGATGAAAACGGACTTACTGTTGACCGTGAGGGCTTTGATGCAGAGCTCCTCAAGCAGAAAACCACTGCCCGTGAAGCAAGAAAAGACGGCTCCAGCTGGGATGCAGAGGAAAGCTATAATTTTGAAAACGCAAAGGCTACAGAGTTCACCGGCTATACCGACCTTACTCTTGAAGCAACTGTTGTGGGTATGGCAACCGAGGGTGAGGTTTGCGCGGCTATGAATGCAGGCGTAAGCGGTGTTATCGTTACCGACAAGACTCCTTTCTATGCAGAAATGGGCGGTCAGGCAGGCGATAAGGGTATTATAAAGACTGCATCTGCTAAGGCTAAGGTTGTTGATACCAAAAAGACAGGCGACGGTATTTATCTCCACTTTGTTGAGGTGCTCGAGGGCACAATCAGCAGTGAAGAAAAGGTTACTCTTGAAGTATGCAAGACCAACAGAATGGCAATCTGCCGCAACCACTCCACAACCCACCTTCTCCACAAGGCACTTAAAGAGGTTCTTGGTGTTCACGTTGCACAGGCAGGCTCTGAGGTTAATGCAAATCACCTTCGTTTCGACTTCTCACACTTTGAGGCTATGACCACTGAGGAAATCAGAGAGGTAGAAAACAAGGTTAATGCGGCTATTATGGAAGCAATGCCCATCGAGGTTAAGGAGCTTCCCATAGACGAAGCAAAGAAGCTTGGTGCAACTGCACAGTTCGGCGAGAAGTACGGCGATGTTGTAAGAGTTGTTACCATGGGCGATTATTCAATGGAATTCTGTGGTGGTACTCACCTTACAAACACTGCACAGGCAGGTCTTTTCAAGATTCTGTCCGAAGCAGGTGTTGCGGCAGGTACCAGACGTATTGAGGCTATAACCGGTCTTGGTGTTATGGAATACATCAACCGCAAGGAAGCACTCATTGCAAAGACTGCAGATGTTATCAAGTCTAATGTTAATGAAATAGATATCAAGGCAGAAAAGCTTGTTGCAGAGCTTAAGGAAGCCAACAGACAGATTGAGTCAATGAGAGCCAAGCTTGCTCAGAGTGCCGCAGACGACATTATGGGCAATGCAAAGGATGTTGACGGAATCAAGGTTATCACAGGCAAAAATGATATGGATATGAACGAAATCATTGTTTCCGCAGAGCAGATAAGAGACAAGGCTACCGAGCCTACAGTTGTTGTTCTTTGCGGTATCAAGGATGATAAGATTTCATTTATCTGTATGGCAAATAAGGCTGCTGTTGCTGCAGGAGTTAAAGCAGGCAATATCATCAAAAATATCACTGCAATAGCAGGTGGCTCAGGCGGCGGTAAGCCCGATATGGCTCGCGGTGGCGGTAAGGATGCTTCAAAGGTAGATGAAGCACTGGAGGCAGTAGTTAATTATATTAAATAAACGGAATGTAAAAATGGCCCGGAACGCAAAAAGATGATGATTCATCTTTTTGCTATGCACAAACTTCACCTCTCGCTGTACCGTTGTACAGCTTCGGGTAACCCTCCGCTTTGCTGCGGTTCAGTTTGTACATTCCAAATCCATTTTTCCTATTCCTTGAGATGATGGTTAATAATAAGATGAAAGGGATGTTAATATGGAAGATTGTATTTTTTGTAAAATAGCAAACGGAGAAATTCCCACAGAATATGTTTATGAAGATGAGCTTGTTGCGGCATTTAATGACATAAGCCCGGTTGCTCCCGTGCATATTCTCATTGTGCCCAAGGCTCATATTTCATCTGCTCTGGAGCTTGACGATAGCAATAAGGATGTTGTAGGTCACATATTCACTGTGGCAAGCAAGCTTGCCCGTGACAAAGGCTTTGCTGAAAACGGTTTCCGCCTTGTAAACAACTGCGGACGTGACGGCGGTCAGACAGTGCAGCATTTGCATTTCCATCTGCTGGCAGGTAGAAATCTTGAATGGCCTCCGGGCTGACGGAAAAGTAAAAAATGCACTGAACGTTCAATGGCATGGTTTAATGTGTTTTGAGCTATGATTGAATTTGCTGATATATACTTACGGGGGAATCCGCTTTTTTAGCGGATTCCTCTTCATTTTATGACATTAAACGGTCGGTGCGTTTTTTGCTTTTCCGGATTTTGTGATTCGCACCATATGAAATAAACCGCTGCGCAGTGTGAAATTCACTCTTCGGGTGAGTGATAGTATGTTAAACAGCAGACTAAACCGTAAAATGTTTGGTCTGCTGTTTTGGCTTTTTATTTTATTGACAAACCATTTTTAATCCGCTATAATACAAATCAGAAACAGACAGTAAAAATCTGTATTATATAACATTGAAAGGATGCATATTATGGAAACAAAAAATCTCAAAATAAATTTTCTTGGCGACAGCATCACCGAGGGTGTCGGCACCAGCGGCAAGGACAAGATATATCATGCACTTCTTAAGGAAGAGCTGGGACTTGCAGAGGCTCGTAACTACGGCATCAGCGGCACTCGCTTTGCTCTGCAGAAGGGTACACCTCACCGCCCCAAGAATGATTATGTGGATGTAAACTCATTTTCTGAGAGATTTGCTCAGATGGATGATGATGCAGATGTTGTAGTGGTGTTTGGCGGTACCAATGATTACGGTCACGGGGATGCGCCAATCGGCGGCTTTTCCGACAGGACACCCGATACCTTTTACGGTGCATGTCACTATCTCTTTTCCGGTCTTATAAAAAATATCTCGGAAAGCCCGTCATCATTATCACTCCTTTGCACAGAATCTGTGAGTTCAATAATACCGGCGGAAGCAAAGAAGATGGAGTGGCAACCCTCAGGGAATATGTTAATATAATCCGCGAGGTGGCAGAGTATTATTCACTGCCCGTGCTCGACCTTTACGCCGCAGGGGGAATACAGCCTGCCATTGAGGAAGTGAAAAATGCTTATATGCCCGATGGCCTTCATCCAAACGATGCCGGTCACAGGATAATTGCAGATAAGCTTAAATCATTTATAAAAAATATGTAACCATCGGAGGAAAAGTATGAAATCTTTATTCATAGCACCAAAGAGTATTCCCACAGATAAAGGGATATTTGAGTTTTCAAAAGTGTTCACCATGGATTGCGATATTACCGCAAGTATAAATATCTATGCCGCATGCAGATACATTCTGTATGTAAACGGCGAGTATGTATGTGAGGGACCTTGTCGCAGTGCATCTGATATCAGATATTATGAAACCGTTGATATAAATCTTAAGTCCGGAGAAAATGAAATCCGTGTTACTGTTATGCATGTAACCGATGAGATGGATTTTTCTTCCTGCCTGCGCTCTATAAAGCCAATGGTTATTGCAGAGTGCTTTGCAGGTGATGTGCGCATCACCACCGATACCACTTGGAGATGTGAATATATAGAGAGCAGAGAGCTTATGAAGGCAAATTCACTCTATGACAGAATCGCCTTTGTTCCTCCATTTGAATATATAAAAGGAAGAAGAAATGCTGTCGAGCTTCCCGTAGAGGAATGCGGATTTTTTGATTTCACCGGAGAGGATAGAAATATTTACGGAATCGGCAAGCCGGTGTATCTTGCACCCAGACCTATTCCTATTATATATCCCCAGGAGCCCGCGGAACTTAAGATTATAAACCGGGGTGAAGGCTTTATTGAGCTTGACTCGGGTGAGTACATCACAGCTAAGGTTGAGTTTGACCTTAAGGCAGGCTGTACATATAAGATACTATATGCAGAATGCTACCAGTTCGGGGAAGATAAGCGCCTTCGTGATGACATATCCGGCGAGCTCCGCGGAGCATATGATGTGGTTTGTTCCGAGGAGGATATGACCTTTGCTCCTTTCTGGTACAGGGCATTCCGTTTTGTACGTATCGAATGTGAAAACCCTGCAGAAAATGTTGTAGCTGCAAGAGCATACCGTGTAAACTATCCCTTTGATATCACAGGAAGCTTTGAATGTTCTGACGAAAACTACAACAAAATGTGGGATATCAGTATAAACACACTCAAATGCTGTGCCCATGAAATATATATGGATTGCCCATTCTATGAACAGCAGCAGTATGTAATGGATACCGCTATAGAATGTGCGGTGACAATGCGTCTTACTCACGACACATCAATGGTAAGGAAGTGTATTTCGGAATTTGCGGCTTCGCAGCAGCCATCCGGCATGCTCTGTGCAAATTATCCCTGTTCGTATGTGCAGATAATTCCCGGTTTTTCCTTCTTCTTTGTATACCTTCTCAGAGATTATCTTGAGTATTCAAAGGATGTTGAGTTTGCGGCAAGATACACCGGTGTTATGGACAAGATATTTGCCTGCTTTGACAATCAGGTGCGAGACAAAGGCTATATCCATGATTCAATATACTGGGATTACCAGGATTGGGTTGACGGCTGGTATGCAGGCAAGCCTCCGGTTGCCGAGGGCGAGGCAATCACTACATATAATATGTATTATGCCTGTGCACTCAAGGATGCGGCATATATCTGCCGCAAGGTGGGCAGAAGCGGACTTGCCGAGGACTATGAAAAGCGTTATGCACAGATAAAGGATATGATAAACAGCCGTTGCTTTGATGAGGCAAAGGGGATGTACCGTGACGGTACAAACAGTGATAACTACAGTGTGCACACTGCGATATGGTCGATTCTTTCCGGTGTTGCTCCGGAGGATAAGCTTGGTCTGATATCAGAAAAATTGTTTGATATGAGTATCAAAAGAGCATCTTTCTCCATGAACTACTATTTGTTCAGAGCAATAGAAAAATGCGGCATATACGACAAGGCATTCGGCCTCTTTGACGGATGGCAGGAAATGATAGACAATCACTGTACCACCTGGTGCGAAAATCCCGGCAATCCCAGAAGCGAGTGCCACGCCTGGAGCTGTGCGCCTACCCATGAGTTTTCGTCAAATATCCTGGGTGTTAAGCATTCGTTTGAGGATGAAATAAATATTATCCCATATACAGGCGGGCTTACTTATGCAAAGGGCAGAGTTCCCACCAGATTTGGTTTTGTTGATGTGCATTGGGAGACCGACGGCGGCAAATTTACAATTCTGGTCAACGCTCCCCAGGGTGTGACCAAAAATATTGTAATGCCTGATGGAAGCGAGTATACCTTCACAGAAAAAAGCGCAGGATTTCAGTGCGAAATATAAATAGTATGCGAAAATATCATAAATATGAAATTTTGTGCTTGACATTATGCAAATTTAATTGTATAATTACCCTTGTGTACGTTTTGTCTGATTCCGTTATGTGTTGAAAACACAAAGCAGTAACGGAGGGAGGGAATTTTAATGGCAGAAATCAGAATTAAAGAAAACGAGTCTTTGGACAGTGCGCTTCGCAGATTTAAGAGACAGTGCGCAAAATCAGGTGTTTTGTCTGAAATAAGAAAGAGAGAGCACTATGAGAAGCCCAGCGTTAGACGTAAAAAGAAATCAGAAGCAGCCAGAAAGCGTTCTTATAGATAATTTTTTGAAATAGGAGGGACAAGGCTATGAGCTTAAAGGAACAATTGGCACAGGATTTGAAACTCTCCATGAAAGAAAAAGATACTGTTAAGAAAAACGCAGTACAAAGTATCAGAGCAGCAATAAAGCAGGTTGAGATAGATACTAGAGCCGAGCTTGACGAGGCGGGTGTTATCGAGGTCATTGCAAAAGAGCTCAAAAGGCGCAAGGATGTGCTCCCCGAATATGAAAAAAGCGGACGGGACGACCTTATCGCCGATTTAAAAAAAGAAATCGACATAATTATGGGATATTTGCCTTCCCAATTATCTCATGACGAATTAGACGAAATCGTAAAAGCCGCTGTTGAAGCAACCGGTGCTTCTTCAATGAAGGACATGGGAAAAATCATGGCAGAGGTTATGCCAAAGATTAAAGGTAGAGCAGACGGCAGGGCAGTCAATGAGATTGCTAAAAATTATTTGAATAAATAATTAAAAAAACGGGAATTGGATATTACTTCTGATTCCCGTTGTTTTTTTCGGAGGTTATTGTATGCTTGAAAAATGCTATCCTGATTTTTGTGTAAAAAGCGTATGGGAGCTTGACGGCAGCTTTTACAAGGAAAATAATATCAAGGCGGTTATTTTTGACATAGATAATACTTTGGTTATACATAAGGAGCCCGAGCCTACAAGGGAGGTTTTGGAATATTTTGAATTTCTCAGCTCAAAAGGTATAAAATACGGTATTGTTTCAAATAATAAACCGCAGAGGGTGGATTCATTCTGCAAAAATCTCGGAGTGCCCTATGCTTCAAGAGCGTTTAAGCCCAGGAAAAAGCATCTTCGGAGAATTGCTTCTGAGCTTGGCGTTCCCTGTGAGAATATTTGCTTTGTGGGCGACCAGGTATTTACAGATATGCTCGGTGCAAACAGAATGGGGTTTGTATCGGTATTGGTTATGGCTCTCGGAGAGAATGAAACCGGCTTTGTTGCATTCAAAAGGATTTTTGAAAACATTGTTATGAACAAATATCACAACAAAAGGCAAAATCAAGGTTGATTTGTTGACAAATTGGTAAAACCGTCAAAAAAATTATATTTTTTTTAAAAAAACGCTTGACTTTTTGTTTTGGGTGTGGTATCATAACTAAGCTGTCAGTTGAGACAGCAGATTGAACTTTGAAAAATAAACAGCATAATTGAGGTTCTCGTTAAAGAGAATTTGAGTAACAAGCTTTTTAAAACTAGTAAAGCTAGCAAATTTTTGAGCTTAAACTTCTAAGAAACTTTGGTCTACGGACTTAAATATTT
>JAFUPN010000003.1 GCA_017481205.1 Clostridia bacterium | reverse complement strand
TCCCTTTCCCGATTATGCTTCTTTGTATAAAAAATTCAGTTTTTCCATTGCTGCTCGTTTGTGGTCGGGTAATGCATGACCATATCGGTTTAGTGTTGTGCTTGCATCAGCGTGTCCGAGTATATCCGAAAGTGCTTTTATATCAAATCCAGCCTCCAAGGCTCGGGTAGCGAAGGTGTGTCGCAAACAATGAAAATGTAAATACCGCACCTCTGCTTCTTGCAAAATCTTTGTATAAGTATCTCGGTAGGTTCGGTTCTCGACATAGCCTCCGAACTCGTTTGCAAGAACATAGCCGTCATCGTTATATAGTTCTCCGGCTCGTTTCTGCTCCCATATTTGCCGTATTTTCCATTGTTTTAACATAGCAAGTATAAAACCCTGCAGAGGAATTGTTCGCTTACTACGCTCGCTCTTGGGTTCTCCTATAACGATTTTCGTTTTACTGACTCCATCGTGTGAGCCGACTCTGTTTAAGGTTCTTCGTATCTTCATTTCGGATTTTTCGAAGTCTATATCTTCCCATTTTAGACCTGAAAGTTCTCCGGCTCGGATTCCTGTAAACAAGGCGAGGGTTATCCCGAATGCCAGTCGTTCATGGCTTCCTTTCACAGTTCTGATAATCTTTTCTTGTTCTTCCAAGGTAAAAACATCAATCTCCTTGCGTTTCTGTTTTGGAGGTTTTACCATGTCCGCTATATTTCGTTGTGTAATGCCGTTGATATACGCTTGTTTTAGTGCTGCGTGAACCATATTATAAATATTTTTTATTGTCTTTTCGGACAGTCCGCCCGGTCTTGTTTCGAGTTTTCCTGTTTCAGGATTTTTTATTTTATCGAGCCTGCCTGATTTCAGCTTATCATTTAAGAAACGCTGGAGAGTGTCTGCCCTCAAATCTTTTATCGCTACTTTGGGAAACCAAGGGATGATATGCTTGTAAACATAGCCGTGGTAACTGTCAAAGGTTGATGGTTTTACATTCGGCTTTGCGTAAACTTCGAGCCATTCCTTCAGCCAGTCCGTAAATAGCATTTTTCCCTGTTCGGAATAGGTGTTATTTTCGATTTCTGTCAGTATGTTTCGCAGTTTGGTTTTAACCTCAGCCTGTGTCTTGCCGTATACGCTTTTCCTTTTGCCATCCAAGGAATATTGACCTTCCCATGTGCCGTTCTTTCTTTGTTTTATTGAACCTTCTCCATTTGCTCTTTTTCTTGCCATTTATGAATACCTCCAGTTTTTACAAAATAAGTGTTGTGCAATGCAAAAAACTGTGATATAATATCATTGTAACATTGCACAACACTTTCGTCTGTGTGTTATGTTTATATACTCCGATTGGCGGTGGTGCGCTGGTCGGAGTTTTTCTTTCGTTCGGAAATCTTGCCCTGCATTGTTCCGAGTAGAAATGCTATGCCGATAATCGTATCATCGTCTATAAACTCTCCAATAAGTTCACTGATGATGCGGTCATAAACAAGGGCTTTGTCCTGTTTGATTTTTGCAATTAGTTGTGGTTCGGAAAGTGCTCTTTTTATAATGCTTAATTCTTCAGAGTGTATTTCAAGCAGATGGCATAATCGTTGTTTCTCTTTATCTGTACATATGTTCATGCTGCTACGCCCCTTTCGAACAGATTATCAAGCGTATAATCAGTAAAAAATTTTTCCTTGATACGAATTACTTCACTCCATCTAAACTCTGACCGCCCAGCAATTTTGTTTATTAATGTTCCTGTAGTAACGCCTATTTCGGAAGCCACTGTTGTTATATCAATATCGTTTTCTACAATAGCCTTGTATAAATTAAAATGTGCATTTTTGCTTTCTTCTGCATAGAAGAAAAACAACAGGCGACATTCATCTTTTGAAGACACATTCAATGCATTGAGAATGTCGTTTATTTCATCCAAATCTAAGAACTCATATTCTTCAAGTTTACCCTGTAAGGTTTCTGTGGTCATATTAATCATGCTGGCAAGGTTATCTATCGACATTGCATCATGGTTAATACGCACCATTAAGAACTCATTACAAAAAATTTTCTCTTTCATTGACAATCGCTCCTTTTGCTTTTTCTTTTCTGTTTCCATGCTTCGTAGCGTTCCCTCATTCCCGGTTTTGCCATTACCGTGTCCGCAAGGTTGAGGATGCTTCTTGCAATGCCCTCGATTTCCCTGTCTGGTATGCTCTGTGCGTTGAGGTCGGCTGCGTTCGTTATTGTTTGCATCGTTTTTTGCTCCTTTCTATATTAACTATAATAATTCTATCATAAATGTAGAATTAAGTCAACACTTTTTATAGAAATATTTCTAAAAGTGTATATTATCTCTTGAATTAGTTGATTTTGTATGCTATAATAAAATAAAAAGTGCAGAGGAGGTTTGTTATGCCTTTTAGTTATAATAAATTGTGGTTTAAACTTATTGAACACAAAATGACAAAAGAGCAGTTGCGTTTGATGATTAAAGCTTCGCCCTCTACCATTTCCAAAATGGGAAGGGACGAAACGGTCCACATGGATGTCATTGACCGCATCTGTACCGAGTTGCAATGCGAGCCACAGGATATAATTGAATATTTACCTTGTCAGGAGCGGAAGTGAACCGCTCCTGATTTGTTTATAAGATGTTTACTAAACTCTTTTGAATTTTAGCAGATGCTCTGCTTATCGCTTGATTATTTTTTATTATATTTGTCAGCCTTTTCATTCGGAGTTCTGCGATTTTTTCCGTTGGTACAACTTTGTGCGGTTCAGTCGTGCAATATATTCTTGCCCTTTCTCCGATGCACTGTGGCACATCGATTATAAAATGCCCGGTTCTTTTAATCATCTGACAAAACCTCCTTTTTTTATAGTTCCCAAGAGGACATTTGAATTAGTCCTCTTGGTTTCTTTTTACAATACAGCTAATGCCATTTTAAGTTCGGGGACAATTGTGTTAACGATATCCCGACCTAATGATTTCAAATCCTTACCAGTGCCATCTATGTTTAAAGTAAGGTTGATGGTGTTTCCGCCAGTCTTTCTATCGAGCGGTTCAACCGATGCACCCTTAGGAAGGTGCAACATCTCGGGGCCTCTTTCGCCGACAATTACATCGCCGGGACGGGTAATGTTACCGCCGTTCGCAAGCATCGGAAGGTTCACGGTCTGCAGTTTCGTAATGTTGACACCGGGTATCTTGTTAATGACTCCGATTGCCCAGTTTATCGAGTTTATGAAGCCGTTGATGATGTTTCCTGCGAAACTTATTACGCTGTTAACTACGGCTTTGAATGCACCCGATATTCCGTCTGCGATGCTCGTTCCTATGCTGGTAAACATATTTTTTATCGTGTTCCATATTCCTTGGAAGAAGCCGACCACGCCCGAGAAGGCATTTACGACCATATTCCAAGCGGATGAGAAGATGCCACCAAACCACGAAGCCACGCCCGAAAATACGGACACGATTCCGTTCCATAGATTTTGAAATGAAGTTTTTACTGATATAACTATGCCATCTATAAATGTTCTAAAGCCTTCAAAGTTTGTATAAAGATAATTAAATACTCCAGCAAAAGGATTTATGATAAAGAGAACTATACTCTTTATGTTGCTCTTAATCCAGTTTACCCCAGCCGTAAATGCTGTTTTTATACCGCTCCAGCAATTAACAAAGAACTTTGAAACGCTGTCCCAGTTTTTCCACAAAGCCACACCTACGGCAATTAATGCACCAATAGCCACAACTGCAACTCCTACTGGATTTGCTGACACGGCTGCATTAAATGCCCATTGTGCAGCAGTTAATGGCCCATATCCAGCTGATAACGCACAGTGAGCCGCCGTGTATGCTGCCATCACCGGTCCCTCGGCAATCATTATAGCTTTCTTTGCTTTGGATACCGCAAGGGAGATTTTTTCAACTGCAGTACATCCTGCAACCGCTAATTTGTATGCACCTATAGCACCTGCAACTCCGTAAATAATAGGACTAAGTAAGTTCCAATTGTTTGTAACTATATCAAGTCCTGTTTTCATCGCTCCCCATACTTCCGAACCGACTGTTTTTAGGGTTGAGAGTCCACTTGACACATAGCTCATGGCACTTGAAACGGTATCCCGAATTCTTGGAATATTTTGTGCGAGGAAGTTGACCGCTCCTGAAATGACGGGCATAACTGCGAAGCCGACTTCATCCTTGACCGACCCCCATGCGTTCTTCAACTGGACGATTTTACCTTCGTCCGTCTGTGCCATCTGCTGGGCGAGTCCACCGAAGTTCTTGTTTAGCACTTCTACAAGCGTTGCGGCTTTCTCTGCTTCCGTTCCTGTTTTCAGGATTTTCTCCTGTTGTTCGGTAAAGGAAACACCAGCCTTTGTCAATGCACCGACCGAGCCGTTCATAACCTTACCGATAAGGTTACCTGATTGTATCATCTGCTCTTGGGTAACATTTACGCCGTACTGTGCGACCGCCAAGTCTTGGAAGGCAGGCATAAGGGTTTTGATGGTGCTGGATTGCAATTGGAAGGTTGCGAGCTGCGATGCTCCGGCTGTCGTTGCATCTCCCTCGATTGTGGTTACGAGTTCCAATGCATCAGCATATCCGATGAGTTCTTGCACCTGTGCTTTTGTCGTTCCCTCGACATTCATCATAAGGGTTTCGAGTCGAGTGTTGGCTCTTTCCAATTCCATAACGCCTGTTACGCAATCTGTGACGAAATCTTTCACCTGATTGAAGCCTGCGTATGCGGCTACTGCTCCGGCTACCTTTTTACCCATCGAAGCAAGGCTCGACCCAGCAGAGTTCGCCTGCGACCCGAATTTTTTCACGGACGATGAGGCACTGTCCGAACCCTTTTTGAATGTTCCGAGGTTCGATATTGCACTTTTGATGCCCGACTTAAATCCGCCATCTTTGAGGGAGATTGTTGCACCGATATTCTTAAATCCCATTGTTTTCACCTTCTTTCGTCAAAACTGTTTTGTTGTATATTTGCTCTACTTTCTTTAATAATTGCTCCTTTTCTGTCTTTCCAATATCACCTATGATATGAGCATATATAATTGCTCCGCACAACATATCTCTGCTCGACTTAGGTGAAAATGACGGGCCACCATTATCATTAAATTCTGCAATAAGTTTTTGCAAAGTTTCACATTTTGCACTCTTTCCCACCGCCTCACCTCCAGTTTTTTGCTGTTTTCATGGTGGGTCTATCCCCCTCAAAACTTTTGCGAAATTTCACACGAAGGGGGGCTGCGGTCTGGAGCGATTAACTCACAGAGATTTATATACCCCCTATAAGACTTCATGACAAACAATATTGATACTTCGATACTTTGTATCCGCATCAAGTACGGAGTCAATTAAAAGTTTTTTGTTTTCAAATATAACATACATTTCACTTGATAGTCCGGGAATAAACCTGATGCGAATGTGGTATGTTGTTTCAGCTCGAAGTTTTTGCGATTGCTCATATTGTCTACCTGTTAGCGGATTAACTTCTGCGTAAAAAGCATATTGACAATTGTTAATGTCAATAACTTCACCTGAAGGAAATGTCCATTGATTTTCTTGTGAGAAAAATTCTTGTTGCGGAAGGCTCGGGTGATAAAGAGAGTAGGCAGGGACCGTTTCTCCCATGCCATTGGTCACGGTCCCTGCAGGCTTAGCAAACAAGATTCTGTGTCTTAAATTACCAAATCTCATTGTGCCACCCCTTTACTCTGTTTCGGTGTTCTCTGCGACTCTTGCCTCCAGTGTTACAAATGGCGATATCGCCTGTGTGCCTTTATAAGGAGTTACGGCTTTTGCAGTTGGTTTGCCATCAAGTCTATATACGAATCTGAAGGCAGTTTCGTCATATACGAAGCGTACATGAATAGATTCTGTTGCTTTGATACCGCCTTTTTCTATAATTGTATATCGTGACATATCTGCAAGCATAATGTCGCCTTTTGCCCCCGGTTCGTTTGCCTGCTCTATGTAGTGTACAGGCTTTCCAAAAAGCGTATCATACGGAGCATTTGCAATTGAACCCTTCGGAATAAACACAGGAGTATCTCCCATTCTTAAAGCCATCAACGCAAACATCAAATCTCTGTTAACATACCATTCTGCTCTGCGCTGTCTGTCATCGCAGGCTGCAAGCATTTTTGTGAGGTTTTCAACTGTAATCAATTCTGTCTGTCCTGCTTCCTTGGGGATTACTACCAAAGCATCCGAATTGAATATGCCGAGTGGTTGCTTTTTGCCTGTTCCATACAATACCGCTTCTGCAACTTTGAACTCGAATTCTTCTGAAAATGCTGTCTTTATAACCTCCCCAAGAGCAGGGGCATCTTCGAGAAGTTCATCTGTTGCATAGCAAATTCCTGCAAGTTTATTGAGTTTAAATTCGTGCTGCTTGAATGAAGGCTTACTACTTGCAATTTCTGCAGCTTCGCTTTCCCAGTATGCCATAATTCCACCGAACCTGTTACCATCTGCACGGCTGTTTTCGTTTATACCGTTTATTTTTAATGCGTTCGCTCCTGTGCTTATCTGAAGTCTTGTGATATTCGTAAGCAATGGATTTTCGTCATAAATCAAATCTTTTAAATCTGTTACAACATCTGCTTGAACAAGATATCCGCCATCTGTCGGTACACCTTCGTTATTGCCCGATACAAGATTTGCGAGTCGTTCATCAACATAACCGCCCGGCTTTGCCGCATTGTGAACGGCTTGAAGTTGTTCTCCGAAACTGGAGAAAGTTTTTGTTTTATTTCTGCTGTTCATTTTAAATCACTGTCCTTTTCAATAATAATTTTTTAATGCTTGAATTGTTTTGTCTTTTCTTAGTTCCTTTATTCCTTTATCGATATTTACACTCACTTGATATGTTGTTAAACCGAGTTTTGCAGAAATTTCCTTGATTGTGTACTCACTGTAAAACCTTAACCTTATGCACCGTCTTAAAGTAGGAGATAGCTTGTTGACGGCGCAATTTAATATTTCCGGTAGGTCATATTCTTCGATTTTAGAATATTCCTCGAAAGAATTTTCATCAAAAATCGCATCTTGCAAGAGCAGGTCCTCGTCATCAGAAAGTACGCTCTGTTGTAAACTTTTGATTTCTTGGTTTGCAATTAGTGATTCTTGTAAAACTTCGGCAGAAACTTCGAGGTATTCTGCAATCTCTTTGGTTGTCGGTTTTCGTCCGAACCTTTCGGCAAGTTCCGATTCCGCTTTTCTCGCTTTAAAATATAATTGCCGCGCCTCCGTGGAGATTTTTATAGAAACGCTGTGTTTATATCGATAATCCGCAATCACCTCCTTTAAGTACCCAGCAAGGAAAGTTGAAAATTTATACCCTGCATTGATGTCAAAATTCCGTGCTGCTCGCTCCATACAAAGATACGCATCTTGCATCGCATCTTCTTGGTAGGCTTCGTCAACGAACGATTTTCTTAACATTAACCTTATGAATTTTTTATTTCGTTCATAAAGCCGCAACAGGTTATATTCTTCATCAATTCCTTGCTGAATTTTTTTGACGATTTCCTCGTTTGTTTCAGGTAAACCCATTGACTTTCCTCCTGTTATGTAGTATAATATTTTCAAGAGTAAAAGTGCTTTTCATCAGGTTTACTACTAAAGAGCGGACTGTTTTATGAACGGTCCCTCTTTTTTGTTGTTGGGAGAAGTTTGTCCAACGGCTCTTTGAGTAAAGCTTCTGCTTCGGGAGATTCCACGGCTTTCATAAAGTGCAACAGAAGAATGCTCGAAAGCCTTGCATATATATTTCCGTAGCACCACTGAACCGCTGCGTATGTCTTGCCGGACCCATTGTATGTAAATCGATTATTGCTACGATCTAACAGTTTCTTTGGTGCAAGCATATATTTGTAAACTGCATAAAACTCTTTAAGTCGTTCTGATAACAGCGGAGCGAGCCTTTTTGCTTCTTCCGAGCTGTCCAAAAACCACGATATGTCACTTCTTACAAATGATGCCGGGGTTTTGTATGACTCTGCAGGATTGTTTATCGCTCCTGATACCGGGATGCCGTTACTTATAGTAACATAAGGTATTTTTGCTCCAAGGCACAACTTCATGTGCTTTTGTGCTGTTTCGTTATCTATTCCGATGCCTTCATCAAACATTCCGATAGGTATCGGTATAATTTTCGCATTGAATTCGCTCTCTATCTCCATTAATTCCTGAAGGCGAGGCGGTAGTTTTTTTGTCATGATGTTTCATCTCCTTCCGCTGTGCGTTTGTGTAACGCTGTAAAATGGCTTTATATTTGGGGTTTCTTTGAATTTGTTACAGAAACATTCCAAAAGAAATAAAACATATAATTGTTTCTTGCTCCTGTTGTCCTTGCATTGTTCTAATAATATATATTTATTTCTATGTAATCTGTAACAAATACTTTGAAACTCTTATTTTATGCGGTATTACGGTGGTTACATAAAGTTACATAAATTACATTAGAATGGCAGGTCGTCATCTTCATCTATCTCGATGAAGCCAATTTGTTCTGAAGAATAAATCGAATTAAGCACTGTTGTTGCCGTTGGAACATCGTAACAATATAGCCTTGTGGACACACCGTTTATTTTTTTTACTACTTGCCCATAATCTTTTTCTGGAAGTATCTTTTTTTCTCTCAAAAACTTCATAGTTTTCTTTGGGTCAAAGCCGTTGTTGTTCAGTGCTTCGTTTAGCATTTGCGGAAATATAAGAAATTTATCTTTTTCTTTTATTCCAAACCTTGGGGTTATGTATTCATCAGTGAACCGCTTTAGGTTTGAAATAAGCCATTCATGCATAAATTGCAGAGCTTTCATGTTGACATTGCGCTCATCTGCTGAAGGTTGCATTAGCAAAATGTCAATACCCATCTGAAGAGAATTGTTGAATGCCTCCGCTTTGTTTTCTTTGAATATCCAAATCGAGCCGAGATAATTTGCCACACAGGCGGCAGCGATGACATCGCTGTGAGAGTGGCTTTGCCCTTCATTTTTATTGTCAAGTTCTTCTGTGAATTTTCGGTGTAAATCCACAATACTGTTACGGTCCGCATTGATAATATTTTCGATATACGGCTTCCATACGTTTCCGTAACAAGAGGTCAATGCTCTATGCATCCGGCTCGCTTCCTTTTCATCTTCAAAAGGTCGACCATATAATTCAATTGTGCGGCTACTTACGCCATCCTTTGTATCCGTTTTTACAAGTGGTTCTTCACCTGTGGCTATTGCCCATGCTCTGATTCTCTCAACTTTCCCCACCGAGCCGTCCTTTCTTCCTCTCAGTTTGCTTTTTTCCCCGGTTAACATATAAACTATTCTGTTCAATGTTTCTTGGTTGCTTCCTGCGAGTTGCCTTTCGTCAATGCATAAAGGCAAATGATGTATCGGTGCAATCGAACGCTCGATGCCTACCTGAGTGCTATAAAAAGATACAAGCATATCGTCTGGGTTTCCGTATATTGAAGCTGCAACTTTTAAAGCTGCCGTTTTACCACCGCCCGAACTCCACCAATTGTAAACCATTATATTTTTGACTTTGAGAATATCTACAAGTGGAGGAGTAAGTGCTGAAGCGATGTAAAACTCAAATATGCGATTCTTTCTGTATGGTGAAACCATATCTATCCACTCCTGAAGGCTTCCTTGGGGTTCTTCCATGCATAGTGCTATTTCTTTTGTTCTCCCTTCCACATCGAGGACGATGTCGCCACCGTGTCCGGGGAGGAAGTTCTTCTCGGTCGCCCATCCGAGCTGCGACACCGACTTTGCTTCTTTGATTCGGTCGATGTTCTCCGATTCGAGTGCTTCCAAGAATGACACGACTTGCTTTGCGTTCTCGCTGGTTATCAATGCTCCGAGGTCTGCAAGGCTGACGATGTTTCGGCTTTGGTATATCGTGGTTGAGTTAAAAATGCCGTATCGCCAGTTGTTTCTTATCTTGAATGCAATCTGTATCTTTTCTTCATCGGTTTCGATGTTTCGCAGTCGCTTCACGATAATTATCGGGGTTCTGCAGACTCTCTTGTATTGCTCGGTTCGGCTGTCGTATTTGAATATGCCGTCATCCGAGAGTTTCCATCCGTCCGGCTCTCGAAGTTTCACGGGCATCCCTGCGACAAGGTCGGGGAGGTTCTCTGCTTCCGTCTTGAGGTCTACCGTTTCGGCTTTGCTCATTGCGGTTCTCACTTGCTCGAGTGCATCCATTCCGTTCTTGCCGTAGAGTTCGCTCGGGTCTTTGACCTCGTAATCTCCAAGGGTAAAGGTCAAAACCTCGCCTTCGTATCCGCCCTCATATAACTTGCTTATCATTTGCTGGCGGAATGTCTGACCGCCCTTGTCAGGCTCGATGTGGAGGTATAACCTCGGTATGCTTGCGAGTTGTTCCGCCCATTTCGCCTGAAAGTTTGTAGCACCGGGAACGCCAAGGGTGGGAAGTCCGAGCATCCATAGGCTCTGCGAGTCGCTTTCGCCCTCTACAAGAATTGCGTACTCTGCGAAGTCTTTGATTTTCCACAATCCGTAAAGGCAAAGGGTTGAGCCTTTTTGCCATTTGAACTTGCCGTTCGGGTTCGCTGGGTTGTATCGCTTTCGGGTTGCCTGAACCTTTCCGTCTTGGTCTTTGTACGGTATCTTGATGTGCTTACCGCTTTGGTCGGTCCCTACGGTTACACCGCATTCGTCTTTGAGCCACTCTGCCATGAAGTGCTTTTCGGTTGCGTATTGCTCGACTCCGTAATCGGGGAGCGGTGCAGGCTTTGAACTCTGCTTTTTCTGCTCTACCGATGTGTCGATGCCTGCGAGTTCCAGTAATTCTTTGTAGGCTTCGGCATTGTCGATGCCTTTAATCTTTGAAAGAAAAATCGTAGCGTTTCCGCTCTCTCCGCATCCTTCGCACTTGAAGCATCCGTTCTTTGTGTTGAACCAAAAGCTGGGATGTCGTTCCTGATGAAAAGGGCAGCAAGCGTGCATTTTGTCTTTTCCGCACGGCTTCGGATTTTTAAGGTACGGGGTGTAAAAGTCGACCCAGTTTATTCGGCTGTCGATATTTATTTGTTCCATTTGTCCTCACCACCTTTCCTCTAAAACTTCCTATACCTGCTCGGCATCTGTAACCTTTTTGTGTCCAAGCGATGCTTTGCGTGATGGCTGCTGTTTTGAAAAATGTGCAAACTTTCCTTTTCTCCGGTTCGGATTATAAGGATGCTTGTCGTTTTTCTTTGTTTTATTTCGGCTGAAGGTGGTGCTTTCATACCGACTGTATTTCTTGCTCATAGCAAGACCTCCTTTGTCTGTGTGATTGTGATTTTATTCAGATGTTTGTCCGCACTGTTCGTTCAGCCATTTTTGGAGAAGCTGTGCGTTTATCATCACCCTGCGACCGATTCTGAAGGCTGGATAGAAGTCCTTGGAGTTTAATATTTCCTGTGCCTTGGGTTCGCTGATTCGCATAAGCGATACAAATTCTTTTCGTGTGAGTATCATTTTCTCACCCATTAAAATATCCCCCTTTCACTTAATAAAACAAAATCAAATATAAAATTGTATAAACACTTGATTTGTTTGTGGTTTTATTGTATAATAAAATACGAACACAGTGTGTTGTGTTCGTATATGTTCGTAAATTTATTTTTTGGAGGGGTAATAATGTTGTTAGATGAGTTTATACAAAAAGCTCCTGAATTGTGTGATATTCGTATTGTAAATGATACTATTTATGTTAGATTCGGCTCATTAAATGTTAGAGATGGTAGTCCTGCTATAAAAAATACGCTCCTATCAAAAAAAGGAAATATCGATAGAGAAGTTGCTGGGATTAAAAAGAAAGAATTACCGACCTCGAATGCGTTACCACATTTTTTAAATTGCGAAGAAGATAAAGATTGGAAAATATTTATTTCTCGGTTCGGACTTTTGGACGATACAAGGGTTTCAAGAGAATGGTTTGAAATTAAGAATGCAAAACGGATTGACGGTTTTGTTCCCGTTGCCTTAATAAAAGATTATAAACAACTGCAGTCTGAATTTAAAAATGCAATTGAAATATGCGAGTTATATGATTGTAGTAAGATTGATTCGCTCTCTGAACATGAGTGGGGCCGTTTCAAAAAGGAAGAAGTAGAACCGCTGATTGACGATGTTATCAATGATGTAAATCAGCATTGCAGTGGGATTTCTATCCGACTCGAACGATATAGCGGATTTAATTTTAGGACGGTTATAAATTATCCATCTCTTAGACATGCATTATATTATCTATTTAGAAACAATTTAACAAAGACTGCTCCTTTGAAACAATGCGAGAGAGAAGGATGTGGAAAGTGGTTTGAATATAAGAATGGTAAAAAATACTGTTCCAAGGACTGTGCTGAAAAAGTACAACGAGTTTCAAGCAATAAAAGAAATAAAGATGTAAAACAGAATGTTGTCCGCTCAGTATATAAAAGTGTTTACAGTCATTTTTATGATTCTCAATACAAGAGAAGAATATCTATGCTAAATAAGGGCTTTAATTATGTGAATTGGCAAGATGCAATGTTGGACATAAAACTTAATAGTTCTGATTTCTTTGCTGATGTGGATGCTCTTTGTAAAAAGTCTTGCTCATGTAAATATTGCGAAAAAGGAATTGCTTCGCACTTCAAAAAAGAATACGAAAGAAAACAAGGCAGCCCTGAATAAGAGTTGCCTTTGCGGTATAAAATCTTGGTTGCGGTATTAATTGCGGTACACACCAAGATTTTCTATTTTTATAAAAATAGAAAAATCCCAGTAAACGGCTTGTTTACTGGGAAATAATTTGGGTGCAGGGGCCGGATTTGAACCAACGACCTCCGGGTTATGAGCCCGACGAGCTACCAGACTGCTCTACCCTGCGATACAGAATATTAAATTATATAAGACACACGGTGGTGCCGGAGACCGGAATCGAACCGGTACGAAGGGTTAACTTCGCAGGATTTTAAGTCCTGTGCGTCTGCCAGTTCCGCCACTCCGGCGTACTCACTGTTTACTTTACTATGTTATCACAGAACTTTCTGTTTGTCAACCCTTTTTTTAAAATTATATGCGATTATCAAAAAAATATTCATCAAATCAAATATATTTCGTCAAAAAATCAATAGTTTCCGCCGCCTCTTTTTCCGGTGCCGCGTTTTGACTCAATATTTCTTTTTATATCATGCATTCTTTCATCACTTGACTGTTTGAATTTGCTAAGCATATCATCAAAGCTGAGAGGCTCGTTTGATGCAGTACCCCATGTAAACTCTGCCGGCTGAACACTGAAATCCGTCTTTGCAGCAGGTCTTCTGCCACGGGGACGTCTTTCACCCTTATTGCTCTTTTCTCTGGCTTCTGTCCCGCCTTTTTCTTTTAGCGCCTGTTTGATGGAAAGGCTGATTTTATTACCCTTTTCAAAAGGCAGAACCTTTACCTCCACCTCGTCGCCGACCTTTACATGGTCGTGTATATCCTTTACATATTCATTTGAAATTTCAGAAATATGTACCAGTCCGGTAGCGCCGCCCTCAATATCAACAAATGCACCGAAATTAGTAATGCCGCTTATTTTTCCTTTTAGTATTTTGCCCGGTTCAACCTGCATGCCAAAAAAATCCCCCTAAATTTATCTTACTGATTGTCGTTGTAATTCTTAAAAAACTTTTCACCGGATTTGACAAGACCCAATGTCTCTCGGGCAATTCTGACCACATTTTCCTGAGACATGTATTCATCTCCTGCAGCATCAAGCTCTTTACTGTAGTTTTTCTGAACCTCCAGCTGTCTGTCAAGGTCTTCTATACGGTCGTTATACGCAGAAATATCATTGCGGTAGCTGGCATACACATTGCCGGCAATAAGCACAACTGCAACAAAAAATATTAACTTTGCAATGCGTCTTGTCTTACGATTCATAGAAAATACCCCTCAAACACAAATTACAGTACATTATAATTATATACTACCGTTTCAAAAATGTAAAGAAAAATTTTTTACAAATATTTTTACTAAAAATCCGGGTTTTATGACTTGTTTTTAAAAATACCTTATGCAAATTACACAAAATATATCTTTTTAAGCCATCTACAGCATCAACAAGCCGGGAACACAAACGCACAAAAGCCTTCAGAGGAATAATAACCGGCTTAAGCATAAAATTCAAAAAGCCGAATAGCCCTTTGAGCAATATGCAAAAAAGCTTGATACACCTCCTGCTCAGATTAAGCATATAAAGACATACTCCCGCCATAAGACCAACAAGCTCAAACCACCTCAGCTCGGCACTGTTGGACAGATATATAGCCATATATACAACAACACATGCTATAAGCCAGAATAACATATCATGAACAGCGACAACAGTATCCGAAACCTTAAAGCACCGGCGTATAGCCCGGAAAACATCAAAAATCATTCCGGTGACAGCACCTGCAAAAAAACATGCCGCAAAGACCGACAGCTCATGAAGCTTAATTACCTCCATACTATCGCAGCAGCCTGCTCAGAAAGCCTGCGCTTCTTGATTTGCCGAAATTTTCCGGATAATCCAGACAGCTTATATCCCCGGTTATAACAGTTTCCCCGCTGTCTACACTGAGCTTGCTTATATGCAGCTCACACCCCCGTATAATGAGAACTCCCATGCCTGTGTGGAGTATTATCTCCTCTTCGTTAAAGCTTTCCACATCTTCAACACCGGAAACAGATATTTTTTTTCGGCTCTCCATTATGATATTGTGCAGACAGTCTGCTTTTTTTGATAATTGTTTTGATTCCATAAAAAATGCCCTCCTGAGTATTTTGTTTACTAATACTCTATGAGGACATTTCCGTTTTTATTACATTACGGTATACATATTCTGAGCATCTCCCTTAAGAGCATGCTCGGTTACTATCTCGACACGGATTTTCAAGGTTTTTTCACCGAAGGTAACCTCTATCACATCGCCCACCTTAACATCTGCTGAAGGCTTTGCCACCTTTCCGTTAACGGTAACCTTGCCCTGCTCGCACGCCTCACATGCCACGGTACGGCGCTTGATTATTCTGGACACCTTAAGATATTTATCAATTCTCATATTAAATTCCCTTTCTTACTTTAACAGTTTAAGTTTTTTCATAATCGGTATAAGCTTATGGGATTTCGGCAGCATCTCAACATCTGCCTCGGTCATACCGCCCACAACCAGAAGAACAACTACATACACCACTGCTGCCGCCGCAATTGTTATTACGGTCGAAGCAGTATTACCCATTGCCGCTGTAGCATTTCTTAAAGCCATTACTACGGCAGCCATTGCCACAACCGATATAAGGGGCTTTATCAGCAAACCGACTATGTTGTATTTAATCTTTATAATCCTGCGTATGGAAACAAGATTAAGTACAAGTATAACAATGTAGCACAAATTTGTACCTACAGGTGCGCCGACAATATTTATATCCGGATTGCCCACAAGGAAATAATTTACTATAACCTTGACAACCCCTCCCACGACCATGTGAACAACAGGTATTACCGCATGACCCGTAGCCTGAAGAATAGCATTTGTAAGGCTCACCAGAGACACAAAAACAATGGCATAGCCAAGAACACTCAGAGTGGACTCTGCGCTGGTGGTATGAAACACGAGCTGAAGTATAGGTCCCGCCATCAATGCCATACCGACTGCACACGGAGCGGTAAGCAATATAGTAACCTTCAGGCTTCGCTCGGTTGCATTCTGCGCCTGGTCATATTTTCCTACGGCAAAAGCTGCCGAAATTGTGGGAACAATGCTGATGCTGATGGCTGTAATCAGAGTGGGCACAAGATTAAACATAGTAATGGATTTTCCCGTATAGGCTCCCCACAGATTGTTTGCTGCATCATAGGAAAAACCCGCGCTTTCCTGCAGGCGCCGCATAATCATTGCCGCATCAATAATGGATGTCAGGCTGAATACCGATGCTCCTATGGTAATCGGCACGGCAATCTTTATAAGCTCCTTGAGGATAGTACCGCTGCTGCGCATTTCCCCGGGAAGAGCAGGAGAAATTTTTTTGTCTTTTTTTGTAAAATGCATAAGTGCCAACGCCACTGCACCCAGCATGGCTCCGGCAGACACACCGAAAACCGCGCCCGCAGCCGCTTTATCAATGCCGTATTTTACAAAAAACAGAGCCGCACAGTATCCCACAATCAGCTTGCCGAGTGCCTCGCAAACCTCGCTGACAGCTGTAGGCAGCATATTCTGATGTCCCTGAAAATATCCGCGGTAAACACTCATAATCGACACAAATAAAATTGCCGGTGCCAGCGCCTTTATACCCGGAGCAGAATCGGGACTTGCCATAATTCCCGCGCACCAATCCGAGAAAAAGAACAAAAACAGATAGCCAACTATACCGATAGTTGCCAGCAGCTTATAGCTTACGGAAAAAATCCGGTTTGCCTCAAGCTGATTTCCCCTGGCGCGGCTCTCGGCAACCATCTTGGAAATAGCCACGGGAAGCCCTGCGGTTGCAACTATAAATAACCAGCTGTATACTGTATAAGCTGTTCCGAAATAGCCCATGCCATCATCGCCGAGAAGATAATTAAGAGGAATCTTAAACACGGCTCCGATAACCTTGACCAGCATATTGGCTATCATAAGTATCAATGCACCTTCCACAAAGGTCTGACTTTTTTTATCTGACATTATATTTAAACTCCTTTTGAACTGATATACTACAGTATATCATAATCCATATGGAAATAAAAGTCAAATTTTTAAATATCATAAAATATTTTACCTCAAGCCGGCATAAAATTTAACGAAAGCGGGGATTTGACGTGGCAGAATACAGCAAAAAAAAGTTTGTGACAAATATGCTTCTTATGACAGGCACCATGCTTATTATACGAATAATAGGTATGATATCCAATATATATTTTACATCGGTTATCGGCTCGGGCTCCACTGGAATGTATCATATGATATTTTCCGTTTACGGATTTATGGTGACTTTTTCCATATCCGGCACCGGTCTTGCCGTCACAAGGCTTGTGTCAGAAATTGGTGTGGCTTCGGGCAGTGCCTGCAATTCCGTTGTCCGTAAAAGCCTGAGTATATGCATAAGCATTTCGGTTGCAACATCCATATGCGTATGTGTTTTTGGAGAGTACTTAGGTAAATTTCTCTTTAACAGCGAAAGTAGTTCAAAAGCACTCATTCTCTTGTCATTAAGTCTTCCTGCAGTGTCAGTATCCTCGGTTATCAGGGGCTATTTCATGGCTGCACGCCGAATCGGTACGGTCACCGTCGGTCAGCTGACAGAAGAAATATCCTCTGTTGTAATTACACTGTATCTGCTGTCTTACATAAAAAACACCCCCTACAGCTATATGTCAATGATTGCCGGAATTGCTTTTTCCGCCATAATTGCAGCTGTATTTGACACGGTAATGTACCGTATAAATATGTCCTCAACTCTCGGCGGCAACTCTGTGCCGCATCCCGGCTACAGGGATATTTTTTCCATAAGCGTACCTGTAGCCTTGGGAGCATATATCCGCTCTGCGCTTGTGTCATTGGAAAACATTCTGATACCCGGATGTCTTGCTGCCTCCGGGCTCGCGGATGCTTTGGGCGAATACGGCATAATAAAAGGCATGAGCATACCGCTTATGCTGTTTCCCACAGTATTTATAAGCTCCCTTGCCAATATGCTGGTTCCTGAGCTTGCCGACAGAAGAGCAGGAAACAAGCCCAACGGCATCAGATATATCGCTTCAAGGGCGATTGAGCTGACCTTATACTTTGCTTTTATGGCGGCAGGAATATTTCTACTGTGTCACGATGTATTAAGCGAAAAGTTTTATCATAATTCCAAGGTAGGGCTCTATCTTGGCCTATTGTCAATGCTTGTGATACCAATGTATCTGGACACGGTGGTGGACAGTATGCTTAAAGGCTTAAACGAACAGGTCAGCAGCCTCAGATATAATATTATTGACTCATGTATAAGAGTTGCGTTTATATGGCTCATTATTCCTCACAAGGGTGTTGCTTCATACATTTTTCTTTTGTATGCCAGCGAGGTTTTCAACCTGTGTCTGAGTCTGCGCAGGCTTGTGCGGGTAACAAAGCTCAGACTGCAGCCCGTCATGATTATGAAACCGCTGTTTATAAGCGCTACGGCATACATGATAGCCGCTTGCTTTGACGGCGACAAGCTGATGCAGGCAGGGATATTTACTGCATCGTATATAGCTCTGGTGCTTATCAACGGAGCATGGATGCGGCAGGAGACTTTATAAATTCAATACAAAAATTCCTAAAGGGTATGGAAAAATTCAAATATATATGATACAATATCAATCGGACTAAAACAGAGAGAAGGTTATAGCAATGAACAAAAGATTACAGGGAACGCTCATTCTTGCACTAGCGGCGCTGGTGTGGGGTATTTCCTTTGTATCCCAGAGCGAAAGCATGAATTATATTGAACCGAACACCTTTAACGGCATACGCACCCTGTTGGGATGCATTTCGCTGTTGCCGGTAATATTGGTGCTGGATATGCAGAAAAAGAAAAAGGATACCTATACACCTATGTCGAAAACTCAAAAAACCGACCTCATCAAAGGCGGAATCGCATGCGGCATCTTCCTTTGCATAGCAAGCACCATACAGACCTACGGTCTTAAATATACAACTGCAGGCAAGTCTGGCTTTATCACTGCACTTTACATGATTTTTGTGCCTATAGTCAGTGTATTCTTAGGAAAAAAAATACGCCCTGCTGTGGTAATAAGCATTCTGATTGCCCTTGTGGGAATGTATTTTCTGTGTATCAAAAAAGGCAGCTTTGAAATAAACAAAGGCGATGTGCTGACGCTGATATGCTCAATTGTATTCACATTCCACATACTTACAATAGACCACTTTTCGGCAAAGGTTGACGGCGTACGTCTCAGCTGCATGCAATTTCTTGTGGGCGGTACCATAAATACAATTATCATGTTCCTTTTTGAGAACCCTCAGCTTGACCTCATACTCAAATGCACAATTCCCATTCTCTACTCAGGTCTTATGTCCTGCGGTGTGGCATACACCTTCCAGATTATAGGACAAAAATATGCAGAGCCCACAGTTGCCTCACTTGTAATGAGCCTGGAATCAGTATTTGCGGCAATTGCAGGCTGGATACTTCTCAGCGAAGCTATGGATATAAGAGAAATCACGGGCTGTGCACTGATGTTTGCGGCAATAGTGTTGGTACAGCTTCCCGAAAAGCAGCCTGATACAGCAGAAAGAGAATAATCCGAACCACGATTTTCAAAGGAGGATTTTCGCTTTTTGCTAAGAGAGGATTGAAAAATTTGGACAAAATACTTATTTCAAAATGCCTGATGGGCGAAAATGTAAAATACAACGGTGGCAATAACCAATCGGACAATCCTATTCTTGCAGGGTGGGTTAAAGAGGGCAGAGCCATCCCCATATGTCCCGAAACAGAAGGAGGGTTATCCACACCCAGAGAGCCGTCAGAAATCCAGGGAGACAAAGTAATAAACTGCAAGGGCTGTGATGTAACAGAGGAGTTTATCTGCGGAGCCCGTATTGCCTGCCAAAAGGCTAAAGAAACAAAAGCAAAATATGCCCTTATGAAGCAAGGTAGCCCCTCCTGCGGAAGCAAAACAATCTCGGACGGAACCTTTACCGGGACAAAGAAACAGGGGATGGGCATAGCTGCAAGGCTGCTCTCAGATATGGGAGTTAAAATATTTGATGAAAATGAAATCGAAAAATTAGACAAAATTCTCGATAAATAAATTAAAACTATAAAAGCATGATATCTGTCGTTTGGCGGACATCATGCTTTTTTATTATATAGGAAATTACTACTTTTAAGTTGTAATTTCCGGAATAAAAAGAAAGCGAACCTTAATCCCCTCAAGATTGAGGGGCAGGGGAGTTGAAGTGTACAAATAGTACACTTTTTTATATTGCCGGAATTTCGTTTTAACAAAAATCGGTTTAACTACATATTATATATCAGCAGGCAAATTAACCGGAGGTGTTTTGATTGCAAAAAAATGATTTTGTAATAATCGGCGGAGACAAAAGACTGTCCTTTACTGCCGAAAATCTTATCGGAGACGGATACAGAGTGGGGGTCTTTGCCAATTCTGCCGCGGCAGAAAAAAATAATGCCGTTATCCTGTCTTCTCTTAATGAAGCCATGGACAGCGGAGACAGAATCATATTCGGTATCCCGTTTTCCAGGAATGGAATAATTCATGCTCCGCTGTGCCTTCAGAACATATCTGTTGACGAAGTGGCAGAGCTGGTTCGTCCCAACCACCGTATTGTCGGTGGCATGGTGGGCAATTTTACCCTGATGTGTGCAAAAAAAGGCGCAGTCTGTGCGGACTACGGCACAAGGGAGGATTTCTGTCTCTTTAATGCTGTGCCCACAGCGGAGGCTGTCATTGCAATCCTCACCCAAAAGCTGCCTGTCACCCTGTGGGGAAGCAAAATCCTCATAATGGGCTACGGAAGAATAGGAAAAGCGTTGTCACAGAGACTCAAGCTTCTCGGAGCGGAGGTTACCGTAACCGCACGAAAAAGCACTGATTTTGCCCTTGCAGCAACAAACGGAATCAGCTGTGTGACAACCAAGCCTCATATAGAACACGGACGGCAATATGACGCGGTGATAAATACAATCCCGCAAAAAATCCTAACAGACAAATCCTTTGCCCTGCTCAGGTCAGACTGCCTTGTTATTGATGTATCAGCATACCCGGGATATGTGTCACAAAGCGAGGCGTCACAATACGGAATTGAGGTTACGGGAGCATTTTCCCTGCCCGGTAAAACAGCTCCTGTTACTGCAGGGCGGATTATTGCAGATGTAGTAAAAAATATATTTGATGAGCTTGCCGGTTAATTCACGGCAATATGCCGGAGTGAATAAGCGGTTACCGAAGGAGTATAGCCCTATGGATGTTTCTTATCTTAATATCGGGTTTGCGCTTACAGGTTCATTTTGTACTTTTTCAAAGGTTCTTCCGGAAATAAAACGTCTTGCGGATATGGGTGCCGAGGTTTATCCTATCATGTCCGAAATGGCATACTCCACCGATACAAGATTCGGAAATGCAGAAGATTTTCGCAGAACCATTGAGGATATAACGGGCAGAAAGATAATTCATTCCATAAAAGATGCCGAGCCTATCGGTCCGAGACACTATCTGGATGCACTGGTGGTTGCCCCATGTACGGGCAACACCATCGCCAAGCTGGCAAACGGTATTACTGATTCCTGTGTTGCCATGGCGGCAAAGGCACATCTAAGAAATGCAGGACCGCTGGTTATAGCAGTTTCCACCAACGACGGTCTCGGCACAAGTGCAAAAAATATCGGAATGCTTATGAATATGCAAAATGTATATTTCGTGCCCTTTAATCAGGATGACCCAATCAAAAAACCCAAGTCACTTGTTGCTGATATGACAAAAATAGCGCCTACAGTTGAAAGTGCTCTTGACAGAGTACAGCTGCAGCCAATGCTATTGGTGTGATTTTTTCAGCAAAAAAGGGGTGTAGCAAAATGCGCAATCTGTGCTATTTTTCGTCCACCCCAAAGGTAAATTATGATTAAATCACCTTTAGGAATCCCTCAGTCACTTCGTGACAGCTCCCTTTAGACAATGGAGCCTTCAATGCCACACGGCAAACCTTCCCTGCGTAAGGGAAGGTGGCACGCGTTAGTGTGATGGAAGGGTTGTTTTGCAAAATGATGAATTAATCATCATTTACAAAAGTAGCTGCAGCAAAATGAATTCATTTTGCTACAGCTCATTACATAGCCGAAAGATTGTAACCCACCCCGTCTTAAACAGCGTAATCCCGGAATATTTCGGCTAAGGGCGCCTTTACCTGAAATCATACTCATCCTTTGCCTGTCTGTTGCGGCTGTGCAGACTCAGCATAGCCCGCACAGAGGCAGAGTATTCTCCCGGTGACATACCGGTTATTTTTTTAAACTGGCGGGAAAAATAATGTATGGAGGAGTAGCCCAGAATTTCGGATATCTGAGTTATATTATAGTTTTCCTCACGGATATATTCCTTGGCGGCATCTATTTTCATGCGTATAAAATAATCTATGGCTCCCATACCGCAATGCTCGGCAAATACCGACGACAGAGTGGACGTGCCCGTGCCGCAGTGTCTTGCAATGTCTCCCAGCGTCAGTCGGCTGCCTATATTATCAGTCATATACTGCCGTGCCAGCTCCAGCACCGAGTCGGCATTTTTTCCGGCAAGCATGGTTCGCCCTTCTGTATAATAATTTCTTATAAACATTATAAGAAGCTCGCACAGATACTGCTTTGTCAGCTGCTCGCTGCCGATAACCGGATTTTCACGGCGTATATTCCTGCTACTCAGCGGGTCGCCGAGAGGTGTAGAAAAGCCTTTGGTATATTCTGTAATGATTTTTGACATAAGCTGTTTCTGATACTGACCTGCCTTAAGCAATCTCCCCTCAAAAAAATCCATTGCCGGTGAATCTGAGGCAAAAGACACTATCACAATATTTGATGCCTCTTCTCCCGCACTGACGCTGTGCCATTCGTCAGGCTTATGAAAAATAATGTCACCCCGCCTCAGCAGGAAATTCCCCCTGTCGGTCAAGGCTGTAATCTGCCCCTTATCCACATAGACAAATTCCCAGAAATCATGACTTTCTCCGGGAAAGCTGAAGTTTTTAGGATATTCAAAATAATGAACCGTGTACAGCTTATCGATGGTAATATCTTCTCTGAGACGCACTCCCGTATAGTGTGGCATATGCTTCACTCCCATGGCAATATCTGCAGTATTGCAGTAAAATATATTTCTTGAAAATCACATTATTATTATACTGCTTTTTGCCCTCGGATACAATAGTTGTTTTAAAAAATAATGCAAATATTTTATAAAATAATGCAAATACGTCGACTTCCTTTACATATATAATATAGATGAACAAATTTTATCGGGAGTGACACAAATGAGAGTTATTGTATGCGACAATTATGAAAAAATGTCTTATGAAGCGGCAAGGATTTTTGCCAGCCAGATAATTATAAAGCCTAACAGCGTCCTGGGACTTGCCACAGGCTCTACACCCATAGGGCTGTATAATTGCCTCGCAAAAATGTATGAAAACGGAGAGCTGGATTTTTCTGAGGTAACCACCTTTAACCTTGACGAATACTATCCTATTGCTCATGAAAATGACCAGAGCTATCACTACTTTATGAACGAGAATTTTTTTTCAAAGGTAAATGTTCCTGAAGACAATATTCATATTCCCGACGGTAGCACCGATAACCCTGCGCTTGAATGTAAAAATTACGAAAAAGAGATAGACAGATACCGCGGCATAGACCTGCAGATACTGGGTATCGGTCAAAACGGTCACATCGGCTTCAATGAGCCTGCCGAAATATTAGAGCCAAACACTCATGTTACCGACCTGACTCAGAACACCATTGAGGCAAACTCCAGATTTTTTGAAAGTATTGACCTTGTACCCACAAAAGCCATTACCATGGGCATAGGCTCTATTATGAAATCAAAGAAAATACTGCTCCTGGCATCCGGCAGCGGCAAAAAAGAGATTGTAAAAAAACTTCTTTCCAGTGGTATTGATACCAACATCCCCGCAACCATGCTCAAAGCACATCCGGATGTCACACTTATATGTGACAGAGAAGCATATGAAGATTAATAAAGTATAAAAATAGTGCAGACCATTCAACGGCATATAATTAATTTTCAAGCCATTGAACGGTCTGTGCATTTTTTTACATCCATAGCTTTCAGGCTTTTTTAACTGTAGTAAGCACCACCGATGCAAGTATCAGCACTATTCCCACTGCTGAAAACACTGTGGGTGTCTCGCCAAAGACCGCAAAACCCAGAACGGTTGCAACAAGCGGCTCCACCGAAGCAACTATGATTGCCTTGGACGGTTCGGTACGGGACAGTCCTATGGTATACAGCAAAAATGGCATAAAAGCGGTAAAAATACCCATTCCTACCGAAAGTATAATAATTCTCAATGCATTATTTTCGCTTGAGGCAATTTTTATGACAATATCCGGTACATTGCCCACAGCAAGAGATGCAAGCGCTGCAAAGATAAATGCCCAGGTGGTTACCGTATAGGTATCATATTTTCTGAGGGCATAGGTACCGAAAATGCTGTAAGAGCCATAGGTAATGCCGGAGAGTATGCCCATAACAACCCCCATAGCGGTGATTTTTGCATCTCCGCCGAATATTCCTGACACAAATACACATCCTGCAAAGGCAAGTATCAGCGACAGTATTTTTGTTCCTGTGAGCTTTTCTTTAAACAGTATCACGGAAGCAATCAGCACAAAGGCAGGGGCTGTGTACATCAGTATTGCCGCTACCGAGAGAGATGAATAAGTCATGGACAAAAAGTATGTGACCGACAGCAGCATTATGCCGCAAAAGCCTGTGCAAAACAGAAGCAGTGCGTGACGCAGTCTTATAGCCGGAGTCCTGCGTATAACACCGAGGATTACAAAAGCCAGTGCCGCAAACACCAGCCGCAAACACACTATCTGCAGTGAGCCGAAGCCGTATTCGTTTTGCAGTGTTCTTACAAAAAAGCCCATGCATCCCCACAGTATTCCTGCCGCAAGGACACAAAGCAGCGCCGATTTTTTCATTTTAAACCTTCTTTCCCTGTTGCGTTACTCATTGCTGACCAATCTGCAGGAGACCACTGTCTCCGAGATTCGGTCTGACTCGTTTGAGTTTCATTAACATTATATTTTTTAATTTCAAACATAAGTAATGATATCACAAAGAGAGAGTTTTTTCAACATTTTATTTGGTTTGCCGCTGGCCGGAGTGTGACCTATATATTTTTTGCTCCGCTTCAGGCTTCGGGCTCCGCCCTGCAGAACCGCTACGCAAAAAAATATATGTCACACTCCTTTAGTTCTTTGTGAATGGCTCTTTTCAAAATGCAGATAATGGTGTATAATTGATATGGGAGGGATGAATATGAGCAAATACAAAATTTTTGCAAAAGAGCTTCTTGCAAAGATGACACTTGAAGAAAAGGTAGCCCAGCTGTCGCAGACAGTAGCAGGATACCGTTGCTATACAAGAAGCGGAGAGGAATTTGAATTTTCCGACGAATTTAAGGATTTTATAAATACATATGGTGCCATGGGTGCTATAAGCAATATATTGCGCTCCTGCGCATGGACGCAAAAAGACTGGGGTATAGGCATCGAGCCCAAGCACAGAGCCAAAGTGGCAAATCAGCTTCAGAAGTACGTCATGGACAACACCAGACTTCAGATTCCCGTGCTTATTGAGGTCGAGTCAAATCACGGACTCCAGGCACTGGGAAGTGAGATGTTCCCCACAAACATAGGCATGGGAAGCACATTCAATCCAAATCTGTACAAAGAAATCATGAAAACCGTGGGCAAAGAAACAAAGCTCTCGGGTAATCATATGAACTTTATAACCATGCTGGATATGGCGAGAGACCCCCGCTGGGGCAGAGTCGAGGAGTTTTTCTCGGAAGACCCGTATCTTGCATCGGAGTACGCAAAAAATGCTGTAGAGGGAGTAAAGAGCGAAAATGTCCTTGCCTGCTGTAAGCATTTTTGTGCTACGGGGGATTGCTTCGGAGGACTCAACACCGCTGAGGTGAATATAGGCAAAAGAGAGATGCACGATATTTATCTTAGTGTGGCTGACAAGGCGGTTAAGGCCGGAGCAGATGTCGTTATGGTAGCCTACAATTCCGTAGACGGTATCCCGTGCCATGCCAACTCCTATTTGCTCCGCAATGTGCTCAGAGATGAGCTCGGATTTGACGGAATAGCTCTTTCGGACGGCTGGGGCGTAGAGAGAATGATTAAACAGATGGGTTATGACAATCTGAGCGGAAGCGTTCTCGCTCTTAAATCCGGCATAGACCTTAGTCTGGCAGACAATGGTGTATATCTCAATCTTATTGAAGCCGTAAAAAATAACCTTGTGGATATAGAATACATAGACGAAGCAGTAACGAGAATACTTACCAAGAAATACGAGTTGAATCTCTTTGACAATCCCTATGTGGAAGAAAACGGTGAGCTTGAGGCATATCTGGACTCAGGCATACAGAAAAAGCTCTCCTATCAAGCTGCGAGCGAATCCATGGTGCTTACCAAAAACAATTCCGCTCTACCTGTTTCCGCAAAATCAAAGGTTGCCCTCATCGGCGAAAATGCAGACAATCTGTATTATCTGCTGGGCAGCTATACCTCCCTCAGAAAAAAAGGTGAAGGAAAGACGGTGTACGAGGCATTTAAAGACAAGCTTGACGTTGTGGAATATACCAAAGGCTGGAGCTATGACGGCAGTGAAGATGATTTTGAAAACGCTGTAAATATGGCTAAGAATGCAGATGTGATAGTTGTCACATTGGGAGGAAATTCCTCTCCTTCAATCTGCAAGACTGAATTTGACAAAAACACCGGTGCGGCAGTTTCTGTGTCGGGCTTTATGGATTGCGGCGAAGGTCTTGATACTGCAAGCATAAGCCTGCCCGGCAATCAGCTTGAATTGCTTCGCAGACTGAGAGAGCTCGACAAGCCTGTAATTTCCGTGTTGATTCAGGGACGTCCGTATATAATCTCAGAGGTTGAGGAGCTTAGCGACGGGGTGCTGATAGCCTGGTATCCCGGTCAGCAGGGTGCAGATGCCATTGCCGACATACTGACCGGCAAGGTCAATCCGTCGGGAAAGCTGTCTGTATCCATCCCCTATTCTGACTGCTGCCTGCCCTGCTACTACAACCGTATCGGCGAGGACACTCCCGAAAATCCCTTTGACGGATGCTGTACCAACACCTATACCGACTGTCATAAGAGAGTGCTCCACCCCTTTGGCTACGGACTTTCGTATTCACGGTTTGAATACAAAAATCTCTCGGTCAAGGAAACAGGCAAAAACCGATTTACCGTTGAGGCAGAGGTTTCAAACGTTTCCGACGTGGGAGGATATGAGGTGGCACAGCTGTACATAAGAGGCTACAAAAATACAATCAGACGTCGCGGCAAAGAACTCAAGGGCTTCAGCAAGGTGTACATCAAGCCCGGCGAAACAGAAAAAGTCACATTTACTCTGGGATACGACGAGTTCAAAATATATTCTGCCGCCGAAAAATATTTTGTGGAAGACGGTGAGGTTGAGATAATGGTGGGCTCAAATCCCGATTTGCCCCTTAAGGCTTTCATACATACGAGTTATCAGGATGATGAGTAAAATAATTTAAAATAAGATTGACTTTATTGCCCGTGTGCTTTAAAATAGATATATAGGAAGATTTTCTTATTATATAAGATTAATATAACAAAAGGAGTTGAAATTATGGATTTTGCAAATTCTCTTGCCTCTGTTACAAAAGATATGAAAGAGGCTATGACCATAATAGGTGATAATATGATAGAAACCCGCCCCCGGGGGGAGCTGGTGTATCACCCTTACAGAAAAAATGATGTATACAAAGACCAGGTTATTCTGGGTCCCCGTAAGGTAGATCTTAAGATGCTTTATCCCGAAGCAAAGCCCGGCAATATAGTATATGTGGGCACAATACTGGACTCCGTGGCAGACTATGATGCAAAGCTCAACATGGTGGGCAATGTAAAGGCCATCTATGAAGGTAAGGTTATATACGACTATGAGGACAACCCCGGCGATACCAAGCGAGGCGGCTGCCCAATCCACCTGAAAAAAGGTGAAAATCCCATTCTCTTTATGGTGCGCTGCGATGAGGAAGACAAATTTGAATTTGAATTTATGCCCTCAGTGCGTATCTACTGGATGTGGGCAAAAGACTACATACTCCATGTAAGAGCTACATCTCCCATAGATTGTTTTGCTCATGAGGATGGAGTGGGTATTTCAAAGCTCTATGATAAGGAAGAAGAATTTGACGGTGAATATGTATATCCCACCATTGAAGAAAAGGGCAATGAAATCCGCTTTGACAAAATATATCCCGATGCAGACGGCGTATGTGCATATGCTGTGACAGTTGCCTTGAAAAATACCAAGCTCAGCCTCAACACATACTCCCAGGCAAAGGTAATGGTAAACGGCGAGGTGGTTATGCCAAACCAGTTTAAGGTAAAAAAAGGCGATACCATCCTTGTTAAATCTCTCAAGGGCGTTAAATGGGGCTTCTCCTTTGAGGACGATGCACCTATAGGCATACCTTTCCTTGAATCAGAGAGAACCTCCGGCGATAAATGGCTCACAGTGGGCACCTTCGGCAAGGACTACTGCATGGAAATTCCCTACGGACCCGAGCTTAATATGCAGTTTACCTGCCCATATGTGACAGAAGGCTGGAAAAAAACCTTCTGGAAGCTCAACACCGCCAATGACTACATCAGACCTTACATGGATACCTGCTTCTTCAGCCAGTGGTTCTATGCCCTTATGGTAGGACATTTTGGTCTGCTCCAGTCTGCAAAGGTACTGGATAATTCAGAATATCTGGAATATTTTGTAGACAGCATGCAGAATATGGCAGAATTCTATGACTATATGCATTATGAATTTGACGAGTTCGGACAGACAACCTTTATACAGAAGGGTATTGTACTGAACGACCTTGACTCCATAGGTACAATGGGCATGAATATGTGCGAGCTCTACAAGCTCACCTCAAGCCCTGAGGCTCTGGGATGCATAGAAATCCTTGCAAGAGCTGCCAAGGAAAACATCCCCCGCTTTGAGGACGGAACCTACTGCCGCCCGAGAGATATGTGGTCTGACGATACATTTATGAGCTGTCCGTTCCTTGTACGTCTGGGATTGGTTAAAAAGGACAGAGAATACTTCAATGAAGTAGTGCGCCAGCTTCTTGGATTCAAGAAGAGACTGTGGATGGAGGATAAAAAGATTTTCTCACACATATTCTTCCTCAATACTCAGGTGCCTAACCGTATTCCCTGGGGCAGAGGCAACGGATGGGTATTTGTAACCCTGTCTGATGTGCTTGAAAATATGCCCGCAGATATTGAAGGCAGAGATCAGCTTATGGAGCTGTACAAGGCATTTGCCGAGGGTATTGCCGAGAGACAGGATGAGGACGGTCTGTGGCATCAGGTGCTCACACGCCCCGACTCATATCAGGAAACCTCCTGCACCGGTATGTTTATCATAGGAATGTGCCGAGGTATCCGTAACGGCTGGCTTGGTGAAGAATATAAAGAAAAGGTTCAGAAAGCATACAATGGTCTTCTCAGCAAAAAGATTGATAAGACCGGAAATGTGTATGATGTATGCATGGGCTCCGGCAACTCTATGGATGAAGAATACTATGTAAACCTCGGTGCTATAGACAACGATGACCATGGTACCGGTATCATCCTTACTGCAATTGCAGAAATGACAAAAATATTTGACTAAAAGCGCAATATACTAAAAGCATAAAAAAATGACGGATTGCATCTATGATGTGACCCGTCATTTTTTATTCATCAACAAATTTTCTTCAGTTCTGTATATCACCAGAATCAGAAAAAATCAGCTTGCTCAGATACCGAAAGTATTCTTGAGATACTCTCTGCTCATTGCTACTGCTTCAAGGGGATCTCTGTCTACTGACTGATCCTGCTCAACAATAACAATTTCAGCGCCTGCTTCTTCGGAAGCTTCGAGAATTGATTTCCAATCCTGGATACCGCTGCCTACAGGCATGAATTTGAATCCGTTATCCTCTCTGGACTGAGATTTTGCTTCAGCACCGTCTGCGTCAATAAGACCGTAAACAGGACCGCCGCCAAGCTTTTCACATACAAAATCCTTAAGATGAACAACTTCGATTTTGCCCTTGTACTGCTTGAGATATTCAGCAGGATTATTGCCTGCATAGTGTACCCAGCAGGTATCAAACTGAGGCTTGAAGATGTCATTGGGGATAGCCGCATACATTTTGTCAAGAATGAATTCGCCGTCAATGGTTCTGAATTCAAAATCATGGTTGTGGTACATAAGCTGTATGCCGTTTTCCTTCATTTTCTTACCAAGGTCTGTAAACTTTGCAATTGTTTCATCCCAGTTGTTGAAAAATTCATCAACTGTATACCAGGGAATAGCGCAGTATTTTGCACCTATAACCTTCAGGTAGTCAATTGCTTCCTGTCCCTGCTCCCAGAAAAGTGAGGGTGCCTGATGAACAGAAACACATTCGAGACCGTGTTTGTCGAGAAGAGCTTTTACTTCCTCGGCAGTTTTGCCGAAATAGCCGGCAAATTCAACATAATCATATCCCATGTCTTTTACAGCCTTAAGAGCAGCATCCATGTCTTTTTCCATAGCATCACGGATACTGTAAAGCTGAAGACCAACTTTAAACTTTTTCATAGTTTATGTTCCTTTCTGTTTTATGATACTTTTAAATCTTCTAAGCAGGTTGCACCAAAAGACGACGAAGTAGTATCGTGTATACGTCGAGTCGGCTTTTGGTGCAAGATGCGACGAAATTTTTTCTCAAAAATTAGATTTCGGGGATTTCTACTTCAATTTCTCTTCCAAGCTTGCTTGATTTATTAATAGCATCAATAATAGCCTGGTTGATGATGATTTCCTTTGAAGAGATGGGAGCTGTGCCGCCATTCTTAACAGCATCCAGGAAGGATCTGATCTTGTAGTAGAAGCATCCTTCTTCAAGAGGTGCCTGCATGGGGAACTCTGTTTCAACATCCTTGCCGCCGATTCTCTGATAGAGCTTGAGAGGACCGCCTATGGTGCCGTTCCAGCACTCTGTTGAAGGAATTCTCAGGCTACCCTTTTTACCCATGATGATTGTATCTCCGGGAGTATCAAGATGCATTGCCCAAGCAATTCTGAAGTCAAGGATGATGCCGCCCTCTAAACGAACAAATGCTGCACCGAAATCATCTACAGCAAAGATATCTGCATATTCAGCAGGCTTGCCCTCTGATACAAAGTAGTCGGGGTCTTTGCCGAAGAAGTTTGATACATAACCTGTAACTGTAAGAGGCTTTGGATAACCGATAGCATTGAGCACCATATCCAGTGAGTAGCAGCCGATATCACCCAGCGCACCGATAACACCCTTGTCGCCTTCGATAAATGTGGTACCGAAAGGTGTGGGGATACCGTGACGGCGACCGCCGCCTGTCTGAATGTAGTAGATGTCACCGAGAACGCCTGACTGTACGATGTCCTTTACCATCTTCATATTATTGTCAAATCTGGGCTGGAAGCCGATTGACAGAATCTTTCCGCTTGCTTTTTCTGCCTTGCAGATAGCAACTGCTTCTTCTGTTGTTACGCACATGGGCTTTTCAAGAAGAACATTTACACCATGCTCAAGAGCATAGATAGCACATTCAGCATGTGTAGCATTGTATGTACAGATACTTACAGCGTCAACCTCGCCTGCGTCGATAAGCTCTTTGTGGCTGGGGTAGCACTTAGCACCCTCAACACCGTTTTCAGCAAAGAATTTTTCAGCCTTGCCGGGGATAAGGTCTGCGCCTGCAACAATTTCAACATCGGGCATCTTAAGATACTCTCTGAGGTGTGAGCCTGCAATCCAGCCTGTACCGATAATGCCTATTCTTACTTTTTTTGATGCATCAATAACCACTTCTGTCTGGTCAAATTTGAAAGCATCCAGATCACTTTTTGCCATAGTTAATCTCTCCTTGTTTAATAATATTAAGCCGAGCCAATGGCTTGATTTTTTCGGCTTTTGGTTAATATATATGATTTTCCGCACCCTTTGGAGTGCAGAAAAAATCATCAAATCAATTGCTCCGGTATGTGTGTTTACCGGCATTCAGTTCAAACTGTCTGTCCCCGATTTCCACCAGGGCGGGCACAGGCAGCTCAAATTCGTAAACAATCTCGCCGTCGGTGTACGTCCAGCCTGACTTTATCGTGCCGAATCGGGTGTCTACCGAAGCCCTTGCCCATCTGAGGCGCTCATCCGGCTTGGGGCAGATAATTACTCTTTCAAAGCCGGGGAGGTCTTCGTCAATCCTTATGCCGCACACTGTTTCGTACATCCATGCACCTACGCAACCGTAAGCATAGTGATTGAAGGAGTTCATGCGAGTGCTCCACATACTGCCGTCGGCTTTGAGACTATCCCAATGCTCCCATACGGTGGTGGCGCCCATGTTTACGGAAAACAGCCACGAGGGATATTCCTCCTGCAGTAGCAGAGAGTATGCAACGTCTGTGTATCCGTTTTCCGACAGGGCTTCCATAATATATGGCGTGCCCAGAAAACCTGTTGTAAGCTTATTGCCGTTGCTTCTGACCATATCGGCAAGCTTTGCCGCTGTTTCCGATTTGTTTTGCGCCAGGTTAAATACGAGGGAGATGGCACATTCCGTCTGAGTCTTGTATTCTTTAAACCTTCTTTGGAATGCGCAGACAATCTCTCTGTGCATATTTTCGTAGTATGTGCTGTCTTTGCCCAGGACTTTCAAGGCCTTTGCCAGGATTTCCGTCGAGCGGGCAAAGTATGCCGAGGCAATCAGGTCTGTATCGGAGCTGCCCTTGTAGGTGCCCTCGGGAGCATCGAGCCCCAGCCAATCGCCCATCTGATCTTCACCTACCCAGAGATACTCTTCCTCCCCGCGGGAGTGGATATACTCCACCCAGGCGGTCATACTGTCTATCTGATTTTCGAGAACAGTCTTGTCGCCATAGGTCAGATATATTTGCCATGGGCATATGGTTGCGGCATCGCCCCAACCGCTTGTGACAGGCATATCCTGAATAATATCGGGTACAATATCCGGCACAGCGCCGTTGCTTCTTTGCTCCACAGCCAGGTCTTTCAGCCACTTGACAAAGAATCTGTTTATATCATAGTTATATGAAGCGGTTTTTACAAAAACCTGTGCATCTCCTGTCCAGCCCAGTCGCTCGTCACGCTGGGGGCAGTCGGTGGGTATGTCCAGAAAGTTGTCTCTCTGACCCCACAGGATGTTGCTGTAGAGCTTGTTTACTTTTTCGTTTGAACACTCAAAGTGTCCTGTACGTCTGATGTCCGAGTGAACCACTATTACCCGGAATGCATCGGTGTCTATGTAGTCGGGAGCTTCGTCTATGCGTATGTAGCGAAATCCCATGAAGGTGTGATGAGGCTTGTAGGTCTGAAAGCCATCCCGGCAGATGTATTCTATTCTCTGCTTGGCACTTCTTAAGTTTTCTGTGTAGAAATTGCCCTCGGCATCCAGGATTTCGGCATGGGTGTATACGACTCTGTCGCCGCTTTTTCCCTCTATGTCAAACTCCACATAGCCTGTCATGTTTTGTCCGAAATCTATAACCCTCTCGCCCTTTGGTGTGGTGATTACCTCAACGGGTTTGATCTGCTCGTGCTCGCAGACGATTTCGCCTTCCTGAGGTATCAGATTGTCCACCGGTGAGAAATGATAGGACGTGTGCTCCCACTCTTCACTTTGAAAGGAGGCGTCATAGATTTCGCCGTCGTATATCTCGGCGAAGCGGATGGAGCTCTCCCGGGACAGCCACTGTCTGTCTGTTGTGATTGTCTCTTCTGTTCCGTCGGCGTATATCAGATTGATTGCGGCTATAAGTCCGGGAACTGCACCCCAGAAATTCTTGTCACGCCAGGTCAGGAAACCGCCTCTGTACCAACCTTTGCCTACTGTCACGGTGATTTCGTTTGAAGCTTGTATCAGGTGGGTTATATCATAGGTCTGGTACTGATGCCTCTTGTGATACACGGTCCAGCCGGGTGCCAATATGAAGTCGCCGATTCTTGAGCCGTTCATGTGGGCTTCGTATACGCCCATGGCGGTTATCTCGAGAGCGGCAGACTTTATCTGTTTGTTGCATTCAAACCGATATCTGTACTCGGGGCAGATGTCGCCGTAGTCTCTTTTGGGTTTTATCCACTTTGCATTTTTTATATTACTCATTGTGCTTCTCTCTCAAAGATTTTTATCGGTCCCATAAGACCGGAGGGCTCAAACAGGAGATATTTTGAAAATACATCCCTTACGGCATAGCCGTTGTGGTTTGACACTATGACTGTCAGAGCGTTGGTTTTTGAAATATCCTCTTTTGATATTTCAAAGCTGTAGGGCGGGAATTGCTTGGAGCCTATGTATTTGCCGTTCAGGTATACCTTGGCCGCCTCGCCCACATAGCCCAAATCCAGAACACAGTCCTTCTTTGGGAGGACGATTTCAGCTTCGTATTTAATATGCCCCGAAAAATCGGGAATCCCATACCTGCCTGTTATGTTGAACAGCTCTTTGCTCGTTTTGTAAGCTTTAAACTCTGTTTCGTCTCTGCCCTGCAGGCTTATCTCAAACTCCGGGTTTATTTCCTTTTCCTGCAGACAGGGCTTCCATACATACTCCTCAATGCCCTCGGTGTCAATTTCTCCAAAGACAATCACCGTGGAGTGGTACGGCTCTATGTTTATATCAACAGTCGTGCTTTTACTTTTCTTGAGGACAGCTTTGTTCTCAAAGCCGTCGTATTCTATATACTCTCCGCCTTTGAAGCAGGACAGACTCACCTTGGTGTTTATGGCATTGTGTATATCTTCGTTTACAAACATATATATATGCGCATTATCCCTTGTGTAGTGGTAATATCTCAGATATATGCCCTCGTAATCGCTCACTGCATCACAGAAATTGTTTGATTTCATATAGTCGATGAGCTCGTCAAGGAGTATATTTTCACAACCAATGGGATTTTGCCATTCTTTTTCGGATACTGTGACGATTCTGATATCGGCATTTTTCAGCTTGTCCGCCACCTCGGGGGCAATTGCCTCTGCATAGGGGACTATAAGCACATTGTATTTCTCGCCGTTTATGGAGCCGTCTTTTATGCTATCCAGATAATCCGTCGGGATAATGTCGTAGTCCAAAAGGTTGTCATACAGGACCTTTGCTATCTTTTCGACCGGCAAAAAGTCTCTGCTTAACCAATGGTTCTCGGCGTCGTAAAGTATGGCGCAGGTGGGTATGTGCACACCGTCGGAGAGTATATGGCACATCCTGTTCAGGTAGTCCATGTTGTTTTTAAAAAATCTGTATTGGGGATTTTTGCCCGCGTCGTAGAAGTTGGGCGGTGTCTCCGAATCCTCTGCCTTTGCCGAAAAAGCGTGGGGTACATAGTAGTTTATACCCCTCACCAGCATATGGTCCATAAGATATTTCATTATCTTTGTACCCTCTGCCCAGCCGTATGCGCCGAATATCTCGCACAGGGCTCTGCCTTTTTTCTTGCCGTCTGTATGGGCAAGGGAAGCACCCAGCTTTGCAAGGTAGTAGTTGAAGAACTTGCTGTTCATGCTTTTGTACACCACATAGCCCGAGTTGTCACACTCCGTAAGGCCGGGAACAATCTGGTGGAGCACAACATCGACTCCCGACATATCCTGACCGTTCAACGCCCTGAAATAATGTCCGACTCCCGCACCTGTTTTGGCATGAGTGTTGTTGTCTTCTATCACATGGCCGATGTACATAATATTATGTTCTCTGCACCAGTTGCCTATTTTGTCGCCGAAGTTTTTCTGATATTCCCTTGATACGGTGTCCATGTAGGAATATCTTATTCTGTCCGACACGTTTTCTATATCAAACCAGAGTCCTGCAAGGCTCTTCATATCCAGCATACTTTTGAGCTTGTCGCTCCAGGGATAGTGGGCAAGGGGCACACCCATATCGGTGGAGAATTCCCCTCGTGTATTGTTCTGAAAGCAGGGCTCGTCGGAGAAAAATCCTTGAAATGTATTGCCGAAGTACTCTGCAAATCTGTCATAATGAGCCTTGTGCACCTCTTCTATATACAAATCCACCGCTTGGGGATTGAGCATATCGCAATAGTGCATATGGCGCTCGGCTCTGCCGCATCTTGTCTTTACTGCGATTACTATGCGCCACATACCATCGGGCAGGTCGAAGTAGACCATTCCGCCCCACAGGCCGTCGGTTATATCTATAATCTCTGTATATTTATCGCTGTCGGGTATGTGTTTTATGGCATACACAGCCACAATTTCGTCGTCGCCTGCAAGAGAGGATCTGGGACCCGATGCGCACTCCAGGTCGCAGTTAAGCCAGTGCTCCACCAGCGCAGAGCCGCCTGTCACGGGACCTGCCACATCTATGTGGTATTCGGTGATGCCGTAGGGGCGCAGGTGGGGATATTTGTCTCTGAAAATATCGTTTGCAAAGCCCGAGGGATAGTGCTTGTCGTCAAGTATCCATACCTTCATGCCTCTTTTTTGGCACTCTTTGAGCACGAGGGCGACGTCCGACCACCAATCCTCCCGGCAGAACTCCTCGTGTGTCCTGGATTCCAGGCATATTGAGCGTATGCCGCACTCATATATGCGGTCTATCTCAGCAATGAACTTCTCGTCTTCTTCGTTGCGAAGCCACAGAAATGGAGTTACATAATCCAGCTCTTTGTTGTTAAGATTTTCGGATATTCTTTTGTCCATTGTCTGTTCCCCCCCGGTCGGTGAAGCTTTTTATACATTCACAAAAAATATATTGATTTTAAGAGCATTATATGCTATATTGATTATATCAATAATATTGACTTTTTTCTATAAGAATGTTGACGATTATTTGAACTATATTGACCAAAGGTGGTTTTTTTATGATAAATGAACAGGTTATATCCCATGGACCTGTAAAACTGAATACAGGAAGTGGAAAAACAAAAAAAGGGCAGCACTGTGCAATTCACTTTCACACAGAGCTGGAGTTTTTGTATATGCGTCGGGGATGCATGAAGTGCTGTACAGACGATGCGGAGTACTATATCCGTGAGGGTGATGTGGCTTTTATCAACAGCAAGGTGCCCCACTTTACCGAGGTTATGGAGGACGGCACCTATGACACACTGTTGCAGTTCCGTGATCCGTCGGGGGTTACCGGAGCCATGCATTATCTGTCAAAATTCCTGCGTAATTCGGATATCCCATGCTATGTATTCGACAAAGATGACCCGGACACTGCAGAGTTGAAAAAGTATATAGACGAAATGGTAAGAGAAGACAAAGAACGCAAAAACGGCTACAGCTACTACATAACAGCCAATATGCATATGATTACCGCCCTGCTTCATAGAAGGGATTTTCTCCCAGAGGAAAGCAAGCTTCTTGCTCACAAGGCTATAGAAAAAATAATGCCCGTTGTAGAATATATTGATGAAAACTACAGCGAGCATATAACCTTAAAGGAATTAAGCAGGGTGATGAACCTGAACGAATACTATTTCTGCCGCATGTTTAAAAAAGCCACAGGTGCCACGGTAACAGATTATCTTAACTTTGTAAGAGTTTCCAAGGCAGAAAAAATGCTCAAATCCGGCATGAGCATCTCCGAAGTGTCATACAATGTGGGTTTTTCATCCCTGTCATATTTCAACAGAATTTTCAAAAAATACAAATTCTGCTCTCCATCCTCATATAAACAGATAAGTAATCATATTGACAGGTTTGTATACGAGGATTGACAAACAACATAAAGAACCGTGACTGGTAGCCGAAACAGAATAATTTAATTATCACGCAAAAGAACCGGTGGGGGACGTACATGAAACGCTTAAAGCCCCGTGGCACATGGCTTTAAGTGACACGGCATGTATGTCCCCACATCCGGGCGAACAAAATGGTAATAATTCTACAGTCTGCCGTCCCCAAATGGCATTGCATAAAATCAAAAAAGGCATATACTGTTTTTGTATTCAACCGGTATACGCCTCTTTTTGTTATCAGATTAATTATCAGCCGTTAAGTGATTTTTTGGACTTAACAACCACATCCTGCTCATAACAGGAGAATGCATCTTCTACCATTGCTTTTTCCGGCTTGGGAGTAATCCAGCTTACTACGGGAACGATTATAAGACCACCAAGCATCGCAACAGCACCGCAATTAACAGGTGACTGAAGAATTGCAGGGAAAGCACTCTTTGCTACCATGTTGAGAATCATGATACCAGCACCGAAGATAAAGCTTGCCCATACAGAAGCCTTTGTAGCCCTCTTCCAGTAAAGACCGTAGAGGAACGGAGCCAGGAACGCACCCGCAAGAGCACCCCAGGAGATACCCATCATCTGTGCAATTGCACTGAGCTTATCCTTGTTTATAGCAATTATAGCAGAGATTACGATAAACACAACAATGAGGACTCTCATGATAAATACCTGTTTCTTCTCTGTCATGTTTTTAATCACATGATTTTTGATAAGGTCAAGTGTAAGGGTTGAACTTGATGCAAGCACAAACGAAGACAGAGTTGACATTGATGCAGAAAGAACCAGTACGATAACCACTGCAATAAGGAAATCACTGAGACCGGAAAGCATGGTAGGTACAATAGCGTCAAATCCACCTACGATTGAACCGTCTGCTGCAAAGGTAAGCTCGCTTGTGAAGAGTCTACCGAAGCCACCCAGGAAGTAGCATCCGCCGGCTACGATAACTGCAAAAAATGTAGATATTATAGTACCCTTATTGATATCCTTTTCGCTCTTTATTGCATAGAATTTCTGAACCATCTGAGGCAATCCCCATGTTCCCAGTGAAGTCAGGATTACAACAAACATAAGATTCATGGGGTCGGGACCGAAGAAGGAGTTAAACGCACCGGGTGCATTTCCTTCAACCTCAATTGCCGCAAGTCCGTTAAGCGATTCGATAAATCCGCCGTTTTTAGCAAGAACCGCACCGATAACAGCTATAATACCTACAATCATAATGATACCCTGAATAAAGTCGTTGATAGCAGTTGCCATATAGCCTCCGGCAATAACATATATACCGGTAAGCACTGCCATAACTATAACAACTGTGCTATAGCTTACAACCGGGAATGCCATCTCAAAAAGTCTTGAAAGACCGTTGTACAGAGATGCTGTGTAGGGGATAAGGAATATAAATACGATGATTGATGCAGCAATCTTAAGCGGTGTGCTGTCATATCTTTTTTCAAAAAACTCAGGCATGGTAGCACTCTTTAAGTGCTGAGACATAAGTCGGGTTCTTCTGCCGAGAACCACCCATGCAAGAAGAGAACCGAGCACTGCATTACCAATTCCAATCCATGTAGAAGCTATACCGAACTTCCAGCCGAACTGACCTGCATAGCCTACAAAAATAACTGCCGAGAAGTATGATGTACCGTAAGCAAAAGCAGTGAGCCAGGGACCGACACTTCTTCCGCCGAGAACAAAGCCGTTTACATCTGTTGAGTGCTTGCGGCAGTAGAGTCCTACAGCCACCATAACTGCGAAGAACACTACAAGTAATGAGATTTTGATTACCATAATTTTTACCTCCGTTTTTAAATTTACGGACAAAAAAACTCGCCCGCATAATCAGATAATTATGAGGACGAGATAAAATCAAAATTTATTCCCGTGGTACCACCTCAATTTGACAACACTTCACAGTGTTGCCCTCCACGAGTACGACCTATGGTAAGGGGCTTATACTCCGGCAGAATAACGATTGCCACCCGTCGCAGCCTACTCAGATAAAAAGCCTTTCGGTGCGCAGCTCGCCGAATGTATTCAGAATGCATTTTCCACTGCCTCGCAGCAACCGGCAGCTCTCTCGGGGAAAGTGTGCATACTTACTTGTTTCGGGTCATTGCCTTTATTTGCTTTGATTATATATCCGCAAATTTGATTTGTCAAGTAGATTTTGTGAAAAAGCACATTTTACACAAAATTCACGCGAAAAATTCGTTTATATGTCACTAAATGTTTTTTGCATACGTCAGAAAACATTATTTATTCAAATAATCAGAGTAAAGTGATATTTGCTTTTTAAAATGTCGTTTTTGTTCAAAAAATATCCGATTTGTCTATTGTAAAATAAATAGTTGTATGATATTTTATAATTATAATTTTTCAATTATTCTCTTTCGGATATGGAGAGCAGAGTTATGAAATGCTTCAGAATTAATTTTAATAAACTTTTGAAAGTAACGCTTTTGGACAAAGAAAATCTTGTTCCGCCAAGTGAACATATCACGAGATATACCACGGAATACATTTTGTATATGGTAACAAAGGGTGAACTTTTGCTGAAATTAAACGGAGAAGATATCAGACTTGAGCCGGGGGATATTTTTATTTTTGACAAGGGTGATTTTCAGGCACCGACCAAAGCAACACGATGTGAATATTACTACCTTCATTTTGAAGCAGAAAGCATAGAGACTCTTGAACTTACAGAGGAACAATACAAAGATAAAATCAAGGAAAAATCTAAAAAATGCAATCTTGCTGATTTTCATGGAAACGAAAGCTACGAAAACTGCTATGGACTCATAAGACAGAAATATACGGTAAATAATAAAAGTGAATGGGATTATTATGTGGGGATTTTTGAAAAAAACAAGCTTACTTTTGAAAGCAGAAATCCTCTTCGCCGAATGGAAATTACTTTTTCTGTATACTCCCTGTTTTTTAAGATGGAGGAGCAGGGACTGGAAAAACACAGGAAGGCATATTATACCGTCAGGAAAATCGCAGATTACATTGAAAAAAACTTTGCTATGCCAATAACCGGCAGTGATATTGAAAACAGGTTTTTTGTTAGTTTTGATTATGCCAACAGAATGTTCGATAAGTATATGAACTGCAGTATAATAAAATATCGCAACCTTGTTAGAATAAACCATGCAAAAAACCGACTCTCCAATACAGATATGCCGATTTGCTTGATTGCAGAGCAGACGGGCTTTGAAAGTCTGCAGTATTTCAGCCGCCTTTTTAAAAAAAGCGAGGGAATAACCCCATCGGATTACAGAAAGAAAATAAGGAGTCTGGAAATATATGCTGATAAATAAAAATGTACTGACAATAGAAGAAGACGGGCGGCAGCTGAAGTTTTTTTCTATTGTTATTTCAAAATTTTTTGAAACACTTTTTATAAACGTGCTTGCAATGGTCACATCGGTGATGCTGTCCGGATATACAGATGCTGCTGTAACGGTAGCAAATTTGTCAACTCAGGTGATAAATCTTGTGCTGATTTTTCTTGAAATGACAACAGTAGGCGCAGTTATACATATGAGTATGGAAATGGGCAGAGGCGAACGTAAAAGAGTAGGTGAGCTTGCAGGAACAGCAATGGTAATGTTGCTTATTGCTGCGGTCATATCCGGGTTTGGGCTGATTTTATCGGCAAAATGGGTAATGAGGCTTATGAATGCTGATAATGAAATACTTGTCGAAGCCGCAACTTACCTAAGGATAATGGCCATATTTTTGCCCACCACTGTGCTGATGCGCTGTTTTAACTATTTCCTTATATGCAATGGTTATGCACATTACACTCTCGCATCGGGAGTGTTGTACAATCTGATTAACGTGTTTGTGTGTTATTACGTCCTTTACGGAAATTTTCATTTGCCCGTATCTCCCATATACGGAGTTGCGGCAGGCAACGGTATTGCCTGTGTGTGCGGGTTGATATTTTCTGCAGTGGTGTATATAAAGAAAAAATGTCCGTTTACTTTTTGTTTCAGAGGACATCTTTTAAAAAGCATTTTAAAAATGGGTGTGCCGGGCGGCATGAATGGTTTCAATTACAATTTGGCACAGACTGTGACCACGGCTCTTATCGCCTCATTGGGAATGACTGTTTTTAACACAAAGATTTACATATCTTCGATAATAGTTTTTTCATCTGTCATAAGCTTTGCCATATCCCAGGCAGAAGCAGTTTTTGCAGGAAGATATCGCGGAATGGAGGATTTTGAAAGTATGAATATCCTTCACAGGCAAAATCTTTTTATGGCGGTTGGTGCAAATATTGTTGTATCATCGATTGTATTTTTGTGTCGCAGACATCTGTTGGGGCTATTTACGGATGATGCACAGATTATAGCTTTTGCAGGCAAAATAATGCTGTTTGATATTGCAGTGCAGATATTCCGGGCTGTAAATCAGGTAAGCGATCAAGCACTTAATGCAAACGGAGATGTTAAAACAACCTTTTTGGTGTCGGTTTGTTCCTGCTGGACCGGCAGTGTGATGCTTTCATGGCTGCTTGGTATACGACTGGGACTGGGGCTTTTGGGAGTGTGGTTGGCATTTTTGTTTGATGAAGCATTTAAGTCGCTGATATATACAATAAGATGGAAAAATGGCAAGTGGAAATATAATTGATTTTAAGCAGACAAGCATGATAAAAAATTATACAAATCCTGTTATCTCCAATGACAAGACAGGCAGAGAGAACACAAGGGGATGGTTTGGAGATATACATTTTTGACTTCTAAAACCATCCCCTTGTGTCACTGTTTAGCGCAACTGTCTTTTTGTTTTCTTTGCATTCCTATAATATAGAATGACGAGCAAAATTACAAATTATTCAACTGTTGCCCTGAATACTTCAACAAGAGGCTTCAGTTGTTCATCCCATATATACACTGCACAGCTTGCAGCAGACGGGGCGTTTGCCGACAGTGCAAAGGATTTTGACGTCATATCCGAAGTGGTATTGACAAAATCATTGGCAATTCAAATTCTCTTGTGTTATTATATTCGGTTCACCTGTTTCAGCACCTCAAGCTGAGCTTTATCAATATTGCCGAAACGGTCGGTAAACACATCAACCGATACTACGCCGCCATTTGAGGATACCTTGCTTATATAATCCCTCATATAATCTCCGCTGTATCTGCTGCCGGGGGCGCCCCAGCCGCACTCAATGCTCCAAAGAGGCATATTTGTGCTTATGCCCAAAAAGCTTAATGCATGCCATTGGCTGCCATGTACAAAGCGGCTTTCGGGAATTTCGCCGAAGAATGAGGCTTCTCCCGCAGTATAATCCTCATGCTCGCTGTATCTGTATTTTCGCGGAGTATCACTTATTTTAAAAGCATTCTGAGCCGCAGCATTTCCCTGTCTTGCAGCTTGGTCTGCCAGATTAAGCTTATCAAGATATCTATCTGCTCCGGATGTAAGCTGAGCAAGCTCCGGCTGAGAAAAATCCATTCTTACAACTCCGTTGTTAAAAGAAATTATAGCTTCATCATTTCCCGCCAGTGCCGCATCCCTATATAGCTTCATCAGTTCATCATTGTAGCCGATATAATCAAAGGAGCCGTCTATCCACCAACCCTTGACCTTTTTGCCGTAACGGATACTGTATTCCTGCATTACCTGTGTCCATTTGGACACAAAATCATAGTCAACATCAAGCTTGGTTTTGCTGATGGTATTAAATGCCGCTCCGGCTCTTTCGTCAAACTGGGGACCGTCACCTGTGAAATAAAGCATCAGCGGAATATCATATTTTGCAAGTGCATCTGCAAGCTCCATCGGGAGGTCTCTCTCAGAGCAAGCCTCACCGGGTTTATACCCGGTTATTTCATCATAGGTGGTGTTTGGCGCACACAAAAACCTGCTGCATTGGCAAAGGGTAAAAAACACATATCCCGCCCCGATATCATGTGCCTGCTTAGCAAAATGCTCTGCATCAAAATCATTTACACATTCATTCCATGAGGTTTTTGTAAACTTGGGATTATTGGGGGTTTTTTCACCATTCTGAATTCCCTCAAGGTAGTGTACAAAAATTCCCCATTTTTTATTTTTAACCCAAAGTGTCCTGTCTTTTGTCATAGCAATATCCCCTTCGTTTATTATAATATAAGATATTCACAAAAGTCTGAAAAACCGGATTTCAAGCGGTTTTTCAGACTTTTGTAACATTCCTTTGAATTTTATTTATCCATCAGACCTTTAACAATGCTGTTAAGCCGGTCCATCTTTGATTCCATATCCTCAATGAGCTTAATATGATTTCTTGCTCTGTCAAGGTTGTGGTTTTCTCTATGAATCTTAAAATATGTGTCACCGTTAAGATGGTCGGTGAGAAAACGTATTCCACATTCATAGGTCATAAGCTTTGCCGAAAATGCCAGAAGCTCGATTTCTCTTTCGGTAAGGCTGTCGCCTGTCTGCTCCAGGAAACCTCTTGCAAAGCTTTCAAAGCACTCGATACTGAAGGTCACCTTGCTCAGGTCTGTCTCATCCTCTGCTGCAGTGGACGCACCATAGCGGAGAGCATCGCCGAAGTCATAAAGAGCACTTCCGGGCATAACGGTATCAAGGTCGATAACGCATACCGCCTCTAAGGTGTTCTTATCAAAAAGAATATTGTTTATCTTGGTATCATTATGAGTAACCCTCAGAGGGATTGAACCATCGGCAATACCGTCTACAACTGCGCTCATCTCATCTGCTCTGGAAAGTGCAAAGTCAATTTCCTTCTGAACAGAAGCAGCTCTGCCGGCAATGTCATTTTTTACAGCCTCTTTGAGAGCCTCAATCCTGAGCGGTGTGTTGTGAAAATTTTCGATAGTCTCATACAGAGTGTCTGCAGGGAAGTCGCTGAGCATCCTCTGGAACTTGCCGAAGCCCGCACCTGTATTGTAAAGCACTTCGGGGGATTTGTCCTCATCTATGCTCACAGTGTCGGTGATATATCTGTACACTCTGAACACATTGTCATCATCAACCTTGTAGAAATTCTCGCCGTAATCAGTCTTGATAACAGCCAGAGTCTCTCTCTTGGGGTCGCCGCCGTTTTCAATAATCTTTTTTGTAAGGAACGATGTGACATTCTCAATGTTTTCCATAAGCTCCTTGGGATTTTTGAAAATAGCCGTGTTTATTCTCTGGAGAATGTACTGCTCGGTGTCTGTAAGATATGTATCATTGATATGACCGTTTCCGTAATTTTCAATTTGCGATTCAATGTTGAATTTGTTCAATACGTCGTTAAGACTTATCTTATTATTCATGATTTCGCTCCCGCGGGTTAGAATTTTGGGGGATATTTTCCGCATTTTGTCATCTCGGCGATTGCATCGGTTACTTTCTGCATATCATCACTATATGTAATGCCATACCATTTTTCTTCTGTGGGCACTACGGATACAGTTTTGTTTTCGGCATTAATTCTGTTGTTAATTACCGTGGGCAGAAAGAATTCCACTTCTTTTTCGCCATCCCCTTCCTTATTATTCGACAGGAACATATCAAATTCCTTTTTTATAAATGGAAAAAATTCCAAATCTAATCCCCACATATTCATAGACACTATTGTATCACCGTCAAGGTCGGTATCAAAGGGGATTGATGTCATCTCGTCAACAGATTTGAGCAAACCGTTTTCAACAGTGCATATGCCTCTTGACACAGTGCCGTGCTCCGACAGTGTGTTTTTTAATCTGTAGCCTGCCATGCACATGCCGCCGTCGGCCACCAGCTTATCATGAATTGCCTTGTATGCACCGAAGCCGTAAAAATCATCGGCATTTATAATCGCAAAGGGTGCGTCAACCGCGCTCTCGGCGCAAAGCACCGCATGACCCGTTCCCCAAGGCTTTTTTCTGCCCTCGGAACTGAAGCCCTTCGGCAGATATTCCTTTTCCTGGAAAACATATTCCACATCAAGCATTTTTTCTATGCGCTTGCCGCACATAAGGCGGAAATCGCTTTCTATATCATGACGGATAATGATAACTGCCTTGTCAAAGCCGGCCTTTACTGCATCATAAACAGAATAGTCAATAATCATCTGTCCGTCAGGACCTACCTGTGCCGCCTGCTTGAGACCGCCAAAACGGCTGCCCATGCCTGCTGCCATTATAACAAGATTGGTTTTCATTATTCTTCCTCCTTGAATTGCCCGGTATATTCGTCAACATCCACAACGGTTCCCGTAAGTCTGGAATGCTCTGCAGCAAAAGCAATCATGTGGTTTTCTGCAGAAACTCCTATTTCGCTGAGCAAATCTCCCTCATAACCTACAGTGAGATAATCATAAAACACATTGATAATGCCGGAATCTCCGCCGCCGTGACCGGAATCAATACCGCTGCCGAGAGCTGTATCGGAGGGGTTGATATCGGTTGTGGTACGGTCTGCAAAACTGAATAATTTAATGGTTGTTTCTTCCATATCGCCTACAAGCTCGCCTTTTGTACCCATAATGCGGATATTTCTGCCGCCTTTGTTGAAGGCGCACATATTAAAGGAAACTGTAGCTCCGTCCTCAAATTCAAGATTTACTACCTGATGGTCAACCACATCGTTGTCGCACTTAAATACACATCTGCCGAAATCGCCGGCACGGAGAGCTTCTGTGAGCTCTTCATCAGTGGTTCTGTAGAGACTGTCTGTAACACGTCGCCTGAACCAGCCGTCATACCTGAAATATACATTTTGTGTACTGTAGTAGCAATCCTCCATATGAGGACAGCCATCCATACAGTGTGCAGTAGCACCCTCGGGAGCATTTTCCTCCGTAAAATATGTCAGCGAGCCAAAAGACTGAACCTTCTTGCATTTTTTGCCGATAAGCCACTGGAGTATATCCATATCGTGACAGCATTTTTGCAGGAGCATAAAGCTGGATTTCTCAGAATTTCCCCAGTTACCGCGCACGAAGCTATGACTCTGGTGAGTATTACCCACGCACTCATCCGCATGGATGGAAATAACCTTTCCTATTGTTCCGTTATCTATAAGCTCCTTTAGCTTTCTGTAAAACAAAGTATATCTGAGCACATGGCAGACCAGGATTTTAACACCTTTTTTCTTTGCGGCATTGGCTATATCCCAGCATTCTTCGGGAGTAGGAGCCGCGGGCTTTTCAAGAAGCAAATCATATCCCTTGTCTATTGCCGCCATAGCGGGTCCATGGTGCATCCTGTCCATGGTACATATAACCGCCGCATCGGCAAACTTATCCATCTCAAGCAGGGGCTCCCATGTGGTAAAGCACATATCCTCAGGCACATTGTGCTTCCTGCGGATATATTCTCTTCTCTCCTCAATGGGCTCTGCCACCGCAACAACCTGAAACTTATCGGGCTGCTCTGCCATAATATTGGTGTAGCCGGTTCCTCTGCCGCCTGCACCTATGAGTATTACCTTAAGTTTTTTCATAAAAAAGCATCCTTTCAGAAATTGACTTTCACTTCATTGTATGATACAATCATATCACACAAAAAACATATATCAATACAAAAACAGCCAAAAAATATATGATTTCGGACAAATCATAAAACAGAGGTGACTTCTCATGAAAAGAGCAGGGTACAGAATAGACGAATGTATACATCTTGAAGAGTTTTTTTCCATGTTTGAATGCACACGCCCGGGGGGATATGAATTTCGCGGGGAGACCCATGATTTCTGGGAATGTGTGTATATAAAAAGCGGAAGAGTGCGTATAAGTGCCGATGAGCGAATTTATGATATGACCTCCGGAGAAATGATTTTTCATAAGCCCATGGAGCTGCACAAATATTTTGTATTTGAAGACAATGTTGCAGAGCTGTTTATCTTCTCTTTTTCGGCACACGGAAATCTGACGGATTTTTTTAAGAACAAGGTTTTTGAACTGAACAGACAGCAAAAAGAAATTATAGGTAACCTAATAGATTTCCTTAACAGCAAAAAGCAAAAAGAGCCTGAGAGCGACCTCGAAAATACCCTTATGTATCTTGAAATTCTGAAGCACAGCCGGGTGCATATGCAGACGGTAGCAGCCTATGTATACAGTCTTTTTCTTTCGATCAGCAGCAGCAACGAGGTCAGCATGGAGCTGGATACCGAAAACGCCCGCATATTTAAGCAGGCAGTAAGCTACATGAGCGAAAACATAGGCACCTCTCTAAACATAAGCTCCATTGCCGAAAAATGCTGTATAAGCCCGACGGGACTCAAAAAAATTTTTGCAAAATATGCTGGTCTGGGTGTGCATAAGTATTTTCTTAAAATGAAAATCAATCTTGCCACACAAATGCTTGAACAGGGCTGCGGTGTTACCGAAACAGCCGAAAAGCTAGGCTTTTCCGGTCAGGCGTATTTTTCGGCAGCATACAAAAGAGAAACCGGCAGACTGCCCTCCGAAATTAAAAAAGCAGAAAACATACCTGCCGGTTATTAAAACTATCTGATATTTATTACATAAACATTCTTATCCAGTGCCACATCCACCGCCAGACCTTCGCCGCTGTTCTTAAGTTCCTTGGGGACATTAAAGATATAGTGCATTTGCACGGTAGCTCCCGGGGCAATCTCCACACTGTTTGCAAATTCAATATTCTGACCCTCATCAGTTTCCACTGCAGCAAAGCCGGAATACTGAGCTCCGCTTATTTTTGCAGTCATTGCCGCAACCTTATCTGCCGACAGTGACTCTGCTCCGTTATGGGTATACTGCAGCTTTATATCAAGGTATGTATTTACTTCACTGTCATTTTCATAAGTACTTCCAAATTCGTTTGAATTCTGTGCTTTGACCGAATCGGTAAATTCATACCCCGTATACATAGCTTTGCTGCCGGAAGCAAGCTCTGTTTCTACATCTTTTCCCAGAGCAATAACACTGCTTTCCGTAGTGGTAATCTGCTCCAGCTCTGATACCTCGCGCCGGATTTCCTTAAGTACCCTTGCATGTTCAAAAGGGATGGTGATTGCCACAACAATTGCCGTGTATACAACTAAAATAAGCGGTACGGAAACCCTTCTCGTCTCACTCACAAAATTCCATAAATCATCCATTCTTTCCTTAAAAATAGAAATATAGTCAATCTTTGGAATATTCTTCTGATTTATGCTATCTGCCATCTCAGCGTTATCGGATATCGAATCTTGTTCTTTTGCTCCGGTTTCATCTGCTGCTTCGGTATCATCTTTGCATATGCAGAGCTCCTGCGCCAATTTTTCTGCGGCTATCCAGGCTAAAACTTCATCATCAAGCAATTCAATAGGAACAATCTCCTCAGATACAAGCTTACGAATATTAGCTTCAGCAGCCTGCTTTCTCTGTTTTTTACGGGCAATTTGTACATTTTGCTGCCGGTAGTTTTTCTTTTTCTTTTTACTCATGATATTCTCCTTACTCCGCACACATTACCGCAAAGACGAAGTCTCCGTTTTCAAGCTCCGAGTTGTTGTCGGAAATATATGTATTTACAGTATTCATAAAAGCAATATTAATCTTTTTAATAGGGTCAGTATAGATATCAAGTATATTTTTGCTTACGGGACCTCCACTTATATAAAAGAAATCAAGACAGCTCGCAGTATCCACATAAGTCTGACTGCATAGCCTGAGCTCAAGGCACTTTGACCTGTACGCATGGCTGTCATAGGTTACCTTGGAAGCCACAGATGCAAAATAAATATCCTTCTGCTTATCAAACAGTTTTTTCAGCTCCCCGAAGCTGCCGAGACCGGATATTGCTTCCGTGCTCATGCTTCCGGATAAAACCTCAAAAAATCTCAGTATCTCCGTGTCAAAATCGTCGCAATAGCTCTCGTTAAACCTTACAACTCCGTCAAAGCATTCATGGAGCTCCTCCAAGGCTTCGCACGCATCGGAATATCGGGGACTTACCGATGAAGGCATATATGCCAACGCCACAGAAAACCCACCCATGCGCGCAGTGATAAAGGCCAGTTCACAAGCCAGAGATATCTCAAGACAGTCTGTACAGTCTGCCAAAATAAATACCGCAGTGTCAGAGGTAACAAAAAATTTGTCCTTATGTTCGACAAAATCATATTTTGATTTTAAAACATACTCCGCCCTCAGAGCAGGCTCCTCATCCTCCACACAGAATACCGCCGTGCGAATCTCCGGCATATTGCCGTCTGCCAGTCTGTTTACAGCAGTTACTCCGGTTTTTCCTATTCCTATGACATTGGTATTGACCTTAAGCATATTATCCCCTCCAATTACATATTATCATAATTTTTTGCATAATTCAACATTTTTAGCAAATATAGCCATATACGAAAGAGAATAATGCGAACCCGCCTTAAACAGCTCAATTCCGGCATCTTTCGGTTTGTCATCTTCCACACCAAAATCTACCTGAAATTTCATCTGTTTAAGGTCACAGAATCTTCAAAGCGAAAATTCACCTTTGAAAATCGTGGTTCGGATTATTCTCTTTCGGCTAACTATGACTTGAATATCAAAAAAATATGTGTTAAAATATGCCTGTGATTATGAATCAAGGACCAAAAAAGCGAATTTTGTTTCTGTAAAAATAAAATAAAAGGCTGTATAATTATCAAAAAGCATAAGGATGTGGCATCAACATGAATCCCATGACAGGACGTATTTTTAATATTCAGCGTTTTTCCATCCATGACGGACCGGGCGTAAGAACGACGGTATTTATGAAGGGATGCAACCTAAAGTGCCGCTGGTGCCATAACCCCGAGTCTCAGGAACGGGAAAATCAAATAATGTTTTATGAACACAAATGCAAGGACTGCGGTGCCTGCAGGCAGCTCTGTAGCAGGATGTTCACCGGCGAATGCATAAACTGCGGCAGATGCGCCGAGATTTGCCCATATGAGGCAAGAGAGCTCTGCGGAAGAGATATCACCGCCGATGAGCTTATGTCAGAAATAAAAAAAGATATGATATTTTACCAAACCTCCGGCGGCGGAGTTACTTTTTCCGGCGGAGAGCCTCTTCTGCAAAGTAAATTTTTGTTTGAAATGCTAAAAAAATGCCGTGAGGAAGGCATACATACTGCTATTGAAACGGCGGCAAATGTATCTGCAGAGATTTTTGAACGCGCGGCGGAGCTTGTTGATTTTGTTATATGTGATGTAAAATGCATTGACGAAGAACTGCATAGACAGGGAACAGAAGTATCCAACAGACAGATTCTAGCCAATGTATCTGCCCTTATAAAATCAGGAAGGGAGCATCTGCTCCGTATGCCTCTCATACCCGGCTTCAATGAAACTCAGGTTGATGCAGTGGCAGAATTTGCAGGTGAGAGCAGGCTGGAGCTTATGCCATATCATGCCATAGGCACAGGCAAATACAGTGCTCTGCAGCGGGAATATGACGAAAATGAATTTTTCGTTCCGCAAAAAGAATTTATGGAACAAATCACACAAAAATATGACAATGTGTTTTATGACAAATAATCTCTGATTATTATCTTTCGGCTATGGAGGGTTATATGGAAAAAAAGCATTATGCATATATAATGAAATGTGCCGATGGCAGCTACTACTGCGGCTACACCACCGACCCTGTACGCAGGGAAAACGAGCACAACAGCGGTACCCGTACCGGCGCAAAATGCACCCGCTCACGCCGACCGGTAAAGCTGGCGTATTACGAAAGCTTCGGCACACGGTCTGAGGCAATGAAGCAGGAGTGTACATTAAAAAAGCTTAGTCACAGGCAAAAAGAAGAGCTGTGCAAAAATTTTCAAAACAGTGAGCTTTGAGTAAGCCAAAAGATGCCTGAAATTTCATCTGTTTAAGTAAATGATGATTAATTTGTAGTTTACAATCCCTCAGTCAGCTACGCTGACAGCTTCCTTTACACAAGGGAGCCTTGAAAGCCGCATCATAAGCCCTCCTTGTGTAAAGGAGGGTGCACGCATAGCATGACGGAAGGATTGTTTTCCAAAAATCTATTTAATCAGTGTTTCGGGTTATTTTCTTTCGGCTAATGTGACAGAACTCTAACTAAGCTTTTGTACTTACGTATTTACCCGGAGTTATGCCGCATTGCTTTTTAAATTGGCGTATAAAGTGATAGGTACTGCCAAAGCCCGTCTGCTCGGCAACAGCCGCCACACTCATGCCGGACAGAAGCATTCTTTTGGCATGGTCAATACGTGTGTTCTGCAAATCTCTTGCGGGAGCGATGCCGAAAATTTTGCTGTAATCCGCATAAAATCTTGATTCGGACATGCCTGCCTCCTTTGCCATCCGTGAGACTGTCCAGTTTTGGTTGTATTCAAGATGCACCTTTGTACGAAGCCTTATAAGGGCTTCTTTTTTTTGAGGATTGGGAGAGGCGGCACTAAAGTCAATTTCACGGCTCATCCTTGCCAGTATCTCTTCAATGCCCAAATCGCATATACTTTCCCAATGAGGCTTCTGAATCATGAATTCTATTTCCATATTCTGTATAATGACTGTTATATGCTCATCATTTTCCGGATAGTAGATTTTGTTTGTTTCTATGGAATATTTTTTGAGCAAAGGTTCCATATCTCCCTTCATGTGAAACCAGTTGTGAGTAAGAGTACAGTCCGGAGAGGAAAAATGCTGATAGGAGAATTTGTCAAATATTATACAGCCGCCCTGCTTCACTCTTTCCGCATTGAGCCCATAATCAATTGTAACAGGGGATAGAAAATGCACAAAGATATACATATCTCCTGTATTCTTCCTCAGAACGTCAAAACCCTTTTTCTCAGGCCATATGGATTTTATACGGGTTATTTTCATAAAATTCACCTCATACATATTGTATACCGAATGATAGAAAATGTCAATTTTTTGATATAATTTTATATTGACCGCCGACTGACGAAAGCATATAATGAACTCAACAGCAAACACAAAAAAATACAAGGAGTGATATGCAATGAACATACCAAGAAGTGAACATCCCTTCCCTCAGATGGTGAGAGACGCCTGGGTAAACCTCAACGGCGAATGGGAATTTGAAATTGACAGCGGTGTATCCGGCAAGCACAGAGAGTTTTTTAAGCGCGATTCCCTGAATCAAAAAATAATTGTACCCTTCTGCCCCGAAAGTGAGCTGTCGGGTATCGGCAACAAGGATTTTATGTACTGCGTATGGTACAGAAAAGAATTTGAGCTCCCTGAGAGCTTTAAAGGCAAGAGGGCAATCCTGCATTTCGGTGCGGTTGACTACATTTCCACTGTATACATAAACGGCAAGAAGGCAGGAGGACACAGAGGAGGATATACTCCATTTGCAGTGGATATAACAGATTATATCAGCGAGGGTACAAATGTTATTCACCTTTGCGCCGAGGATAATGCCGCAAAATACAATCAGCCCGGAGGCAAGCAGAGCTACAATTATTATTCCGTAGGCTGCTACTACACCCGTACCACAGGCATATGGCAGACCGTATGGCTTGAGGCAGTGGGCAGCACATATGTAAAAAATTTCTATACCTATGCCGATATTGCAAACAGCTCTGTAATGTTCAGAGTTAAGCTTGGCGGTGGCAATTACACCGGCAAAAAGGTTGCCGCATATGTGACCTACGACGGAAAAGAGGTTGGCAAGGCTGAAACCGTGGCATACGGTGAAAATGCCTTTATCACAGTTGCATTAAGCGAGCTCCATCTGTGGGGTGCGGGTCAGGGCAATCTGTATGACGTAACCTTCAGTGTGGTTGACATCAAGGACAAGACTATCGACTGCGTAAACTGCTATTTTGGCATGAGAACAACTGCATTCACCGAAAAGGGCTTTGAGCTCAACGGCAAAATCCTCTTTGGCAGATGGGTGCTTGACCAGGGCTTCTATCCCGACGGCATCTATACCGCACCTACCGACGAAGCACTGAAAAACGATATACTAACCTCCATGGAGTTGGGCTTTAACGGCGCAAGACTTCACGAAAAGGTATTTGAACCCAGATTCCTCTATTGGGCAGACAAGCTGGGCTATCTGGTATGGGGAGAATATGCAAACTGGGGCTGCAATATTACAAAATATGACAGCATAGACTGTATCCTGCCCGAATGGCTTGAATCTGTTGACAGAGATTTTTCACATCCGTCAGTTATAGGCTGGTGTCCTCTTAACGAAACCTGGGATGCAAACGGCATCCGTCAGGACAACAGAGTGGTAGCGGCTATGTATCATGCAACCAAGGATGCAGACTCTACCAGACCTGTTATAGACACAAGCGGTAACTTCCATGCAGTAAGCTTTGAGGTATTTGACATTCATGACTATGAGCAGGACTATAAAAAGCTTGAGGGGTACTATTCAAAGCTTGAAGAAGGCGTTATGATGGATCAGATTGAGCGCAATCCTGCCCGTGCAGGTCGTCAGCCCTACCACTGCGAGCCTGTGTTCTTAAGCGAATACGGCGGCATCAAATGGGATGTTGAAGCCATTGCCGACGGCAGAACCACAAGCTGGGGCTATGGTGCCGCACCTACCACAAAGGAAGAATATCTGGAAAGATACAAAAACCTTACAGAGACAGTTATGAAAAACAAAAAGATGTGCGCTATGTGCTATACACAGCTCTACGATGTGGAGCAGGAGCGCAACGGACTTATGACCTACCACAGAAAGTTTAAGTTCGATCCCAAATTCTTCTATGATGTAAATACACAAAAAGCAGCTATTGAGGAAGAAGAATAAAATATAGTCGAAACAGAGCAGAATAGACGGAATGAAGCATCATGCGAATTTTTCGCATGATGCTTCGTTTCGTTCATAGGGGCTGCAAAACGCCCGGATGTAGGAACGTACATGCCATGTCACATAAATGCGCCGTGCCACGGGGCTTTCAGCCTTTCTTGTACGTCCCCCACCGAGCTTTTTTAAATTCATTTTGCTGCAGCCTCGCACTGTGCATTTTTTACATTCCTAGCATTATATTTAATTTTTTGTAAGATAATTATATATCAAAGCCACTGTCTCTGCATTTGTAATGCTGTCACCGGCTCTGAGCTCGCCGTCATCGCCGTTTACTACACCAAATCCCGTAAGCAATGCCGCAGAGCCAAGGCGATTTCCACTTAAGTCTGTGCTGTCGGCAAAATCACTTCTGAAAATATCCATCTCAGCTATTTTGTCATATCCCATGAATTTTATCATGTAATAAAAAGCATCTTCTCTTTTTACTTCCGCATCATCATTCCGTTCTTCTTCGGAGATGATGTCAGACACATTTTCATACAGCTCGTCTGCATCACAGCTGCGATAAACTGTTGATGACCGAAAAGCACAAAGCATCAGTCTCAAAAAATCAGCCTGGCATATTGCCATGTCTGGGTGCAGCTCTTCACTGTCAAGACCTATACCCACATCTGCAAGGGCTTTTACCATTACCTCTGCCCAATGACCGGAAATATCGGTGTATTCCTGCTTTGAAACAGACCCCTTGTTTCGTCTGATAAGCTCACCGGTAAGTGCGTCAAGCCTGATTTCTTCATCGGCTGACGGTGCAACGCATTTTACAAATTTACCTCCCGAAAGAACATATACCGCCTTAATGGGAGCTGTATTTCTTACTGCTTCATATGCCACTTCTGCTGAAATTGCCTTGTCGGGAGAGACAAATGCGGATACATCGTCATCCCAGCTTAAGCTATAGGAGGTAATATATTTATCAACTGCGTTTGCTACTGCGCTTATGCTGTTGTCTGTATACTTAACTCCGTTTACCAATCTGGTATAACGAACCGTAAAGCTTTTTTCTCCCTGGTCTTCGGCCACACACTCCTTGATTTTACCGGAGGCGGCTTTTTGTACAAATGCATCTGCAATTTTAACCGCGTCAGCATAGTCTCCATCGGCGGGGATTGCTCCCTTACTGTTGTATATATGATTGTTTATATTCAGAATTTCTCCGGTTTTTCCGTCCAGGCTTGCGTAGAAATAATGGCTGCTTTCTTCCTTGTCTGCAATCATATTTACATTAATATAGTATTTATTTTCGCTTTTGTTTACGGAAAAGGACTGTGTTTTAAGGGAACCTATATTAAGCTCCTTATACTCCTTGAGCATCTTCTCCGCCTCTTCCTGAGATACAAGTCCGCTTATCTCGTCAATTTCCCTAAGCTCTGCCTCGGTAAGACGTGACGTGCTCTTGCTGTTAGCCGCACCGGCAGCCATATCCGCAGAAGCTTCCATGGTTACACCATAGTCATTGACCGAATCTGCAGCTATCTTTTCTCCTGTTGATGCCGATACATAACCCATTTCACCGTCCTTGAAGCGATAGAGAAGCACTGCTGTATCTTCCTGCTTTGATTTTGCTATGGGCATATAGCTGTACTGCTTCTGATAAATCATCTCCAAAGGATACTGCTCAAAATATTTTGCGCTGACATCCCCCTCAAGGTCCGAAGCTGTATCAAACTCCGCATTATAATACCATGAGCAGTAAAGATTACTTATCTGAACTTTATCTCCGCGCACTACAGCGCTTACAGTAGCAGTGTTGCTCAAAACCGGTATGCCGTTATACATTCTCCCGTATACAAAGGTATACCGGGTATTGCTGTGGTTAAGCCTGCCCGATGATTTTGCTTCGTTGTATACCAGGCAATCCCCGGAATTCTCAAAAAGCTCCGGCAAAGCTTTGCGGATAAAGCTGTCTGCCTGTTCAAAAATCTGTTCTTTTGTAACCCGAATCAGTTTCGGGCTTTCGTTCTTGCTGTTTTCGTAACTGTTGTAGGAGCTTATTCTTCCCAAGCTGTCACAATCCACATTAACACTGATATTGTGGTCATCATCGGACCAATAAAAATTATAGTACGTACCCGCTTCGGTTGTGTAGCTTCCGCTTTCAAAATTCTTTGCCTCCGCAGGAATGTCTATCTTATCCTTAACGGCAACAAGGGCATCCTGCATAGCCAAATCGGTTCCATCGGCAAAAACATTAAAGGTACACATACACATAACAAAAGCTATAACCATTGAAATAAGTTTTTTCATAGAAGTCATCTCCCTTTTAGCAAGTAATAAATTATGTGGTTTATAAAGAATTAATTTAGTATAGAGTCTGTCAATCCGTCAAATTCTTCCGGTCTGAAGCCAAAGCAATTTACCGTGTAGCCCACACCATCGCTGACAATATAAGCAACCGCATTGCTTTCGCCGTAGATAAAAGCATATTCGGATGTTTTTGTATCAGACTGACTGCCATGTATACTTCTGTATATTTTTTCTGTATTCCTGGTTGGTGTTATATAGGCTGATCTGCCATCGTTTCCAAAATAAGAGAAGGTCACCTCGTCATTGTTTCTGTCAAAGTCAGCCGTAACCCATCTGTCGGCAATTACATCCTCGGGCATTTCCAGCTCTTCATACAAATCAGAACCTATATATTCACAATATTCGCTGTAGGTTATCTGCTCCTGCTGTCCTGCTTCGACTGTACCGATTTTTGCAGCAGAACCGCCTCCTGACAAAGCTTTGACGTTTGAATCTCCTGTTACGGTTTCCATTTGCCCAGCTTCTTCCATGGCAATATCTGTCTCAAGTGAATTAACCGTCACAGGTACATCGGCAGCGGAGCCGCTTTTTTTGCCCTCTGTCTTTTGCATTTCACCTCCGGCAGGCATTGGTTCAACCGATTTTGCCATTGCAGAAGAATCTGTGATACCCGCTGTTGCCAAGCCTGTATCTGTCTGCATATTTTCATCTGCAGGCACCGCAGCATTCTCAGCAGAATTATCCGTTGACATCGGCTCACCAACACCCTTTTCAATTGTCCTGTCAGCAGATTCCTCCCTTTTGGTAGTGGTTTTCGTATTTGTTTTTCTCATAGTGCTATTTTTATCGGCTTTATCCTCGATTGATTTCAATCCGTCATCAGTATTTGCCGATTTCTCTTCCGATGCTTTACCGGCTGTTGCCGCAAATTCTATGGGTTGAATAAATTTCTCTTGAACATCGGCTTGCTCAGTCTCATTGCCAAAAACGGTATCCACTTTTACAATCTCAGGTGCAACCTCTAAGCTTGTTGCATCCGTATAGCGCACATAAGCATATACCGAGCCCAGAGTCACCATCAGTGCCGCCGCACATGCACCGACAGCCCGTATAGGTACAGGTCTGCGCACTTTGCCCTGCTCAATGCGAGAGAGTGTCTGCGCCAGAAGCTTGCTGTCGGGTGTGATGTCATTGTTTGCCGCTTTGTATGTATCTCTAAACAAAGTCATACTCTCCCTTCAATTTTGATTTAAGAAGCTCCCTTGCTCTGTGAAGCTGTGATTTAACCGTGGATTCATTTCGTTTCAGCACATTGCCTATTTCCGCCACGGACATATCCTCGTAGTAAAAGAGATGTATAACCGCTCTGTATTTTTGGGGGAGGTCCAGAACGGCATAATATACATCGCTTTTTTCGGGGGAATCAAAGGGAATTTCTTCGGTAAGTGCCTCGGTCTTCTTATGCCACGAAGACGTAAAAAGGCTGCGAGTCCTGTTTACGGTCACACGTATAAGCCATGCCTTTATATGTTCATGAGAAGAGAAAGGTTTTGAATTTTGCACGAATCGGAGAAAAACATCCTGTGTTATATCTTCGGCATCGGCTTTGTTTTTTGTCTGGGATAGGGCAAGGCGATAAACCGTGTCAAAATATTTTTCTACAATCTCCTGCTTTGTCATACCCAGAATTAATGTGTCCGCTGACATTTGAAATCCCCCCTTCATCTATAATACCTTTTAACAGCCCAAAAGGTTGCATTTTGTTTCAAAAAATTTTACATTTTTATTTGATATATAATTAGTTAATGGTTTAGATTCACTATATTTTAGCTAAATTTTGCACTGACGTGCAAAGCTAAATTATCTCATTTCATTCGATAGCTAAATTGTTTCCTACGAAACAGCTAAATTAAATTCGATATAAGCGTGCGAAGCACATTTAGCTACCGTAAGGCAATTTAGCTCGCATAAGCGAATTTAGCTGAATTCAACTTGGTTGAATTCATTATATCAAACATAAAGAAAATTTACAATATTTTTGTGTATAGCGGATGTACGAACGTAAAAAATAAAGCTATAAAAAAACGAAAGGCTGATAACATGAAAAAATTCACTTATACCATAACCAAAAAAGAAGGACTTCATTCACGCCCGGCAGGAAGACTGGCAAAGGAAGCGTCAAAATATGACTGTACCATCACGGTTAAAAACTGTGAAACAGGCAAAACAGCAGATGCAAAGAAGCTTTTTACCCTGGCAGAGCTTAGTCTCAGATATGACACTAACCTTGAGATAACAGCCAACGGCGAAGATGAAACAGCAGCAATTGAGGAGCTTGAACAGTTTTTTGAAGAGAATTTGTGATAGAATACAAAAATAGGTTCTGTAAAAAAACAAGTTTTTTACAGAACCATTTTAGCCGAAAAAGTCCAATCTGTGATTATTTTTGCAAAAGTGCATATTTATCGGCATTTTTGCCGACGTATTTTTCCGTCTCGGCAAACTCAGGCTTACTGCCGGGCTTAGATGCATAATGCCTGTTATCAAAATCTACAGAGTACAGACCAAAGCCTTCATTACGGGCGGAAATCATACCATTTGCCGGAGCTGTACCAAAGCAGCTTCCGTTGTGACCTGCGGCGAGAACAACCTGGTTTTTCCAGACAGATATTTTTTCTGCTGCCGCAGATATGTTCCCGGCATCTTGACTGAAGGAATTAATGACAAGGTCAACCTTGCCCGAGCCGTACCGGTTAAAAATATGAGGCAAAAATATGTCCTCACCGATTGAAAGACCTATTTTCCTGCCGCGGTATATTATCGGCTCAAAAAGCTCACATATACATTTATCATAATCCTCAAGTTCAAAGCAGGTAAGCTTTGCGCAGGTGTGCTTCAAATATAGCTTATTGAAGGTTTCACCCTTATGAGCCATAGGATTAACAAAAATGCTGTAGCCGAAGCCAAAATCATCGGCTGCATTGAAAACTGCCGCATAACCAAGCTCACCGCAAAAATCGTACAGACAGTCAAGGACAGCCTCATACTCCTCTCCTGACAGTATGTCAACACTGCAAAGGAGTTCATTGTACGGGGTATATATATTTTCTGGGAAAACAAGTATATCTCCTCCAAGACTTGCTGCAGCCTCCATGGACTCAAAAAAAGCATTTTCGTCGTTAACCGATGCAGAAGGGCTGTAGAGTAGAGCTTTCAATAAAATCACCTCCATATAGATTAGCCTTAGCAACCAACACTAAAGATGGTTTTGAAATATAAATTTTATCTCATACTTCGTTAAAATACTCGGAAATATTTACATATTCCCTGCGTTTTCGCCTTGTCTAAAATAAAATTTATAATTCCAAAACTCAAAATGACCTAAAACGGATGAATTTTTGAGCAAATTTTGGTGCGAAGGACGAAGGAGGGCTGTCGCCTTTCGAGGACGACAAGCCGAAAGTTGCCAAAAATTCGCCGTTTAAGGCATCTTCAGTATTGGTTGCTAAGGCTAAGTATAACATATTTTCCCCGAATATGCTACCCATTATTGCAAATTTTGATAATATATGATACAATTTATATAATCATGATATACCAAAAAGGGGGAATCAGCTCTGAACTATATTGTAATTGACATGGAATGGAACCAGCCTTTTTCAAAAGAACATATCAGAATCAGAAACGGTGTGAAGCTAGTGGGCGAAATCATTCAGCTTGGAGCAGTAAAGCTTGACGAAAATCAAAAAATTACAGATAAATTTGAAATAAAGATTGCCCCCCGTCAATATACCGTATTGCAATATATGGTAAAAAAAGTTACCGGACTTACTCAGAGCGAGCTTAAGCACGGAGCCAAATTTTCCGAAGCTGTAAGCAAATTCCGCCAATGGTGCGGCGATGGATGTGTATTTCTTACTTGGGGACCCAATGACATTCCTATGCTCAGAGACAATCTGCGCTTCTTCGGTCTCAGCACAAGCTGGATACCACAGTGGTTTAACGCTCAGTGTTTTTTTAATCAGCAGACCGAAAACAAAGGAAGACAGTATTCCATAGATTTTGCCATGGAGTATTTTGGCATATTGGCAGACAAGGAGCGTCACGACGCTCTTAACGACGCCTACTATACCGGCAAAATTCTTGAAAAGCTGGATATACAAAGGGGCATGGCTGAATACGATGACCACGCACTATATATGAATAACGTTGTGATTGAAGAAAGCCGTGGCAGCGGCAAGACACGTTTTGACGGATATGAATCCAAGAATGACGCAATTACAGATAAAAGGGTTATGCGGACAAGATGCATGGACTGCCACAAATTTCTGGCAACCATCAAGCCGGTTACTTATGGCAGCTCCAGGATTATATCACTGGGCAAGTGCCAGGCTCACGGCGATTTTATAATCGAATGCCGCATAAAATCAGGAACAGACAAAAAATACTGCATAATCAAAACTGTCAAACGGATATCTCCCCGCGAAAAAAACGACTGGCTGATTAAAATGAGCAAATGGCACAAAACAAAGCTTCTGCTTACCAGAAAAGCCAGACAAAAGAAAAGCGAAGTCACAGAATTATAAAATCACATATCAGGCGAAAAAAGAGACTGTGGCAAAATGAAGATTTATGCAAGCCATTAAGTGAGGATGACAGACTGTGGAGTTTTAAAACTTCACGCAAAAGAGCCTGGTGGGGGACGTACATGAAAGGCTGTAAGCCCCGTGGCACAACGCTTTTGTGTGACACGGCATGTACGTCCCTACATCCGGGCGAACTATTCGACCGTCCCCGAATGGTATTGCATATTAATTCATTTTGCTACAGTTCTTTTTATATTTATTCAACAAACTATTACTGTAATTCCATAATTCTTACCTTGCACACATCTTCAAGAGAATTGAGCTTCTCTGCAAGGTCTTCAGGTACGGAATCGACATCTACCATGGTATATGCATAGTCATTTTTGCTCTTATTGAGCATATTTACAATATTTATATTTTCATCCGCAAAAATTGCAGAGAACTGACTGAGCATATTAGGAACGTTTTTGTGAGCAATAGTAATTCTGTATTTACTATCCAGAGGAAGCTCACAGGCAGGGAAGTTTACAGAGTTTTTGATATTTCCGTATTTGATAAAATCTGCCATCTGATCTGCCGCCATAACTGCGCAGTTATCCTCAGACTCAGGAGTTGAAGCACCCAGATGGGGGATATTGATGACATTTTCCATGCCCAGTGTTTCTTCACAGGGGAAGTCTGTTATATAACATGCAATTTTGCCGCTGTCAATAGCTCTCTTAAGTGCGGCATTGTCCACAAGACCGCCTCTTGCAAAGTTGAGGAGTCTTGTACCGTCGCCCATACAATCAAACATTTCATCATTGATAATGTTTTTTGTAGAATCTGTAAGAGGCATATGGATTGTGATATAATCACATCTTGAAACCATCATCTTAAGGTCATTGGACTTTTTAATATGTCTTGAAAGTCTCCATGCAGCGTCAACAGAGATATAAGGGTCATAGCCCTCAACATCCATGCCGAGAGCTACAGCCAGGTTTGCAACCATAGCACCGATTGCGCCGAGACCGATAACACCCAGCTTTTTGCCCTTTATTTCAGGACCCGCAAAAGCGCTCTTGCCTTTTTCAACAAGCTTGCCTACGTCCTCCTGACCCTTGAGACCGTTTGCCCAGGCAATACCGTCAACAATCTTTCTGGAAGAAAGCAGCAGGCCCGCAATTGCTATTTCGGCAACTGCATTTGCATTTGCACCGGGGGTATTAAACACAACGATACCCTTTTCACTGCACTTGTCAATAGGGATATTGTTTACACCCGCACCTGCTCTGGCAACCGCCTTGAGATTTTCGGGCAGCTCCATATCGTGCATACTGAAGGAGCGAAGTATAATCGCATCCGGATTTGCACAATCGTCTGTAACATTAAATATATTTTTGTCAAGTCTGTCGATACCGCAGCTTGCTATTTTATTAAGAGTCAGAACTTCAAACATCAATATCACTCCTTAGTTTTCTGCTTCAAATTTCTTCATAAAGTCAACCAAAGCCTGAACACCCTCAACAGGCATAGCATTGTAAATGCTGGCTCTCATACCGCCTACGGTTCTGTGACCCTTGAGGTTTACAAAGCCTGCAGCAGTTGCTTCTTTTATAAACTTTGCATTGAGCTCATCATTGCCTGTTACAAAAGGAATGTTCATGAGAGAACGATCCTCTTTGTTTTCAACAGTTGCAGAAAACATAGCTGAATTGTCCAGATAATCATAGAGCAAAGCTGCCTTTTCCTTATTAACCTTTTCCATAGCAGCGATGCCACCGTTTTCCTTAACCCACTCACAAACCAGCTTGCAGATATAAATAGCGTATGTTGGGGGAGTGTTAAACATTGAGCCGTTTTCGGAATGTGTCTCGTAGTTAAACATGGTGGGGCATATATCCATAGCCTTGCCTATAAGATCATTTCTGATAATAACAACAGTCAGACCTGCAGGTCCCATGTTTTTCTGAGCGCCGGCATATATAATACCGAATTTATTAACATCAATCTCCTGGCTGAGGATTGACGAAGACATGTCCGCGACAAGAGGAACATCCCCTGTATCGGGGATTTCGGCAAATCTGGTTCCGTAAATAGTGTTGTTATGTGTGATGTGAACATAATCAGCATCAGGTGTAAACATGTCCTTTGTTACCTTAGGAATGTAATTAAACACCTTGTCATCGGAAGATGCAACAATCTTTACATCACCGTATCTTGAAGCTTCCTTTGCCGCTTTTTTAGCCCAAAGACCTGTCTGTATATAGTCAGCCTTATTGCTCTTGCCAAAAAGATTGAGAGGTACCATTGCAAACTGACTGGATGCGCCTCCCTGCAGGAAAAGGACCTTGTAATCGTCGCTTATATTAAGCAGTTCTCTGAGCAGGGCTTCGCATTCATCAATAATTGCCTGATATGCGGAGGATCGATGGCTCATCTCCATTACTGACATCCCGGTGTCACCGTAGCAAACAAGTTCTTTTTGTGCTTTTTCCAGTACGGGAAGAGGGAGCACAGATGGACCTGCTGAAAAATTGTAAACTCTATTCATCATTATTCCTCCTAAAATAATTTATAATTAGGTATATTATATTCCAAAAACTCATAATAGTCAACCTTTAAGCAAAAATTTTGTTACACTTTTAACAAATTTTATCAACTGTTAGTTGGATACTACAAATCACGGTCAATAATAAACAAAGAAAACATTTTATAATCGACAAAAGCAGAAAATTTTCTTTTAAAAACCATTGACAAACAAATCGACTCATGATATAATATCAATGTTGTAAATAATTAATGGCGCGGTAGTTCAGTTGGTTAGAATGCCAGCCTGTCACGCTGGAGGTCGAGGGTTCGAACCCCTTCCGCGTCGCCAAAAAATAAGCATCCATCCGGGTGCTTATTTTTTTTACATACGATAAAAGGGGTTCGAACCCTGTGAGGACATTTTGCGTTTAGAAAAATAGTCCGGCATACATATTGATATTAAAATATATTTCGGTTTGTCCGGATTTCCGCTAAACAAAAATCACCCTCCAGAAAATCGGAGAGTGATTTTTTCATGTATTAAATTTGCTAAATTTTAATTATTCAGCTACTTCAGGACCAATAATGTATATAGCTTTTACCTTGCTGTCATAAGCAACAATAATAACTTGTGATGCGCCTTCATTACCATTTTCAGCAGGAGAACGGAGCTCAGCATAGCTGGAAATAGCAACCTCATTATTACCGGTTCTGCTATTCTTATCCAATTTATAATAAGATGCACTTGAGCCTACACTGAAGGTTTTAGAAGAAGACTTATCAATAGTATATGTACCATCTTCACCTTCTACTGCAAAATTAGGAGCTATTGTTACATTGCCGGCACCATCATCCTCAAAATACTTCTCAGTGATGGTTCCCACCATTACCTGATAATATTCAGTGTTGCGGTTCCATGTTTCTGCCAGATAGTTGTCGGTAGCATTGACAAGCTCTCCGTCAGTATAAATAGCTTTGAAATTATCAATAACATCGTCAGTTACTGCACATTTGATAAGATCACCGACTTTAAGATTATTAATCTCTTCATTCTGTTCAGATGTATAATCATCAGATGTATAGAGAATAATAGCATCATTGTCGATATCATTCTTGCCCATGGTCAAAAGTGTAAATTCAAATCCATCATAACCCTTGCTGGTTGAAGTTCTTTTATTGATAATAATCCTTGTTTCTGTATTAGCCTGAATGTTGCCTCCAACCTTACCGGTAGGATAATATACTACCACCTCAGCAACTTTGCTGTTTTCGCTAAAGTTATATGCTTCTACAAAAACTTCATCACCGTCAGAGAATGCTGAAGAAGAAGATAATTTATTATATTCCTTATCGCCTGCATCTCTATCCTTTGGTACCGAGAATATTATTGTAGATGATTTCATACTGAACACAGTGTCACCTGAAGCATCAACAAAGTTATTACCTGTTTTATTATATTTGAGTGTTGTAGCACAATCAGTATCTGTCTCTTTGGTTATTTCTCCCTCGCCCTCAACAGCACCTATTGTTGAAATTTCAGAAATAACTGTTTTTCCATCAGAAGTTGCTGTTTTGAATTTAATAAGCTGAGCAACATCTGCATTCTCAATAAAGCTTTCTCTCTTACTCAAATTAATACGTGCCGCTGATTTTTTCAATTCATCAGGAACATCACTCTGGTCAAAAGACTCGCCATTTATTCTAACGGTGTCTCTCAAAGGATACTCTACCCATTTTCTACTATCTGTATATATCTTAAGGTGAACATCTCCATCAAACGAATCACCTATTACAGCATAATCAAGAAGATATCCGTATGGATCGGATGATACACTGATTTCCGAAGAAACAATTCTTCCGAGATAGTCAAGATAGAGCTTAACATTTGAACCAACATCAAATCCGTAGGTTGCAGCATCTTTTTCAAGAAGTCTTCTGAAATAAGGAGCAACCTTGTAGGTCTTTGAAGAAATCTCTATTTCTTCATAATCGCTGTCCATAGAAGCTATGGAACCGGAAACAGTTGCACTAGAAACCATGATGGTTGTACCGGATGTTCTGTTGAGAGGTGTTGCGATAGATACAACAGATTTGCTTGTGAGGTTTGTCATGGAGCCTGCACTGGGAGTGCCGCCTGCTGTTGTTACTCTGTAAACAGATGCATCGTCCTCATCAACCTTTATCTGACCTTCAAAATTATTTTTGTCGATAATTGTATAAACACCGTTATTTTTAGTAGGTGTTGAGTTAAGGAAATATGTCTTGTAGTTTTCAATGAAAGCTACATCCATATAGCTATCGCTATCGTTGTTATAGAATGTAATAATACCTGTTTCGATATTGAAAGCTTCCTCGATAAATTCGTCTGTAATATCATCGGAAGGTACACCGAATCCGTTGTATACAATGTAGATGTCATCATCAAGCTTAAGGGATTTAGTCTTTGTATCCTTATCGGGATTCTCATAGTAATAAATCTCATTTCCGGAAATGGAGTCAAACTGATCTACAGAAATCTCTTCAACATCATTTGTTCCCGCAATTTTAATGCTGGTAACAGTATATTTGCTTGAGCCTTCATAAACAAAATCTACACGCTTACCAAGGAATTCTGCAAGATTGTCTCTGTTCTTGAGGTCGTCAGAAAGAGTATAGGTTTCGCCATCAATGTTAATCTGGCTCTTTGTAAGAGAAATTTCGCTGCCTCTGAGTGTGTTATCATAAACACCGATAACAACACCCTCTTCTTCGTACTCTTCATCACTGTTGATAATATCCTTGTCTGATGTGGAGAAAGTAGGCTTGCCGCTTGCATCTGTACCGGTCTGTACAAGTCTCTTACAATTCTTCATATTGCTAATAAGCTGAGCTACAAGACCTCTGTATGCACCATTATCAGCCAGTGTAGCAGCATTTTTGGTAAGACCAATCTGGTTACCTACTGTAATGTAACCTGTATACCAGGGATTGAGAGTTGTATCAACAACAGGTCCGTATCCCAATGCACAAACAATCATCTTAACCGCTTCCGCATATGTAACAGGCTGGTCGGGTCTGAATGTGTTGTCTTCATAACCGTTGATAATACCTGCGTTTGAAGCATATGCAACATAAGGAATAGCCCAGTGACCGCTCATGTCACCAAACTTAATTTCTTTTGCATCCCACATTGCTGTGCTTCCTGCTATAGCAACACCTATTACCTTTGCAAATTCTGCTCTGGTAATTGTGCCTTCGGGCTTAAAAGTTCCGTCTTCATAACCGTTGATAACTCCATCATCAACAAGCTCGTAAATTGCTTCATTGAACTGTGTGGTTTCGTCAACATCAGTGAAAGTCGTTGCTGCAAAAACAGAAGTTGTCAGCACAGAAGTGAGAACGAGAGCCAGCATCAATGTCAATGAAATTGCTTTTCTTAATGTTTTCATCTTCATACCTCCGTATAAAATATTTTTTTGTTTATCCCGCATTATGTCAGAACAAACGTGGTGGACACAGGCTTTAAGGAAAACAACTCAAAGTCATGTCATTTATACACTTTATATACTAACATTAAAATAAAATTTCGTCAATATATTATTGTAAAAACCAATATTTTGTCACACAAATTTAATCTAATATTAATCATATGGGAAAATTAAGTCGGAGCATATGCCCCGACTTAATTTAAGCTGTTATTTTGTATCAGCCGATTGCAGCTGCTGTAAGTGCATCTCTGAACTGAAGAACTCTGTAATAAATCATAAATGCTTCTGCTCTTGTGATGTACTGGTCAGGTTTGAATGTACCGTCTTCGTATCCATTGACAAATCCAAGCTGACTTGCAGCACTGATATATTTTGCACTCCAGAGCTCTGCCGGAACGTCGCTGAAGTTGGTTGCAGTATTATCCGTCTGAACTCCGAGAGATCTGATAATGATTGCTACCATTTCGCCTCTTGTTACGGTGTTGAGAGGTCTGAGTGTTCCGTCACCGTAACCAATCATGATACCCTTGTCAATTGCTGTGCCTACATAGTCAACAGCCCAATCGGATACCTGGTCAGCATCAGTATAGTTGATAGGGAGACCTTTTTCAACATCAATATTATTGATTGCTATTGCAACCTTAGAGGTTTCTTCTCTTGTTATACCGATATTGGGGTATACCTTGTTTGTACCGTCACCGGAGATAAAGCCTCTTTCACGAAGAGTCTTGATTGCTTCGTATGCATAGTGGTCGGACTCGATATCATCAAACATACTATCGTCCTCAGGTGTTACGATTTCGCCGGGAACTATAGGAGTAATTATATCCTTATATCCGTAAGAACCCTTTCCGCCTGTGCCACCGCCTGATGAAGGCTTGGATCTGAGATTAAGTTCAAGCTCTATATCATGACCTTCGTAAGAAATAGTAGCCACTTCATCGTCAATATCAACTACAATATCTGCAACATCTGTGATGTCTTCCTGTGTATCATCACTCATATTTGCATATATTCTGAAGTTAGTGAGATTTCTGATATATTCTGCAATCTCTTCTGCAGTCATATCTGACCATATATCATAGTCAATAGAAACTCTTGTTGTATTTGTTTCGATAGATTCAACAACTACCGGAGCGGGCTCCATGGTAAGAGCGATTTCTGCACTTACATCTTCGTATGTAACAGTTGCCTTTGTACCATCCTCACTGATTGACACCTCGTAGCTTGCCACATTAATTGAGGAACCGTCTTCGTATGTAGCGGTTACAGCTTCGATAGCACTTTCAACATATGCCTTGATATCATCTGCTGAACCCTGGTTTTCATAGGGAACAGAGATTTCCTCGGGAGTTACTGCAATTGCTGTAACAGCCTTTGCTTCTGTATCAAGTGTAAGCGCAACCTCAGCAGTCTTGTCGCCATAGGTGATTGTTGCCTTTGTGTTGTCATCGGATACAGCTACTTCGTAATCAGCCGGAGCGATTACTTCGTCATCAGCATTTTCATAGCTTGCTGTTACTGTAGTATTTACCTTAACAAATGCAGCTATATCGCCCTGCTCTGCGAGAGGTACATTAAGTGCTTCGGGAGCTGCGGTGATTCCGCTGAGAATCTTCTGCTCATATGTAAGTGCGATATCTGCAGTTTTGCCACTGTATGTGACGGTTGCCTTTGTGCCGTCGTCAGAAATTGATACTGTATAGTCTGCAGTAATTTCATCAACATCCACTGAGTTTGTATAAGTTGCGGTAAGCTTAATGCTGCCGTCTGCAATTGCCTTTTCTACAGCTGCCTTTACAGTATCAACTGATTCTTGATCTGCGATGGCAATTTCCATAGCTGCAGGTGCTGCCACAATTTCCTTAAGTTCCTTTGCAACAAGGTTAAGGTCTATTTCAGCAGTTTTTCCATCATAGGTTACTGTTGCTTTTTCTTTATCTGCAGAAACCTCTACTGTATAGCCGAATGTGATTTCATCAACATCAGCTGAGTTTGTATAGGTTGCTTCAATCTTGATATCGCCGTCTGCAATTGCCTTTTCTACAACTGCCTTTACAGAATCAACAGTTTCCTGATCATCGGGGAGAATATCAAGAATTGCCGGTGTTACTTTAATTTCTTTTGTTTCTTTAGCAACAAGATTAAGGTCAACGGTATCTTCCTTGCCTTCATACTTGATTGTCGCTTTTGTCTTATCCGCAGAAACCTCTACTGTGTAGCCGGATGTGATTTCATCAACATCAGCTGAGTTTGTATAGGTTGCTTCAATCTTGATATCGCCGTCTGCAATTGCCTTTTCTACAACTGCCTTTACAGAATCAACAGTTTCCTGGTCATCGGGGAGAATATCAAGAGTATCCGGTGTTACTGTGATAGCACCAAGCTCTTTGACTTCCTTAGTAAGAGCGATTGTATCAGTCTTGCCCTGATATGTAATTGTAGCTATTGTCTCATCATCGGAAATTGCTACTGTATAACCGTTTACAGGTCTGTACTGATTGTCATCATATTTTCCTGTTACGGTAATATTACCTTCTACATATGCTTTGATTGCATCCTTGCTTTCCTGATTTGCAAGAGGAATTTCCAAGGTCTCGGGTGTTGCTTCAATTGTTTCAAGAACAGGGTCTCCGGGTCCGGGTGCTACTTCTGTGGTAAGAGTAAGCTTTGCACTGTCGCCGATTATTACCTTGTCTGAACTATCCGGCGTATCGTCACCAAGCTCTGCAAAGGTTATCTTAACTTCTGTTTCAACATTTGTAAGACCTTCTGCCGCTTCAAATACAAGTGTTACCAGTGTAACATTGTTTTCAGCTACAGTTGTACCGGTTGAGTTTGTGTAATATACCTTACCTGCTTCGGATGTGGTTGATGCATCTACAATACCTGCTTCGGTTCCCTTGTAGGTAAGTACTGCATCTTCATATGTATACTCAATTGTTACTGCTGCGATATTGTTGATATCTGCAGGGAGCTTGTCGAGCTTTACAGGAATCTTTACTTCTCTGCCGCTTACTGCAGCTTCACCCATTGATACAACTGAATCTTCTGCAGGTGCTGACTCTGTGGTAAGAGTAAGCTTTGCACTGTCACCGATTGTTACCTTCTTTGATACCTTAGGTGTATCGTCACCAAGCTCTGCAAAGGTTATTGTTACTTCTGTTTCTTCATCTGTAAGACCTTCTGCTGCTTCAAATACCAGAGTAAATAGGGTTACATCTTCACCTGTTACTTCTGCTCCGGTTTTAGCTGTCCAGTATGCCTTGCCTGCTTCTGTTACGGTAGCAACATCAAGCAAGCCTGCTTCGGAGCCCTTGTAGGTGAGTACTGCATCATCATATGTATACTCAATTGTTGCTGCTGCGATATTGTTGATATCTGCAGGGAGCTTGTCGAGCTTTACAGGAATCTTTACTTCTCTTCCGTTTACTGCGGCTTCACCCATTGATACAACAGAATCTTCTGCAGGTGCTGCCTCTGTGGTAAGAGTAAGCTTTGCACTATCGCCGATTGTTACCTTCTTTGACGCATTCGGTGTATCGTCGCCAAGCTCAACAAAGTCTATCTTCACTTCTGTTTCAACATTTGTAAGACCTTCTGCCGCTTCAAATACAAGTGTTACCAGTGTAACATTGTTTTCAGCTACAGTTGTACCGGTTGAATTTGTGTAATATACCTTACCTGCTTCGGATGTGGTTGATGCATCCACAATACCTGCTTCGGTTCCCTTGTAGGTAAGTATTGCATCATCATATGTATACTCAATTGTTACCGCTGCGATATTGCTGATATCTGCAGGGAGCTTGTCAAGCATTACAGAAACCTTTACTTCTCTGCCATTTGCTGCTCCTTTAAGAGATACAACGGCATCTGCGTCGGGAGTTACTGTGGTAATGCTGAACTTTGCACCGTCGCCGATAGCTACCAGCTTAGAAACCTCAGGGGTATCGTCACCAAGCTCTGCAAAGGTTATCTTAACTTCTGTTTCCACATCTGCAAGACCCTCTGCGACTTCAAATATCAGAGTAAACAGTGTTACATCTTCACCCGTTACTTCTGCTCCGGTTTTAGCTGTCCAGTATGCCTTGCCTGCTTCTGTTACGGTAGCAACATCAAGCAAGCCTGCCTCTGTACCTTTATAAGCAAGCACTGCGCTGTCATAGCTGTACTCAATTGTAGCAGCTGCGATATTGCTTATATCTGCAGGAAGCTTGTCAAGCATTACAGGAATCTTTACCTCTCTGCCGTTTACTGCAGCCTCGCCCATTGACACCTTTGCTACACCATCAAGTGCAAAGGTGGTATCAGCACCGGAAATTTGCTGTGATTTGCCTACAGTGGCAATCTCACAAAAACCGGCATTAACTGATGCTTCTCCTGATGCACCTGCTGCCTTTGTAAATACAAGATAGAAAAGCACGGTATCGTTTACGGCAGTAACGGTTGAATCACCGCTCATCCATAAAACCTTACCGTCGGTTTTATTTCCACCTTCAATAGTGAGAGCTGCGCTCTCTGTGTCTGAATACACCAGCTTATCTGTGCTGTATGTATACTCCATGGTAAATGCCGAAAGATCGGTCCAGGTATCGGGCAAAGCATTAAGTTTAACCGGAACCTTTACCTCGTCACCGCTGATAACTGCATCGCCAAAGCTGATTGCAGGCTCAGTTGCGGCAAATGCCGGGAGTGACATTGAGCTTAATATCATTAGAATACTAAGTAGGACTGAAATTATTCTCTTTGTCATAATAGCCTCCTGTTCATTAAGAAACATTTTTCAAGTGTTTCCCGAATAATTTTTTCAGTGCGCCTTTTACACCTATATACCAATATAATATCATTTTTTCCTTGTCAAGTCAACTGAAAATATTGTAAATTCACAACTATTTTTTTTGGTTATAATCACGGACTTTGCATGTAATTTTAACACATAATTTTTTGCCTTTCTATTTTTTCAAGAGAATACTTTCTGTACTGCTTGGGAGACACACCTTTTTCTCTGCGGAAATCCTCTATAAAGTGACTGGCAGTAGCATAATCAAGAGACTGTGCGATTTCGGTAACAGGCATATCTGTGCATTTGAGAAGCCTCTCGGCACGGTCGATTTTCACCGATTTAACATACTGGGTAAAGGTAGTACCCATAACCGATTTGAAAATTCTCGAAAAATGACCGTCGCTCATACCGCATATCTTTGCAGCCTCGTGAGTTTTTAATGCACCCTCCTCCCTTATCTGCTCAGTCAGTTTTTTTATAATTCCGATATTTTCAACAGTGACAGTGTCTTTTATAGGTATTATTTCTCCGTTGCTTTTCCAGAAATCCAGAATTTGCGCACATACACGAATAATGTTTGAACGCACATACAACTCCGAGGTATATTCATTTCCCGTAAATTTGTTAAATGAATCTTCAAGAAGGCTTTTTATTTCTTCGGTACCCTGTATTACCCTTGTGTGACGGTTGTTGTGTGCACTAAGATTAAATATGTATTCAAATTCGTTTATGCTCTGCTCACGTGAATGCAGAATGTCCGGAAAAAATTTTATTACAATGTACTGATTATCGGTATCAGAGCTATAGGTGTGGGGCTCATTAGGATAAACCATAAAGAGACTGTCTCTGTTTATCACATAGCTCTTATCGTCGATATATGCCGTGATGCTGCCGCTGAGCACATATATCAGCTCCATATACTGATGATAATGATATGTTTTTTCCATGTCATCATAATTATTTTTCAGCTTCATAAGCAAACATTGGATATTTAAATTTTCGCCGTTTTTGGTAGCTATACCTTCATTGTGTGCCATAGTATCACCTACATGTCAGAATTTCGATATTTTTAGTCAGATTAATTATATCATAAAATCTCACCGGGTGGTATAGTAAAAATAACAAAATTTATTTTTATGAGGTGAATCATATGAGCAAAAAGCTTAAGCTTGCCATAATCGGTCTCGGCGGCATTGCCCAGAAGGCACATCTGCCCGGTTATGCAAAAATGGATAATGTTGAACTGGTGGCATTTTGCGATATCCGTGAGGAAAGAGCAAAGGAGATTGCCGCACAGTACGGAGTAACGCAGGTTTATACAGATTACAAGGATGTTCTTAATATTGAAGGACTTGATGCAATCGACATCTGTACACCAAACTATCTGCACTCCATAATTGCCTGCGAGGCACTTGAAAAAGGACTTAACGTATTTTGCGAAAAGCCCGATGCGGTAAGCGTTGAGGAAGCAGAAAGAATGAAGGCTGCAGCAGAAAAAAGCGGCAAAACACTCATGGTTATGAGAAACAACCGCTACAGGCTCACTTCTCAGTATCTGAAAAAATATATTTCCGATGGCAAAATGGGAGATATATATGCAGCACGCTGTGGTTGGGTGAGAAGAAGAGGCATCCCAGGCAGAGGCGGATGGTTTACCACCAAAGCACAGTCCGGCGGAGGTCCCCTGATTGACCTGGGTGTGCACATGATTGACCTGGCAATATGGCTTATGGGAAATCCCCGTCCCGTGGCAGTAAGCGGCTGTACCTACAATAAATTTGCAAATTCCGAGGATGTGGCAGATTCCAAAGAAGCACGCTTTGGTGACAGAGACGCCAACGGCACCTTTGATGTTGAGGATCTTGCAATGGGCTTTATCCGTTTTGATAACGGCGCATGTATGCAGATTGAGTTCTCCTGGGCATCAAATATAGAAAAGGAACATCTTTTTGTTGAGCTGCGCGGTTCAAAGGCCGGTTCAAAATTTATTAGCACCGAGGATAACCAGCTTAAAATCTTTACTGAAGAAAACGGAACACTTATTGACCACGTTCCTCAGCTTGATGACGGCAGAGGAGTGCCGATTCATGAGGCAAACCTGCGCCACTTTGCAGATGTTGTATTAAACGGAGCAGAACCTATGTTTGTTCCTCAGCAGGGTGTTGATATGATAAAAATTCTCAGAGCGATGTACAAATCCTCTGAAGAAGGCAGAGAAATTCAGCTTTAATATAACGGAGGTAATTAATTATGATTAAGGTAACTATTTTTAACGAATATGCACACGAAAGATTAAAAGAAGATGTTAAAGCCATATATCCCAAGGGCATACATGGACAGCTTGCATCATTTCTTGCAGATGATGATATAGAAGTACGCACAACCACACTCTTCAACGAAGACGGAAGCTTTGTGCCGGAATGCGGTCTCACAGAGGAAGTTCTCAAAGATACCGATGTTATCATATGGTGGGGTCACTGCCATCACAACGATGTTCCCGACGAGGTTGCCGACAGAGTTGTAAATCAGATTTTGTGCGGTATGGGTGCAATTTTCCTGCACTCCGGTCACCACTCCAAGCCTTTTAAGAAGCTTATGGGTACAACCTGCAACCTTCTGTGGAGAGACGACGAAAAGGAGAGACTGTGGAATATAAATCCTGCACACCCCATAATGGCGGGGATCGGCGATTATATCGACCTTCCAGAGGAAGAAATGTACGGCGAGCGTTTTGAAATTCCCACTCCCGACGATGTACTGATGATAGGTACATACGGCAGCCATGAGGTGTTCAGAAGCGCCTGCACCTGGCAGAGAGTTAACGGAAAAATCTTCTATTTCCAGCCGGGTCACGAAACATATCCCACTTATCACAATCCCGAAATACAGCGTATTATCAAAAACGGAGTACGCTGGGCAGCTCCTACATACAGAGCAGAAAAGCTGATATGCCCTCATTTTGAAAAGCTTCCTTTTTAAATCAAAATTCTTGTACAATATTAAGCACAAAAAGCCCGCCTAATGATGTGGGCTTTTTGTGTGTTTAATAAGTGTGGTGATTATAGTATAGCATATATCAATATTATTTTTAAGAAGTTTTTGTCAAAAAACGGATAGATACATCAGCCAAATTGCGCTCTGATCTGCTCACACAAATGTAATCGCTAATTCAAAAAACCACCGCAGGAATTCATCGTCCTACGGTGGTTTGAGTTTACTTTGGGTATTAACAATCAAAATATCATTAGCACATTTTTGTCATCAGTCACCCGGGCGAATAATATCCGCCCCCTAATTACAACACAATCAGCTTATCATCCTGCACATCAATTGTAAGGTTTGCTCCCGGCTTTATATCTCCGCTGAGAAGCTTGTCCGCCAGCATATCCTCAACCTGTGACTGTATGGTACGGCGCAGGGGGCGAGCTCCGTACACATCGTCAAAGCCTGCCTTTGCCAGATGCTCAATTGCAGCAGGGGTAAACTCTGTTTCATAGCCCAGGGCTTTCATGCGGTCAATCAGGCTACCAAGCATGATTCCGGCAATTTTTTCGATATTTTCCTTAGTGAGCTTACGGAATACTATGATTTCGTCAATTCTGTTGATAAGCTCCGGGCGGAATACATTTTTCAGCTCGCCCATAACATTTTCCTTGATTTTTGCATAATCCGCATCACCGCTGTCGTCGCCGCCGAAGCCAAGGGATTTTGATTTCTGAGTGATAAGCCTTGCACCCACATTGCTTGTCATAATGATGACAGTATTTTTGAAATCAACCTTTCTACCCTGAGAGTCGGTGAGGATACCGTCCTCCAGTATCTGCAGCAGGATGTTGAACACATCGGGATGAGCCTTTTCTATTTCGTCAAATAGTACCACGGAATAGGGCTTTCTGCGAACCTTTTCCGTAAGCTGTCCGCCTTCGTCGTAGCCTACATATCCCGGAGGTGAGCCCACCAGGCGGGACACTGTGTGCTTCTCCATATATTCGCTCATGTCTATACGGATAACGGAATTTTCGTCACCGAACACAGCTTCTGCAAGAGCCTTGCACAGCTCTGTTTTACCCACACCTGTAGGTCCTAAGAATATAAAGGAGCCTGTAGGTCTCTTGGGGTCCTTGAGTCCCACTCTGCCGCGGCGGATTGCCTTGGCAACTGCAGTTACTGCCTCGTCCTGACCAACAACCCGCTCATGGAGAATATTCTCCATATTTTTGAGCCTTTCCTGTTCTTCCTCGGCAAGTTTTTTTACCGGTATTCCGGTCCAGTCAGCAATAACATCGCATATTTCCTCCTCGCCTATGATAAGCTCAGATGGAGCGTTGGTTGAAGTCCATTTGTCCTTGACTTCCTTGAGCTCTGCATTAATCTTGCTTTCGCTGTCACGAAGCTCCGCCGCTTTTTCATAATCCTGATGCTCGATTGCTTCGCGCTTCTGTGCAGAGATTTTTTCAAGCTCACTTTCCAAAGCCTTTATTTCGGGAGGAGCGGTGAACGCCTTCAAACGGATTTTTGACGAAGCCTCATCAATAAGGTCAATTGCCTTGTCCGGCAAAAATCTGTCGGTAATATACCTTGCAGACAGCTTTGCGGCTGCCTCAAGCGCAGCGTCGGTAATGGTTACCTTGTGGTGTTCCTCATATTTAGAGCGGATACCGCCCAATATCTGTACGGTTTCTTCAACTGTAGGCTCGCCTACAATTATCGGCTGAAATCTTCTTTCAAGCGCCGCGTCCTTTTCTATATGCTTGCGGTATTCATCAAGAGTTGTCGCACCGATAAGCTGCAGCTCACCTCTTGCAAGGAGCGGTTTTAAAATATTTGCCGCATCCATGGCTCCCTCAGCGCCTCCTGCTCCGATAAGGGTGTGCACCTCGTCAATAAAGAGAATAGTGTTGCCATCCTTCTTTACCTCGTCCAGTGCTTTTTTGAGTCTTTCCTCAAATTCCCCTCTGTATTTTGTACCTGCTACCATAGAGGGCAGGTCAAGGGAAAATATTTTCTTATTCTTAAGGATTTCAGGTATATGTCCCGATGCAATTTTCTGTGCCAGACCTTCTGCCACCGCGGTTTTGCCTACACCCGGCTCACCTATGAGGCAGGGGTTGTTTTTTGTACGGCGGGAGAGAATCTGTATTACTCTGTCTATCTCCTTGTCTCTGCCTACTATGGGGTCAAACTTGCCATCCTTAGCCATTTTGGTCAGGTCTGTGCCAAACTGGGTCAGGCTTTTGCCGCCGCCTGCAGAGCGCTCATGACCCTGCTCACGAGAAGGCTGCTGCTCCATGCCGCCGTTGTTAATATCATTGAGAAAAGTGTTTGTCTGAAAGCTCAGGTCGCCGAGAATTTTTGCAGCAACACTTCTGCCCTCTCGCAGTATTGCCAGGAACATATGCTCCGGCGCAATAAGCTGTGAGCCGTTTCGTCTTGCTTCGGTGTAGCTCAGCTCCAAAATGGTTCTGCAGCGCGGCGTGAAGGGGAGGTTGTCATTTTCAGCCACATTATCGTCGGGAGTTGTGTATTCAAGGATTTTTTCGGTAACATTTTCGTAAGTAATACCCTGATTTTCCAGAGCAGCTGCAGCATCCGAGCTTCCGTCCCTGAGGATTGCCGCCAGTATATGCTCGCTGCCTACATAGTTATAGCCCATTTCACGGGCGGTTTCTCCGGCAAGTCTGATTACCGCTTTTGAAAGATCGTCAAATCTGCTGTTCATATATATCATCCTTTCACAAGTTTTTCTCTGATTATTCTCGCTCTTTCTATATCTCTTTCCATTGCTGTTGTTATGTTTTCGTTGGTAACATGAGCAGGGGAGGTCTCAATCATCAGGCTGTTGAGAGTTTTTGAATCAAGCTCTGTTATGAGCCCGAGAGATATGCCGAGTCGTATATTTGACAGCAAGGTAAGCAGCTCCTTGCTCTGCATAAGCCTTGCACTCCTGAGCACTCCCAATGAGCGCATAATCTGATCCTCCATAACCACACCCTTTTGCTTATGCATCTTGGTGCGGAGCTCTCTTTCCTTGGCAATTATATTTTCTGCAACCTTAGAGAGATTTGTCATGATTTCTTCTTCGCTTCTGCCCATGGTTATCTGATTGGATATCTGGAAAAGGTATCCGCCGGCCTTTGTGCCCTCGCCGTACATTCCCCTTACGGTAATGCCGAGCTTGCCTGCCGCTGCAAAAAGATTTTCTGCGATACCTGCATTGACTATAGCTGGCAGATGGAGCATATATGAGGTTCTCATGCCTGTGCCGGCATTTGTAAGGCATGAGGTAAGGTAGCCGTATTTGGGATGCACCGCATATTCCAGCTTTTCGGCAAGATAAGAATCAACCTTGCTGATAATATCATATGCTTTCTGACTTTCATATCCGGCAAAGATGCTTTGCATACGCAGATGGTCTTCTTCGTTTACCATAATACTGACCGTCTTATCCTCGCTTATAAACACAGCTCCCGGTCGCTTGCACTCTGCCATATTAAGGCTGATATATCTTTCCTCCACCAGAGCCTGCCGCTGAGTCTGCGTCAGCTGAGACAAATCCACCTTTGTAAATTTATAGTTCAGTGCAGAAAGGGCTTCCTCTACCAATGCGACAACCTTCCTGCAATTTTCTTCTCCTGCCTTATGGGGAAAGGGGATACCTTTAAGGTTTCTCGCAAGGCGCACTCTTGTGCTTATGACAATATCATTCTGCATACCTGTATCGTTAAACCACTCAGACATTTGTCTCACCTCCGTTGTTTTCCTCAAGCTTTTTTATACTGTCCCTGAGCTTTGCTGCGTCCTCATAGCGCTCTTCCATAACAGCCATGCGCAGCTTATCCTTAAGCTCCTTGATTTCATTCTGCCTCTGTATCTGCTCTCCCTTGGGACCTGCTATCTTGCCCTTATGTGTGGTGGAGGGCTGTATTCTTGAGAGCACACTCTCCACATCTCGTGCAAACACATCATAGCATTTATCGCAGCCTGCAAGACCTGTTTTTTTGAATTCTGCAAAGGTTGTGCCGCAGCAGCTGCAGCTTATGCCCTTGCCGGCGGTCTGACTCTGCTTTGTCAGACCTAAGAATTCATTAAGCATATCCTCCAAACCCGGGCTGAAGCTTTGCTCGCCGGCGCCCAGATAGCCCAGTTCCCTTGCACAGTCACTGCACAGATGCAGCTCGGTGTAGCTACCGTTATTTACCTGCTTGTAGTGAAAATTAGCTTCTCTCTTGTTACAATGTGAACATAACATATAAAACATCTCCTTTGTCGAAAGATAATAATCCGAACCACGATTTTCAAGGGCGGATTTTAGCTTTCGCTGTGTTAAAATACTTGATAATACGCAAGGATTACCTGCGTTTTTGCCTTGTATAGCCCAAAAATCCTCACCTTGAAAATTCTCTGACCTTAAACAGATGAAATCCCAAGCAGATTTTGGTGCGGAAAATGAAGCAAGGCTGACGCCTTGCGAAGATGACAAACCGAAAGATGTCGGAATTGCACTGTTTAAGGCGGGTTCGGATTATTATCTTTCGGCTACACAAACAATAAAAGCATATTTTTTAAAATACTTGCCCGTATCCTGTTTTTCAACTGTCCGTCGGGTACAGCAGACAGCGCATTGTTTGAGCATGCCGCCATAAAAAGCTTTGCCTCGTCTCCGTTCATTATATTATTGACATAAAGTGTATTTACTATAGCCTCCATGGTCATAACATCGACACTGCTTCCCATGGAATTTATAATATGCATAATGCGCTCGTTGCGTCCCATATTCAACCTGGTAATCCTGATATGACCGCCGCCGCCCCTCCGGCTCTCTACAATATATCCTCTTTCCGTAGTAAAGCGGGTGGATATAACGTAATTAATCTGTGAAGGAACACAATTGAAATACTGAGCCAGCTCATTTCTTTTCAGTTCAACGGAATTCTCCTCCTCAAACATCTGACGTATAAAATTTTCAATACTGTCGCTTATCTTCATTGCAATCATCTCCTTAGTATTACAAATTTCCGACCATTGGTTTCTTGCGTAGTTTTAAATAATAAAATTGCTTGGTTCGCAATTTAACACCTCTGTCATTCCGAGCGGAGGACGTAAGTCCGCAGTCGAAGAATCTTTGGCGAAGCCAATAAGGAATTTGGTTATAAACCAAATCTTATCAATGCGCCGAGGCGCAAGATCCTTCGACTCCGCTGCGCTTCGCTCAGGATGACAAGTGTTAAATCAAATACAGTTTAAATTAAGGCTTTCGACATCAAAAATCAATTTTTGACTTTGACTTTCTTTGACCTTTAACCGGATTATATACCAAAAGCTTTGATTTGTCAAGTACTTTTTTGAGAAAGTTAACAAATTATTAAAAACTCACAAAAACCCCAATTAATGCGGTTTTAAGCGATTTTTTGGATTAATTCAACATTAAGGATACCCAGAAAGCCTTGAAAACAGGCACTTTCAGGGATTGTGAATTTTTAATTCAAGGATTAAAAATTCATTATAAAAAAAGTATTTTTGGTGATTTTTACAGTGAAGAAATAATGTTATTACAAATTTATGTCAACCGATTTTATGCAGTTATTTATGAAAAAAAATATGTGGATAACTCACTTTTTCCACACAGTTTTATCATCAAAAATGTGGATAAAAATGTGGATATGTTGATAAAATCCCCTGTTTGTGCAGTTTTGGATTAATCAAAAAGTCCGACTTTATCAACAAGCTGAAAAAAGTTTTGTGACTTTTTGTCGTATAAAAAATCATTTTGATTCATACAGTCGATAATATAATGGGTTACATAATATAGAATTTGTAACCGGCTAAACATTGTAAAATATATTGTGTAAATTAATACACTTTCTTATCTTAGCCGAAAGATTGTTAAGTCAAGTGACTTCTCCTTTAGTAAACACTGATTTAATCAAAAATTGTAGGGGAATGTATTTTTAGGTTCGTCGGAAACCGCCGAACCCTACAATTTATGAATTAATCGTCATTTTCTAAGGGAGTTAAAAGGCACAAATTAATGAAGAAATCCGCCCCAAAAGCGGATTTCTCATCGTTATATGCCATTTGCATTTTTTCGACCTTCCTCAGTATATCAAAAAAATGTAACCTGATCGCTTTCTGGCAGGTTTTTAAACATACCTCTGCTTCTCATGATTTCTACAATGGTCTTGGTAACCTTGGCACGCTTGCACAAATCCTCTACAGATGCAAAGGGTGCTTCCTCACGAGCCTCTACAATGCTCTTGGCAGCGTTGGTGCCGAGTCCTGCAATTGCATTGAGGGGAGGGATTATGCCCTCAGATGTGGGGATAAATTTGTAGGAATGTGATTTTTCAAGGTCAAGGGGCAGGAATTTAAGTCCCCTTGCATACATTTCTATAGCAACCTCAAGAATGGTAATGAGGTTTTCGTCCTTGGCTGTGGACTGCTTATCTCTCACCTTGGCTTCAAGAATCTTCATGTTTTTCTGAGCTTCTTCAAGACCGTTTGCCATTATCTCCGCATCAAACTCATCTGCACGCACGGTAAAATATGTACAGTAGAATTCCATGGGATAATACACCTTGTAATAAGCAATTCTTACCGCCATGGTTACATATGCCACAGCATGTGCCTTGGGGAACATATATTTGATTTTTTTACATGAGCCTATATACCATTCCGGCACATTGTTTTCACGCATTGTCGCCTCAAAATCCGGGGTGAGACCCTTGCCCTTACGCACGCTTTCCATTATCTTGAAGGCAAGACCCTTTTCTACACCGCAGTATATAAGATACACCATGATATCGTCACGGGTACAGATTGCCTTGCTCAGAGTTGTTTTTCCCTCTTTGATAAGAGTCTGAGCATTGTTGAGCCACACATCGGTACCGTGGGACAGACCGGATATACGCACCAGCTCCGAAAAGGTGGTAGGCTGGGTATCAACCAGCATCTGACGTACAAACTTTGTACCAAATTCAGGCACTGCATATGTGCCGACCGGCGAATTAATCTGCTCGGGAGTAACCCCCAGAGCTTCTGTACTTGTAAAGAGGCTCATGGTTTTCTGATCGTCCATGCGTATGTCATGAGCATTTAGTCCCGTAAGGTCCTCGAGCATTCTGATAGCCGTGGGGTCGTCGTGTCCCAGTATATCAAGCTTGAGCAGGTTCTGGTCAATGGAGTGGTAGTCAAAGTGAAGGGTTATGATATCGCTGTTTACATCGTCTGCCGGGTGCTGTATGGGGGAAAACTCATGCACATCCCTGGTCTTCGGCACAACTATGATACCGCCCGGATGCTGACCGGTGGTACGCTTTACTCCTGTGCAGCCCATAAGCAGTCTCTGAGCCTGGGCGGGACTTACATGCATACCCTTTTCTTCATAATATTTCATAACATATCCGTAGGCTGTTTTCTCGGCAACTGTACCTATAGTACCCGCACGGAACACATGCCCTGTGCCGAAGAGCTCTTCGATGTATTTATGGGCTCTCGGCTGGTAATCACCGGAGAAGTTAAGGTCAATATCAGGCTCTTTGTCTCCATAAAAGCCAAGGAAGGTCTGGAAAGGAATATCGTGACCGTCTTTTATCATCATTTCTCCGCATTCGGGACATGCTTTGTCCGACATATCGTATCCGCAGCCAACGCTTCCGTCATCGAAAAACTCATTGTGCTTGCACTTGGGGCAAACATAATGGGGCGGCAAAGAATTAACCTCGGTTATACCGCTCATAAATGCCACAAGAGACGAACCTACGGAGCCTCGGGAACCAACCAGGTAGCCGTCACTGTTTGACTTCCACACAAGCTTTTGAGCTATGATGTACAGCACGGCATAGCCGTTGCTGATAATTGAATTAAGCTCAATATCAATTCTTTCCTTTACAATCTCCGGCAGATTCTCGCCGTAAATGCTCATTGCCTTGTCATAGGTGAGCTTGCGCAGCTCTTCGTCCGAACCGGGAATTTCCGGAGGCGCCTTGTCATCGGGAACAGGCTTTACCACATCAATCATATCAGCAATTATATTAGGGTTGGTTATAACAACCTCTTTTGCAAGCTCGTCTCCCAGGTAATCAAACTCCTTGAGCATTTCCCCGGTAGTGCGAAAATAAAGGGGCGGCTGCATATCTGCATCGCCATAGCCCTGACCTGCCTGAAGAATACGCCTGAACACCTCGTCCTCGGGATTGAGAAAATGCACATCACAGGTGGCAACGGTCAGCTTGTTGTTACGCTTGCCCAGCTCTATTATCAGCTTGTTTATATACTTGAGGTCCTCAACACTCTCCAGCTTATTGTCGCGCAGGAGGAAGTTGTTGTTGCCCAGAGGCTGAATTTCCAGATAATCATAAAAGTTAACTATTTTGTTCAGCTCGTTCATATCAGTCCCGTAGGGATTTTCCAATATGGCATTGTACAGCTCGCCAGCCTCACATGCAGAACCGATAAGAAGTCCCTTGCGGTATTGCTGAATCAGGCTCTTGGGCACACGGGGGCGCTTGTGAAAATATTCCAGATGGGATTTTGATATAATGTTGTACAGATTGCGCATACCCTCCTGGCACTGCACAAGAATAATACAGTGATAGGTTTTCAAGGACTTGATATCCACCTTTCCCGCAAGAGAGGTGTTTATCTGCTCCACATCGGACACATCCATTTCCTCCAGCTTTGCGATTAGCTTGAGAAATACATGAGCGGTAGCTAAAGCATCATCGCAGGCTCTGTGGTGATTTTCCAGCTTAACATTAAAATGCTTTGTCAGAGTATCCAACTTATAATTCTTTGTACCCTTTACTAATGAGCGCGCAAGCTCAAGGGTATCTATGTAGCAGAAATCAAATTTCATACCCAGGTCTTTTGCCGCTTTTTTTACAAAGGAAGTGTCAAAGGAAGCATTGTGAGCTACCAGCACCGCGTCTCCTATGAATTCATAAAATCTCGGCAGCATGATATCTATTGTCGGCGCGTCTGCAACCATATCGTCTGTTATTCCCGTAAGCTCTGTTATCTTTGCGGGTATGGGCTTGCCGGGATTTACAAACTCGTTGAAGCTGTCGATAACCCTGCCGTCGCGGATCTTAACCGCACCGATTTCCGTAATTGCTTCGGTGTTGGGCGAAAGACCTGTGGTCTCCAGGTCAAATACAACAAACTCTCCGCTTAAAGGCGATTGTTTTGTATTTACAGTGATTTCGGCACTGTCGTTTACAAGATAACATTCCACACCGTAGAGAATTTTTATTTTATCCCCTGCCGCATGATATGCTTCGGGAAATGCCTGTACATTTCCATGGTCGGTTATGGCAACTGCCTTGTGTCCCCAGGCAATGGCATTTTTAACCAGTACACTCGCATCTGTCATTGCGTCCATAGAGGACATTTTGGTATGCATATGCAGCTCCACACGCTTTTCTGCGGCATTGTCCATTCTGCCGGGTCTCTTTTTTGCTTTGTTTATATCATTAACCATAATAACATTTTCTTTGTCAAAGCTGTCGTACTGAAAACGACCCTTTACCTTGACATAGCTTTTTCCCGCTTTGAGGTCTCCCTTAATTTCGGCAAATTTTTTGTTAGGAATAAATGCCTTGCAGGTAAAAGCGTCGCTTTCGTCCGAAAGGTAAAATTTTATCATGGTTTTTTCATTTTTCACTTCACGGGAATCAAGGAAAATAATATCGCCCTGTATTGCCACAAACTTTGCGTCCATGGGGATATCAGCAATATTAACTACCTCATCTTTAATCTCCTTGCCGTATATAACATCGCTGTCCTCTTTTTTCTCCGGCTCCGGCGCCTCAGGCACGGTCTCAATTTCCGGCAGTGCATTGAGAGTCTCCTCAAGCACTTTTGCGTATTCCTCTGTGCTACTTTCATCAATAAATTCCACATCAATATTGCAACCGGTCTGAGTATGCACCAGCCTTCTTATGGTATCGGCACAGTTCATATCCGCCAGCAGACCAATTCCGTATTTGCAATGAATTGTCAGCACATCCTCATTGAGCTCGGCATAAGAATCAAGAAACAAATGACGCACACCGGGCACAACCTCGTTTACATAAAAAACAAGATTTTTATAATAACCTTCTATGCCAAGGGATTCCAGGTCGGTATCTATATATTTAACCTTGAGCAAAAATGACGCCAGATTGTATTTTTCTGCTATATATTTTTTAAATTCCTCGATTACATCATAGGGGATTAGCTGATTTGATGCTATGGTAATAATCATTTTTCGCTCAGCAGCGCTTGCCTTTGTGTCAAACAGCACGGCTTCTGCCAAAGCCTCGGGAATCACCGCACCGCTGAATATGTTTTCAAGTCTCAGAGTAGTTGGAGACATATGAGCCTGTCCTTCCTTTCGTGCAAATTACATTTTTTCTATTTCTTCCACAAGCACGTCAAACAGCTTGTCCTCGCTTACCTTTTTAAAAGCCTCGCCTTTTTTAAATATCAGTCCCTCACCGTTTCCCCCGGCAATGCCTATATCTGCTTCTCTAGCTTCTCCGGGGCCGTTTACCACACAGCCCATTACGGCTACCGTAATGTTTTTGTCAACTGTGGCAAGATATTCCTCAACCCTTTTTGCAAGAGGTATCAGTGATATATTGGTTCTGGCACAGGTGGGGCAGGATACAAGCTTTGCTCCCTGCTCTCTGAGTCCCAGGTCCTTAAGAATTTCTTTTGCAACAACAACCTCCTTCACTGGGTCGTCGGTAAGTGACACACGGATGGTATCACCGATTCCGTCTGCCAGCAGTGCTCCTATGCCTATTGCAGACTTTATGGTTCCTCCGATAAAGGTTCCTGCCTCGGTTACGCCGAGGTGCAGGGGATAATCAAAGCTGCTGCTCATAAGCCTGTATGCCGCAATAGTCATGGGCACATCGGATGCCTTGAGGGATATCACAATGTCATCATAGCCGTATTTATTGAGAATGTCTATATGCTTTTTAGCGCTTTCCACCATACCCTCGGGACATGGCTTGCCGTATTTTGCCAGTATTTCCTTTTCAATTGAGCCGCTGTTCACTCCGATTCTTATAGGAACAGAATGTGCCTTGGCACAGTCCACCACTGCCCGGATACCTGCTTCACTGCCAATGTTGCCGGGATTGATACGTACTTTATCCACACCGTTTTCCATTGCAGCTACGGCAAGGCGGTAGTCAAAATGGATATCCGCCACGAGGGGAATGTGAATTTGTTTTTTAATATTACCTACAGCCTCGGCACTTTCCATATCCGGCACCGCCACGCGGATAATATCACAGCCGGCTTTTTCCAGCTCAAGTATCTGAGCCACAGTTGCTTCAATATCCTTTGTGCGGGTGTTGCACATGGACTGTATGAGCACAGGTGAGCCTCCGCCGATAAATTTCTCTCCGATTTTGATTTTCTTTGTCATTATGTATCACCCTTTTTTATTTCATATATATATTGTATCACATATTTAAAAAATAGTACAGGACAAAATGAAAATTTTTATTAATCTTAATTAAAAAAGCCGAAGCAATCCGTTTTTTAAAATCGGTTACTTCGGCTGATATAGTATTATTTATTTTTATATTCCAGAACTCTTGCAAAAATTGTAAATGCCTCTGCTCTTGTAATAGGATTGCCCGGCTTAAAGCTGCCGTCGTTGTATCCGTTTACAAAGCCCAGCTCCACTGCCTTTGCCACATAGGGTGCAGACCAGGTAATCTGAGTGCTGTCGGAAAAGCTTGTTGAAGCCGCTGCGTCAACCTCAATTTTAAGAGATTTGATAATTACCGTTACCATCTCTTCACGGGTTATTCTGTTCTGAGGTCTTACGGTGCCATCCTCATATCCTGAGAAAATGCCGTTATTTACAGCAGTTGCCATAAAGCCCTTTGCCCAGTCGGAAACACTGTCTGCATCGGTAACATCAAGCACCGCTGCTGAGTCAACATCAATTCCGTTTACAAGAAGAGCAAGCTTTGCGGTTTCTTCTCTGGTAATCTGATTATCTAGATTTGCTCTCTTCTGGCTGTCGCCGGAAACGATACCCTCATTGTAGAGAGTGAGGGCATACTGAGCTGCCCAGTGGTCATCAGCAACATCGCTGAATACCTCAGAAGCCTTTGCAGGAGCTGTTTCAACAGGGGTCTGAGGGAGAACAGCTATGCCGCCGCCAAAGCTTGAACCGCCTGATGAAGAGCCGCCGGAAGAGCTGCCTCCGGAACTGCTGCTGCCTGACGAACTGCTATTGCCGCTTCCGGTATTGGTATTTGGTTTCAAGCCGCCTGCGTTTCCGCTGCCGCCGTTATTTCCGCCTGAATTGCCGCCGGTTGTACTGTCGCCGGTAGTATTGTCTCCGGTGGTGTTATCTCCGGTAGTGTTGTCTCCGGTAGTGCTATCTCCGGTAGTGCTATCTCCGGTAGTGTTGTCTCCGGTGGTATTATCTCCGGTAGTGTTGTCTCCGGTGGTGTTATCTCCGGTAGTGTTGTCTCCGGTGGTATTGTCTCCTGTAGTGTTGTCTCCTGTGGTATTATCTCCGGTGGTGTTATCTCCGGTGGTATTGTCTCCGGTAGTATTATCGCCGGTTGAACCACTGCCGCCCGGTATCGCAGGATTATTATCACCGCTTGTTTCGCCACTTGATGAGCTGTCGAAGGTTATTCTTCCGGGGAAGGTTGAAAATGTGCTTGATGACGCTTTTACCACTTCAAACACATTTCCGGGCTTAAGAACGCCGCCGGAAAGCTCGATTTTTTCTGTAGTTATATTGGTAGGAGAGGTTTGCTCGCCGTTTATCTGAAACGTAAGTATAAACAGAGGGTTGCTCGCACCAACTGTTGCAGGATTTACCAATGCGTCAGCATCTGCCAGATTTGTTGAATCTGTCCAGGATATGCTTCCGTCTGATGCCAAAAAGAATGTTCCTGCTGCAGTGCCCTGTGTTGTAGACACATATGTAAGCACATTTGCATCATAGGCATATCTGAATTTAATTGACATTACATTATCAAGACCCTCAGGTATAGCAGTGAGATAAACCGGCACATCAACCGTGCTTCCGGATGCCTTGACAGTGCCTATGGTAAACACCGCCTTATCCTGTGCATAAGCCGACATAAGCATACCAAAAAATACAAATGATATGCAGAGAATTAATTCTATGATTTTTCTCATATTTGTTTTTCCTTTCGATTGAATCATATTTAAATAAGCCATTAACAGGCGTGCACAAATCATTATGAATATATTTTGCATATTGTCAAATTATCACTGCTTTTACTCGCCATTCTATAGCTGAAAGATAGTAATCCAAACCACTATTTTCAAGTGCGAATTTTAGCTTTCGGCTAAGGACGGGCGCTTTTTGCACAAGAAATCAGGATTTTGTGCACTGTTAATCATTTCTGTCATTCTGAGCGGAGGGCGAAGCCCGCAGTCGAAGAATCTTTGGCGAAGCCAATAATGAATTTGGTTATTAATCAAATTTTATCAATGCGCCAAGGCGCAAGATCCTTCGACTCCGCTGCGCTTCGCTCAGGATGACATAAGTGTTAATTTTGTTCAATGCCAAAGCTGCTCCGTCCCCACAAAATGGAGCATTTGCGAGTTGTCAGCCAAGCAGGCATTGCTGAATATATATCTAAAAAATTGCTGTTTGACAAAACAACCAAATGCACACAAGGTGCATTTGGTTGTATGCATTAATTATTAATGTTTACTGTGCTGTCAGTAGAATTATTCTGCTGTAGAAACAGTAACTGTTCTGCCGAGACCGATATTGATAATAGCGAGTGCATCATCACCATCGAGATCCCAGTCAAGGTCGATATCACCTGCTACATATACATTGTCGTCTGCAAGGAGCTCATCAGCAATAATGCCTTCGCCGGCTTTAAGTGCGATCAATGCATCGTATGCGGTAACCTTGCCTGCAAGGTGGAGTTCACCCCAAGCAACGATATCAGCTGTCTCTTCCTTAACTTCGATAACAGGTTCTTCTGCATCTGTTACGAATACAAACTTCTTGTCTGCAACCTTAACTGCTGCAACACCATCTACATAAGGTACACCGTCAACATTCATTGTGATAACGAGTGCCTTGTGACCTTCGAGACCATATACAGGAGTGATAACATCTACTGTGTAGTCAGGTGTAGCTTCGATGTTGAGTGTTACTTCAACAGCATCATAACCGTCTACTGTGATTGTTGCCTTTCCTTCAGCTTTGTCTACAGCGACTGAAACGAGTTCAGCAGGAACTTCGCTGTTTGCTGTAGCTGCTGAATATGTGTAGTAAACTTTTACGTTTGCTGCAACATATGCTTCGATATCTTCTATTGTCCAAGCTACATCAAGTGCAGCAGGCTCAGCTACGATACCTGTGATTGTTTCAACAGTATAGTTAACTGTTGTAGATACACCTGCAACTGTGATTGTAGCAATGCCGTCAGCAAGTGCTACGTTTTCAGCAGTGATACCAACAACTTCTGTACCTTCGTTCTTTGTAGCTGTAATTTTAACGTTAGCTGCAATGTATGCTTCAACAGCGTCCTTGTTTGCATAAGGAACAGCTACTTCAGCAACGTCAGCTTCGATAGAAACGATTTCTTCAGGATTTGCACCCATTGTGTAAGCTACGTCTGCTTCGAGACCGTCAACTTTAATTGTTACGGTAGTGTCATTTACTGTGTATTCAACTTCACCGAGAGGAGCTACTTCTGTGTTGTTGGAAAGTACAACCTTAACAGTTACATTAGCCTTAACGTATGCTTCAACATCTCCGCCGAAGGGAACTACTACTGAAGCAGTAGAAAGCTTGAGCTCTGTAGCTGTGGTAACAGTTACGGGGATTGTTGTAGTCTGACCGCCAAATGCAATTGTAACAACACCATTTTCATAATCTACAGATTCAGGTGTTACAGTTGCTTTAGAACCATTTGAGTATGTAGCTGTAACTGTACCCTTATTAGCTTCTGCAAGAGCATAATCAGTTTCATCTTCACCATAAGGTACTGTGATAGCTGTTACGTCGGAAGCAATGCTTGTTACTGTAGGAGCTTCCTCAAGTGTTACTGTAATCTGGAATGTAACATTAGCTGTACCGTCATTGTATGTAACAAGACCGTTATCATCAACTGTGATGCTGTCTCTAACATTTAAACCAGCCTCATCATTGAGGTAGTATATAGCGCTTGTAATCTGGCTATCAATATAACCTGCGATATCATTCTGCTTATCATAAGGAACTGTTACATTTGAAGGCTCTACTACGAGAGACTTAACATCAGGATCAGGTGTTACGCTGCCACCGGTTACGGTGATTGTAGCCGCAATTTCACCTACATCCTGGTATTTAACTTCTTTACCAGCTGTATCTTTATAGTATGCAGCTGAATCATACATCTCAAATTTATATTCACCAGTTTCTGCGGGTGCTTTTACTGTCATGGTAATGATAGGTGTATTGTTATTAAGTTCACCAGCAACTGTACCTATTACTACAACCTCATGGTATGAATCATCTTTATTGTAGTCATCAGCTGTGAGAACTGTTGATTCAATTATGATGTCATCCAAACTTATTTCTTCCGGAATCATGATATATGATGCAACAGTCTCAACTGTAACTGTTCCGGTTGTATCTGCTGTA
>JAFUPN010000025.1 GCA_017481205.1 Clostridia bacterium | reverse complement strand
TTTCAAAGTGAGGATTTTTGGTTGCGTAAGGCAAAAACGCAGGTAATCCTTGGCGGATTACCGAGTATTTTAACGTAGCGAAAGCGAAAATCCACCTTTGAAAATCGTGGTTCGGATTATTATCTTTCGGCTAGGCACACGGGAGTCGAACCTCGTGTGACTAAACTTATTTTGCTTCATACCATGTACTGCCGCTATGGGTTTCTGCCAGGAGAGGAACGCTGAGCTTTACTGCATTTTCCATGCAGTTTTCAAGAAGCTCCTTTACCTTCTGCTCGTCTTCCTTTGCGGCTTCTATTATCAGTTCATCGTGCACCTGCAGGATAAGCTTTGCGTTAAGCTGCTGTTTTTTCAGCTCTCTGTAGGTGCTTACCATGGCGATTTTTATTATATCCGCTGCACTGCCCTGGATAGGCGTGTTCATGGCAACTCTCTCGCCGAAGGCTTTTATCATATGATTGCTTGAGGCGAGCTCGGGGATATATCTTCTTCTACCGAAGAGAGTGGTTACATAGCCTTGCTCCTTTGCTTCGCTTACTGTTTTGTCAAGGTACTCCCTGACGCTGTGATATTTTTCAAAATAATTGTCGATATATTCCTTGGCTTCTTTTTTTGTAATATGCAAATCCTGAGAAAGGGAAAAATCGCCCATTCCGTAAATAATGCCAAAGTTTACCGCCTTTGCTCTGGTACGGAGCAGGGGAGTTACCTGGCTTTCATCAACACCAAACACATTTGCCGCGGGGGAGGTATGGATATCAATATTATTTTTAAATGCCTGCTTCATCTTTTCGTCATCGGACATATGAGCCATTATCCTTAGCTCAATCTGGGAGTAGTCAGCATCCACAAGCACATGGTTTTCGTCCTTGGCTACAAACATCTTGCGTATCTCTCTGCCAAGCTCGGTTCTTACAGGGATGTTCTGCAGGTTTGGCTCGGTGGAGCTTATTCTGCCTGTGACGGTGACAGTCTGATTGAATTTTGAGTGTATTCTTCCGGTTTTTTCGCTGATAACCGCAATGAGACCGTCGGCATATGTGGATTTAAGCTTTGTCAGCTGGCGGTATTCGATAATATTTTCGATAATTGGATGCTTGCCCAGAAGCTTTTCCAGCACCTCGGAATTGGTGGAATAGCCTGTTTTTGTTTTCTTCATGGCTTTAAGACCCAGCTTTTCAAAGAGGATAACTCCAAGCTGCTTTGTGGAATTTATGTTGAATTCCTCTCCTGCAAGGTCATATATGTTTTTTTCAAGAACAAGTATTCGCAGGGTAATCATTTCGTTAAACTGAGAGAGCTTTTCCCTGTCTATTTTTACTCCCTCAATTTCCATTTGAGCCAGCACCTCAACCAAGGGCAGCTCAATATCGTTAAGAAGTCCGGTCTGGTTCATTTCGTCTATTTTGTTTATCTCAAAATCTCTGAGCAAACCAATAGCGGACAGCTCGTTTGATATATGCTTCTCAAATTCTTTTTCCTCAAGCATATCAAAGGATTTTCTACCCTTGCCGGTTCCGAGAACCTCGTCCTCGGAGGGGATTTCTATAGTCAGAAATTCCAGGCTTGTTTCGCTTATGCCATAGGTGGATTTTGCGGGGTTGATGATATATCCCGCAACTCCCGTGTCAAAATATCCTCCGCAGAAATTTACTCCGTAGCTGCTGAGCAAAACCATGTCAGACTTGATATCTGAGGAGATTTTGAGTATGCTTTCATTTTCAAAATACGGTTTTATGACATTTGCTATTTCGCAGTCGGGGCTGAGCAGGTCTGTGCTGATATAATATGCTTTGCCGTTTGATGCAAAGGCAAAGGTATATATACTGCTGCCTGATTTGTATATCCTGTAGCAGAGGCTGTCCTTTATATCCTTGCCGAGAATTATCTCAAGCTCGCCTGTGCTGTTCAGGCGGCGGGGAGTGAGGGTGGTTTTAAGCTGTGTGCCCGAAACCTCACTGCTGATTCTCTTCATAAAGCTTTTTAATTCCAGATTTTGAAAAAGCACTGAGAGTCTGTCGTTGTCATACTCCCTGACAGAGGTTGCCTCAAGGTCAAATTCCATGGGTACATTCCTGTCTATAGTGCACAGCTCCTTGCTTAGGAACGCCATATTTCTGCCTTCTTCAAGCTTTTTTCTTGCGGCGGGCTTGATTATTTCGTCGTCCAGGTTTTCGTAGAGGGTTTCTATGCTTTTGAATTTCTGAATATACGAATACGCGCTTTTTTCTCCTATTCCCTTGACACCGGGCACATTGTCGGAGGTATCGCCCATAAGACCCTTTACGTCGATAAATTCTGCGGGGGTGACACCTAATTTTTCCAGAACAGTGTCCTCGTCGTATACTGTGGTTTCGGTAGAGCCCATTCTTGTTATGGTAAGTAGAATTTTTGTTTTCTTACTTGCCAGCTGCAGGTCGTCCTTGTCTCCGGTGAGAATATAGCATTCAATACCGGCTTCGTCGCATTTTTTGCTGACGGTACCTATGATATCGTCTGCCTCGTAGCCCTCCTGCTCATATATGGTAATATTCATTGCCTTGAGTATTTCCTTGAGGACGGGCATCTGCATACGGAGCTCATCGGGCATTTTTTTGCGCTGAGCCTTGTATTCACTGTATTTTTTGTGTCTGAAGGTGGGCGCCTTAAGGTCAAAGGCAACCGCTATATAGTCAGGCTGCAGGTCGTCTGTATGCTTGAAAAGTATATTGAGAAATCCGTAAATTCCGTTGGTAAACATACCCTGCTTATTTGCAAGGGCCTTTATAGCATAAAAGGCTCTGTTTATAATGCTGTTTCCGTCGAGTATAAGTAATTTTTTCATAATATATCGCCTTTCCGGACAAAATTTATATGCTTATTATACTACATATTTTTGAAAAAAACTACCCCTTAGAGTAAATTGACATAGAAAATGCGTCCCGAAGGGGGACGCATTTTCTAAAAATTAATTATTGTGATGGTTTACCTACAGGAGCCCATATTTTATACTCAATTTTTATTCTTGTGTAATCACTGCTTTCATTTCCGTTGATATTGAACCAAATAACACATTTTTGTTTTTTGTCGATATATCTGTATTCTCCGAAATTTTTTATTTCACTGTCGGCAATTGATTCAATATTTTTTATTGCACCTTTTTCTGTATTTGATGATGGCTTTCCGAAAGCATGGGTTAATTCATGAGATATTGTCATTGCAAAATCTGCAATTGATGTTCCGCTGTAGTCTTCCTTTTTAACAATGCATTCATATCCACCGCCATAAAGTGTATCATTTGTATAGTCAAACAAGAGATAGTTATAAAAATCAAATTTATCATGCACTATGTAGCTGTTGTTAATGTAATAGATATTTTTTTCGACCAATGTACAATCTTCTTCTGAAATTTTCATACTTTGCATAACATCTGCTTTGTTTTTGCCAAAATATTCGGAAAAAGAAAAATCAAAAGTTGTTTTGGTGGAATCTTTACAACTACTAACGATTAACAATGATATATACTTATAATAAGTTTGCGCATATATTCAATTAATTAGATAATTCAACAGAATCTGTTACTATTTGACCATTAACTCTTACCGTGAAATTCATTCCTTGACCGGAAGTTTTTAATACTCTATCTGTAGCAAGCAATGAATAATCATAATAAGTCATTTAAAACTGAAACCAATTAACTATTGGTACTTTTTGTATTTTTATTATATTATAATACAGATAATTTGTCAATAATTTACAGAAAATATGTTAACTATTAAACAAAAGATGCTGTTGTTTATTTAATATTGTGTTTTGGTATGAAATGATATATAATATAAAAAGGTTTGAGAACAAAACTTTTTGTATTGCAATGTAAAGGGAGAGAACGTGATGAATTTTATTTTGGGGTGTAATTATTGGGCATCAAATGCCGGAACTGAGATGTGGAGAGATTTTGATACAAATGTAATTGAAAAGGATTTAAAAATTTTATCTGTATACGGCACAAAGTACATACGTGTTTTTCCTGCATGGAGAGATTTTCAGCCTGTAAGGCCGAATTATACAGCCAACGGAGCTGTAGAAGAATATGTTATGGAAAACGGTCAGAAGCCGGGAAATCCATATTTTCTGGATGAAAAAAAGCTTGAAAATTTTTCGATACTCTTAGATATTTGCAAAAAGAATGACATCAAGGTTATAATAGGCTTGGTGACCGGTTGGATGAGCGGAGCTATGCTTATACCCTCTGCACTTTACGGAAAAAATCTGATAACCGATTCGACAGCTTTGTATTTTGAGCAGCTGTTTATCAAAGGATTTGTAGAGTATTTTAAAGATTATGATTCTGTATATGCCTGGGATTTAGGTAATGAATGCAATAATATGGGTGAGGCAAACAGAATGGAAGCCGCAGTGTGGACAGGGATAATATCCAATGCAATAAAAGCGGTGGATTCATCACGTCCCGTTATTTCCGGGATGCATGGTCTGACTGTTGACGGAGATTGGACAATTGCCGACCAGGCGGCATATACAGATATACTTACTACACACCCGTATCCGTATTTTTGCCGTCATACGAGAATTGACAGAACCTTATCCCTGAGAACCACTCTCCACGCAACCGCCGAATCCAAGATGTATTCAGATATAGGTAACAAGCCTTGCTTGGCAGAAGAAATCGGTACATTGGGTCCAATGGTATGCAGCGAGGAAAATTCGGCAGATTTTTTGAGGTTGAATCTTTTTTCTCTCTGGGCAAACGATGTTTGCGGAGCGATGTGGTGGTGTGCCCACGACCAGGAGAAGCTGGACTTTTTTCCTTACAACGCCAATATGCTGGAGCGTGAGCTTGGATTGCTTGATTCGGATTATAATGCCAAGCCTATGATTTGTGAAATAAAAAAGTTTGGTGATTTTCTGAATAATTCGGGAATAGAACTTCCTAAGGCAGAGGAAAATGCAGTGTGTATTCTTTCAGATGACCAGGATCATTGGGGTATTGCTTATATGACATATATCATGGCGAAAAAAGCAGGATTGAATTTGAAATTTGCCATGTCGGAACAGGCGATACCCGATTCCGGGCTTTATTTATTGCCCTCAATAAACGGAAAAAAGGTTATGTCTAAAAGCAACTATGACAGCTTAAAACAAAAAGTATATAACGGAGCTGATTTGTATATATCTGCAGACAAATGCTTTTTGCAGGGCTTTGAAGAGCTTACCGGACTTAAAGTGATTGATTCATATGATTGTGACGATAAGGTTAATGTTAGGGTTGATGATGTTGAATCAGAGTTTTTGAGAAAATGCAATATGCTTATGGAAGCAACAACTGCCGAGATTATAGCGTATGACAACGAGGGCAATCCGTTTATGTCTGTTAATAAATACGGAGAGGGGCATGTTTTCTTTGTAAATGCACCTGTTGAAAATGGTCTTATTCATACTCATAATGCATTTGACAAAAATCCCGAAATTATATATAAAACATTGTTTGGCAGATATATTAAAAATAATGTGGTTAAAACCAAAGATTAAAATGTTACTTTTACTTATCATCCATGCTCTGACGGCGGTTATGTGGTATTGCTTAATCATTCAGACAAGGAAGCGGCATTTAAAATAAATGATAAATTAAGAACAGAAAAAGTTATTTACGGAAACGGAGAAACAATACGTCCTTACGATGCTTCTGTATTAAAGCTGAAGCAATTTTAATAAAAAATGGAATTAAGAGCTGCCCCCCAAAAGTCAGACTAAAAATCCGGCTTTTGGGGGCGGCTTTGATTATTTATTGAGAAATACCCTTTTTAGAGGAAATCAATTTGAAATTTTCATTTCTGTACAAATCGGCGTAAGATTTTCAAGATTATTCCAAACATATGCATATACGGAATCTGCGGTCTCTGTGTCAATATCCGCTATTTCCACAACGTTCACACCGACATTCAGTGTTACGTCTTTAAGCTTAACATCTGTAAGTTCGCCGCTGTTGTAGCTTGCAAATATAACTGTTGCCCGGCGGCTCTCGTCAGACTGTATAATTGCTCTTCTGCCGTTTTTGTTGGTATTGTAGGACATACTGCGGTACTGACCCTGTGCGTCTGTTGCCCTTACTGCCAGATAGCCCTCAAAGTCAGCAGCTACGGTTATGCTTGCGCCTGTTGACTCTGCCGGAGAGCTGTTTACATACCACTGATATGTAAGATTTTCGGTAGTGCTTTGGGCAGTAAGTGTCATATTACCCTCATTTACCTGAGAATTTACAACAAGCTCGTTAATTGTGCACTCAGGCTTAAGTGTTATGTGTCCTACTGCCTGAGATACATATTTTTCAGAGTTGAGGCTGTAGCCTCTTGTGATAACTTTGTCATCATAAATTTCGGCATAAGTCCACATTGCACGGCCGCGCACAGCAACATCATCCACATATTTTCCGTTCTCGTCAAATATAGGGTCTGCAGTATTTACAATACCGCCATCGTGTATAAATGACGGCGCTTCACCCCTTCCGTCGATTACGGAAACAACCTCCGGAACATCCAGGTTAAAATGTGAATGTCCTGATACGGCAATAACGTTGGGATGCTTTGCAATTATCGAAGCATATGTGCTGTTGGTGAACTGCCATACATTGTTTATTCCTGCAGTTCCCTTAAGCGGTGCATGGGTAAATACAAATATCGGTTTGCCGCTTTCTTCATATTCATAAAGCTTGGCATCCAGCCAGTCAAGCTCACCGTCTGCCATAGTGTAGTCGCCCTCGTGAGGTGCTCTGAGGCAGATAATGTGATATCCGTTTATATAGTCATCATAAAATGTGGCGAACTGCTCCACACCGTTACGTGTGATGGTCTCACGGATTATCTCGTCTTCGTACATACCATTGTCATAGCTGTGATTCAGCCAGTTTGCAAGGTATTCCTTGTATCGCTCTGCGCTAGTAGCGCCGTTGGTTAATTCCGGCTTGAATTGACCTTCCGGAGTATCATGATTACCCTCTATCATATATACCGGTATGGTAAATTGCTCAAAATATTCTGTTGCCTGGTCAAACTGGCTCACACCTGCTGTGGGATTGTCATTATCAGGATCATCATCAACCATGGTATTGTATGCTTCTACAGAATGTGCTCCGTACATCTGAGTTATATCACCCACTACAGCAAGAGCATCTGCATTGGCACTGATATGATTTTTTATTGCATTTTGAAACGATGCTGATTCTGTAGCGGCACCAACCCAACCGAAATGGAAGTCGGAAGCAAGGGCAAGCACAAACTTAGGCTCTTGCTTTTCTATCCTTTTTTCTGTCGGGATATCGTATGCAACGGTAAATGTCTTTTCTATATCGCGTACTTTTGCAACAAGTGCAGTCGCATCTTCGGGAATAAGTATATCCTTGGCAATGGTATATCCATCGACAGTTGCCTCACCACTAAAGCTGTATAATGCCGTATAATCTTCCAGTGGTGTATATCCGTCTGCTGCATTGCCAGATGCCCAGCAGAGAATTACATTAAGGGCATTGCCGCTGTTCTGTTCACCGTAATTCATTTTAATTGTTCCTTTTGCACAACCGGGCTCGCTGTTTGCAAAGGTATAATCCATAGTCACCGCAGATGCATTCAGCGGTTCGGTGATAACGTCAGCACCGATAAAACGTATGGAATCTATCTCAAAGCTGCCATAGTTGTTTATAAAGTCAAGTCGGAGACTTGTAATGGTAGAGCCGGTCAGATAACTGCTTTTTTCATCAATATTAAAAACAAATCTTCTGTACTCACCGTTGGTGGTAACCGGTGTTGTGTATTTGAAAGCCTTGGTTTCGTTGTATCCCTGGCTTGCTCCGCTGCTGTCTGTGTAGCCGTAGTACATCTTGATAACATCGGAAGCAGCGTTCTCTGCAGTGATATTGATACTGCCGATTAATTCAATCTGCTTATAATATGCAGGGTTTATGGATAAGCCGGTCAGTGCCAGCTGTGTATCTACAGTGCTCAATGTACTTGCTACTTCGCCTTTGATAACGCCGTTTTCTGCAGTGTATGTACCTACAACGCTGTTGTAAGGCTTTGCCCAGCCTTCCATACCGCTTGTAAACTGCCAGTCAAGAGTGTCGCTTGATTTGCACAGCATAATATAGTCTATATCAAAGGTTCCCTGAACATTCATAGGGTCAAGACGCAGTGTTTTTATTGATGCGCCTGACCAGTTGGTATTGTCAAAATTTAAGGTGTATGTAATATACTCATCAATTTTGTCAGTGTCTACGTATACAGTCTCAGAGTTAGCACCGAGAAATACAATCTTCTCCTCATTGGCGGCAGTACCTTCGTAAAACACCTGTACATACTGACTTGTTGTTGCGGTACCCTCAACAGGAGTATATTTCATTCTCACACGCAGCTGATTAAAATTATCTGCTTCAAAGGGTACATTAAGATATATCATACCGTCAGTATTTGAAGTTGTACCGGTAAAGATGCCGTTTGAATAGCTTGTACTGCTCACATTATTCAGAGAAATAGTTGGTGGCAGCTTGTTGTCTTCAAAGCCCCAGAAATATGTATCGTTGAAAAATTTTTCCTCTGTCACTGTGTAATAGCTGAAAAGTCCATCCTTTTCAAGAACAATTATATTGCCTGCCTCAAGCAAACCATCAGACTCTGCAAGTGCTGTACATGTGCTGTCGGAATACACTCTTACTGTGCTGCCGTCGCTTGCTGTAACATCACCTGCGGCAGCGTTGTAGGCAGGTGTCACACTGCTGCCTTCTACGGTGTATACAAACTCTTTTGATTCAAGCACGGGGGCTGTCTGTGTCAAATCAGGCTTTGTGTCGGTAAGATACATAAATCCGTCGTCAACGTATATCTGCATCTCACCCTTTGAGCTGCCGCCGAAATTGAGACGGAAGTTGGGCATATTAACCTGGTATTCGTGAGTTATCTTAATTCTGTTCTCGCCCCATGTGTTGATTTCAACACCGTTTATATAGCAGGTCCAGTTACCGGCATAATATGTGGTTTCATATGTTGATATTTTGCCGTCGGAGGTGGATGGCTGATATACAAATACTATCTTATTCCAGCCGGAATGTATATTTTCGTTTGTCATGGGTATATTGTTGGTTACATTCACACTCTGAGCCTGCAAGGCAATTCCGTTGCAATTTTGTATGTAATAAAAAGATGTACCGAAAACTATATAGCCCTTTTCGTATGCTTCTCCTGCTTTCCACCCGTTTGCGCTGCTTCCGGTGACATAGTATGCCTTTCCGCTTGCGGCAGTTGTAGCTAATGTGGATTCGTCATTATCAGCTTTGCCCATAACTCCTTTGACCAGAGTCTCGGAGGCGGTGTTCTGTATGGAACTGCCGTTGGTAGAATTGATAATTGACTTGTCTGCTGCCGTAACTGTGATGCTAAAGAATGTGCACAGCATACAGATTACCAAAAACATTGATAATATTTTTTTCATAAAAACACACTCCCTTGAGATATTTAATTGTAAATATGTAATTTCGCTACATAATTATATCAAACATTGAATCAGAATATATTGTTTCTATTGACAAATTTATGTTTTATGTTATTATAGAAATGTACATAATCAATTTTATTGTACATTTTAAGCGAATTTAATACAATGTAATTTCTGATTGAAAATATGGAGATTCTGTTATGTATCTGTCTGATTTTGAAATTAATATTATTGACGGACATTATATTGTCCTTGACAGCTGGTGGAACAGGAAAAATGCCTGTGACCCTTTCAGCAGGCTGTATTATATAAAAAGCGGTGTGGGATATCTTAAGTATGGTGACAACACAGTTACACTCAAGCCCGGCTTTGTATATATTGTGCCGGCGGATCTGACCTTTGACTACCGGTGCGATGAGGGCGATGTCCTGGAAAAGCTGTATTTTCATATTTCGGTTATGTCTGTGGAAAACTACGAGATTTTTTCCGGTATAAATAAAATTTGCGCTCTTCCTATGGAAAAAGTCGGCTGTGAAGATATATTTGACGAGTTTGAAAACGAGACCTATGCAGGCATGCTTAAGCTGAAGATGATGCTCTATAAAACTATTTGCGGCTTTATTGAAGAATACGGCTTTGAGTTTATGCCTCTTAATAAATATTCCGCTCTTGTAAAATCGGTAATGGAATATGTTAAAGCCAATACAAGAATAACTTTGACAATTGGTGAGATATCCCGTGACCTGTTTGTTTCGGAAAGTAAGCTGCGCAATACCTTTAAAAATGAAACGGGAATAACTCTGGGCAGCTATATTGACGATATGGTCTTTTATCGTGCAAAGAGAATGCTTGTTAATAAAAAATATTCTATGGGAGATATAAGCAGTGCCCTGGGATTTTGCGATCAGTTTTATTTTTCACGGAGATTCCGTGAGAAAAACGGTGTGACACCCTCTTATTACCGAAGAAAAAATCTGAATGAATCGGATAAATAAAATAATGTGGTTGTCGCAAGTTAAGTGTTTAAATACTTAACTTGCAACAACCACTTAATGAAATTTTTTATAGCTGTTTTTCTTATATATAAAATTTTAAGCTTATATAAAATGTTTATTTTTCTGTTACCTCAATTACGGGAGAGGATATAATACCCGTTGGCTTTGGCTCATATTCATAAGACCATTCGTAATCTTTTGTGTACCATCTGTAGGAACCCACATATCCGAAGCGTGAGCTGTCGTGGATAGGTCCGAAGGTGTTTACACGGTTTCCGTATGCCTTGAATTCTATCGTGTGCTTGCCTGCGGATACATGGTCAATTTCTAAAACGTATGGAGGATATACGATGTTTCCTGCTTCTTTTCCGTCTATATAAACCTTTACAAGAGCTCCCCTATAGCGGTTTACACGGATTTTAAGAGAAGCCTCGGGTGTGGTGATTTCTGTTTTGTAAATCACATTTCCTCCGTAGAAGGGCATACCTTGGGAGGTGATATCGGAAAATCCTATTTTTGAGGCTTTGGGCAGAACAGTCTGCTCACAGCCCCGTACCTGTACATCAAAATCACCCAGTACAAAGAAGTTTTCAATACTGATTCGTTTTGATATGGGAGCCTTTATTTCCACAGTGTTTGTGCCTTTAATCAGGCTGCCGGCTCTGTATTTTTTTATGGATTTGTCGGTGTAGTATCCGGCAGGGGTAAGGTCGATGCTCTGTCCGTTAAGCTTTATGTACTCCGCTTCTTCGGCAGCTATGCATATGTTTTCGATGGCTGCCTCGCTTTGGAAGTCAAACATAAGGGTTACAAAATGCTCAGGCTTGCCCTCTTTGATAACCCATGGCTGCTCACGGCGTCCGTCGGCAATGGGGTAGTCCAGGATTTGCCTACATTTTTCGTCAATTCTTAGTACCTCGTCCTTGGACTGCCAGCTGCCGTCATCCAGCTTATATTTGCCTATGTCAAGGAGTACAACATTGTCCTCGTCACGTTGGTATTCCACATTGCTCAGGAAGTTTATAACCTCGGCAGGCTTTTTCTCTGATGTGGGGCTGCTGTACATTCCTTTGCCTTCTGTAAGCTGTATGAGAAGGCTGTCCTGCAGATAAACTGTTCTGTAAATATAGGTTTTGCCGTCTTTTGTTTCAAAGTCGATATCCTCTACAGTACCGTCAATTGTGTTGTAAAGCTTGGGTATATATTCACCGTTAAGGATTATGGTGAGCTTGTCGCTTTTTGCACAGTCAAAGACATGAGGTGCATGGTCGTGGAAGTCCACACGGCGGGTATGATGTGCAAGAAAGAACCATTTTACATTTCCGTCACTGCGCAGGCAGTGTAGATATCCTGTGGCTGTGTCGCCCATATCGTCAAATATTTCCGCGGTGCGGTCATCCTTGAGTGCATTAATAACAGCAAGCTTGTCAAACTCCACTGTTACAGAGCTGCTGTAAAGCTCCTTAACCTCGTCGGTGGGTACAGCGTCTATATATACAGGATATTCTCCGGCAAATATGAGTCTGCCGCCCTTTGCCCTGAACTCTTTGAGAATATCAAAGGTGGTTCTGCGTATGGTTTTGCATCCGGGTACTATGATTGTACTGTAGTTCATTTCGCCTACATTAAGCTTGTCTGACACATTTTTGCACTGCTTGGGCAGCAGGGATTCGCTGATAAAGTCATATTCAACAATACCGTCTGCAAGCCACTTGGCAATATTCTGGAAGTTATCATCAAGGCATTTGCGTATATTTGAACCTGTATCTGAGGGGCCGTAGTACAGCCAGAAGCTTTCTACGGGATGAATCACACCCACTTTAACATCGGGCTTGCCTCGTGTAAGCACAGTGTTGAGTCTTGCAAAATGATCCTCTACATAGCTGTATTCCTTGTACCATGGTGACTGATAGTTTATAGATGCCGGGTAGTCTCTCTTGGCAGAGCCCTTCATTGATACCCAGGAAAGGTGAGGCACACGAACCGTTATACCCAGTGCCGCCTGCCAGTCTCCCTGGAATTTATGTCCGCGGAAATCAAAATCCCAGTTGGTTACGCCGTAGAGCTCTGAGAGTACGGCTTTTCTGCCATACTGATGAGCCGCAGACTGAGCCTGCTTTGCAGTGGTGATTTCAAGTCTGTCGCACAGAAGGTCAATTCCGGGGATTCCAAACCATTCGTAGGCTCTCATGGCTTCACCCAGAGCGTGGGTCTGGGATTCCAGAGTGGGCTCTTCCATCATATGACCTGTCAGTGCTATTCCGTGTTCATTGCACCAGGTGCCGCACTGCTTTGAAAAAGCATCGGTAAATCTGTCGCAGATATGGTCATGATAGCGGTATCTGGCAACGGAAATTCTGCCATCGGTAAGATCCCAGAAAATTTCAGGCAGAGCAGCTATAATATTCTCGCCGTATTTTGCCATATATGTATCGGGGAAATCTGTTGTCCAGGGCATTGTGGCATCCTCGTGGCTCCGGGCAAATTTCAGCACGGATTTGCGTGAGAACTGTGGCTCATCGGTAAAGATTGCGGGTACGCTTTTGCCGAAGCTTTCACCAACTGCCTTGTCATAGGCTTTGTATGTAATATCTATAAATTTTTGTATAGCTTCCTTGGAGAGTGTATCAACATAAGCCTGACCGTTGAACCAACCGCTTGCGCCTGCTGCTATAACGTAAGCATATCTTTTGATGCCTTTTGCAGGCTCATCCTTGCCGATTACTTTGTATGATTTCAGGTAGTTGCCTTCCAGCTCCACATCAAATGCCGCCAATAGATAAGGAAGTCCTTCCTTTACGCCTTTTTCTTTTTCGACAAAGTCAACGGGATTTTCTGAGAATACGAGAATTTTTTGCCTCAATGCCTTGTCTTTTGTAACATAACCGCCGGCAGCACCCGAGGGCCATCTGTCCTCGTCATAAAGCCAGGCGAGCATATTTTCTTTTTCTGCCTTGTCGCGACATGCCTTAACAAGACTCATAAATTCGTCGCTCAGATATTCTGTAGCCACACCTGAACGGGAATGCATATGAAAGCCGCCGAAGCCCATTTCCTTGAGTATTTCTATCTGTCTCTCCAGCTCATCTTTTTCCAGCTTGCAGTTCCATGCCCAAAAAGGCGTGCCTCTGTATTCACTTGTAGGATTTTTAAAAAGCTCCATATCAAGTGACGGTGTGTTGTTCTTTTTGTACAGCATTGTTTGTCCTCCTGCTTTGTATGATGTTTTTGTCGATATGTTTTGCGTCTCGTGGTAAACCTCCGAACCGCAAAACTCGATATAATATAAATCTCGTAAGAGATTTGTATAATGATTTCAAGCTATGCTTGAAATCATTATACAACATCTTATTTTGTTTTGCAATATCGCAGGAGCACAAAATATGTGTCTATTTTTTGTAGAATTGAAAAAAATATATTTACTCAGCAACAGAATTATGTTAGAATCAAATAAAAATGAACCACAGGAAGGTGAATTTGTTATGAAAACATATCTTGACGGACAGTGGGGTCTTTCCTTTACCCTGCCCGACAGTGAAGAAAAAATCAACACAACCATTAAAGTGCCGTGCAATATAGAACCTAAGCTGCAGGAACTGGGGCTTCTGGGCGACTATCTGCCGCCTGACAGCCTTGATTCTACCTCAAAATTTGATGGAGTGGACGACTGGACTTACGTCACAAAGTTTGATGCACCCGAAAAGCCGGTGGGCTGGGAACAACAGCTTGTTTTTGAAGGGATTGATACCATTGCCGAGATTTATCTTAATGATGAGCTTGTATGTGACTGCATGAATATGCATATTGCTTATAATATAGATGTATCAGATAAGCTCAGAGAAAAAGACAATGAGCTCAAGGTTGTTATCCGAAGTGCATCTCTCTGGGCAAGAGATGTATATACAGACGAAATGGCAATGTGTAACCACGAGTTTGGTGAAGAATCGGTATTTCTTCGCAAAGCACGTCATCAGTGGGGTTGGGATAATGCTCCCAGGGTGGTTACCTCGGGAATAATAAATTCTGTTTATATAGAAAATATAAATCCTGTAAGAATTGAAAATGTGTATATTGTTACTCAGGATGTAAATGACGATTCTGTAATCGGTACTGTAAGTTGGGAATATATCACACCAAAGAAATATTTCCTCGGCACCGGAGCAAGATTCACAGTGTTTGACGGCGGACGTGTTGTTTACAGCAAGGATATTGAGCTTCGTCAGTTCCGGGGCAGAATGGAATTTGTGATTCCCCGCAGTGATATTGAACTGTGGTGGCCTGTTGGTTTTGGTAAGGTAAAGCTATATGACATAAAGCTGGAAATTCTCGAAAACGGCGAACCTTCCTGCGAATATACCCAAAAATTCGGATTCAGAACTCTCAGGCTGGAAATGGGCGAGTATGTAGAGGAGAACGGCGACGGCAAATTTGTGTTTGTTGTAAACGGCGAAAAGGTCTATGTTCGCGGCACAAACTGGAAGCCTGTACACTACCTTGCATCGCAGTGCAAGGACAGGATAATACCGGCTCTGAATGAGGCAAAAAATCTTCATTGCAATATGATTCGTATATGGGGCGGCGGTATCTACGAAGGGCAGGAGTTCTTCGACTACTGCGACCAAAATGGTATTATGGTATGGCAGGACTTTATGCTTGCCTGTGAAATTCCCTATGAAGCGGATTGGTACTGCGAGCTTATTGCCGAAGAGGCTGAGTATATAATAAAGAGACAGAGAAATCATCCTTCCCTTGCTGTATGGTGCGGTGACAACGAAAATGACCAGGTGTTGCAGTGGTTCAAAAACAACTCTACATTAAAGCCCTCTGATATGTATCTGTCCAGAAATATTCTCAAAGATGCGGTGCTTCACTTTGACCCCTATCGCAATTATGTGCCGAGTTCTCCTTATGTTTCCGATATTACAGATGCCGAGAGACTACAGGGCAAGATTATCCACAATCAGATGGAGCAGCATTATTACACTCAGGCAGAAAATTTCAGCAAAGAGCTTCGTGAAAATAAGAATCTTTTTATCGGCGAAACCGGTCCAATGGCACTCAATGCTATTTCGGACAATCCGAAAATGTTTGAAGATGATAAAGAACGTGCTCGCCGTTTGTGGGATGTAGAAGGAAGATATAAGATAGATTATCACCAGACCGATGTGTACTTTATAGAATGGCGTAACTCCGGAAAGAGAATGTGCCAAAAATGCTATGGCAGAGATTTTACTTTTGATGAATGGAACGACTATGCGAATGCGGTAAATATATGTTGCAGTGAGATTTATAAGGATGTTATAGAATATTGCAGAGTCAACAGATGGAGTAAGACAGGCGTTATCTGGTGGTCTCTCCTTGATATGTGGCCCATGCTCTTTAACTATTCGGTTATTGATTCCGAATTTGGCAGAAAGCTTCCTTACTACTGGATTCGTCAGGCACAGCAGGAATTTGCACTTATCGGCACATGGACAGAGGAACACAGCGATATTGCTCTTTATGCGGCAAACGACACCTTAAAGGAGCACAGGGTTGAGTATACTGTTACTGCATATGACAAAAACGGTACCGGCAAGGTTATTGCAACCGGTAAATGCAGACAGGAAAAGAATTCCTCGGGTCTTATTCAGCGCATTGACAACGGAGACGAAGCACAGCTGTGGATTATACGTTGGACAGACGAAGGCAAGGAATATGTGAACCATGTGTTTACAGGAAATGCAGATTACGAAACCACAAAAATGTGGACCGAAATAATAAAGAAGGAATATAAATGTTGATTGATATTTATAAATGTATGGTGTGAGGCACCCGAAAAAATTTCTACAGGTCCTCTTGCAAATACAGAAATTTTTGACAGAAGCAAGGGTTGATATTTTGTGAACGTTATTGCATAAAATCAGATAGAATTTTCATATAAATATGCGAAAATATATGCTATACTCAAATAAATATGATTGCTGATAGGAGATAATTGTTATGAAAATTACATTTCTGGGTACCGGTGCGGGTTTTCCCACCAAGGAAAGACACTGTGCATGCTTTCTTATTGAAATCGGCGAAAGGCTGTATCTGATTGATGCGGGAGCACCTGTGGCAGATGTTTTTGCAAAGAATGACAAAAGCATCGAAAATATAAAAGGTGTATTTTTGTCTCATTTTCATCTCGACCACGCCGCAGGCACTGTTCAGCTTATAGACCTCGCAATAAACTATTACCGCAAAAGTGAATTTACACTACATACGCCCGAGCAAAGAGGGATTGATGCCATAAAGGCTATGGTGGCGGCGTCCGGTGCGAAGTGCGAATCCGACAAGGTAAAGCTTGCCACATACGATGAGAATTTTGTGTTTGATGACGGATTGTTCAGACTTACGCCCATCAAGACCCACCACACATCAAACAATCCCGCTTCGGGAATACATTCATTTGCATTTTATATTGAGGCAGAGGGAAAGAGAGTTCTGTTTACAAACGACCTTTCCGTGCGCCTTGAAGCCGACGATTTTCCGAAGATTGTCAACGAAGGACATTTTGAAGCAATCATTGCCGAATGCGCTCATATCACAGTGGAAAATCTTATGGACAGCATCAAAAATGCCGATGTAGATATCGTTGCGGTGCCCCATGTGGGGATTGCCGAGCACTATGAAAAGCTGGAAGAACTCAAAGGTAAATGCAGCTTTAAACTGGTTGTGCCCAATGATAACGACAGTATAGAAATATAGGCTTATATTACGGCTCAAGTAAATGATGATTAATTCATAATTTGTAGGGTTCGGCGGTTTCCGACGAACCGAAATCACCGTAACTACGGTACATCCTAAAGGCTGTGCTCTACAATTCTTGATTTAATCATTGTTTACTCAAGCTGATAAAGATTATTGTTTTCAAGTACAATTCTGCGGAAGAGGGGTATACATGCCTTTTTTCCGCTTTTTCCGTTTTCGGCAAACACAGCCATGGCATATTCGGGGTTATATACTCCTGTGCAGTCACTTTAGTATCAGTATATAAGTTCAAACCATTTTTCAAGCTGCAAGAGTCAGTTATTTCCTACGTTTCTTTTTTTGTATCTAAAATCATTTTGCGGTATTCCTTTGGTGAAAGACCTGTTGCTTTTTTAAACTGCTTGCTGAAATGGTATTCATCAAAGAAGCCGAGGTTGCGTGCGATTTCAAATATTTTCATTTCAGGAAAATATTCCAGATTAAATTTTGCCTGCTCGGTTTTATTTTCCAGCTGGTAGCGATGCACTGTTGTATCAAAGCTATTTTTAAATGCAGTTTCAAGGGTGCGTATGCTTACGTTGAGCATTGATGCAATCTCCTGATTGGAAAGGTTTTTCTCGGGATATTTATTGATTATTTTCTTTGCGTTTATCGCTACTGTCCGGGGCGAGGTATCATACCTGCTGCTTTCGCTGAGCTCACAAAGGAGCAAGTTCAGGTATGCCCCGGCTTTTATGTGATTTTCTTTTATTTTTTCCTCAAAAATTTTAGTGAGAAGCTTTTTGATTTTGCTGTTTGATGAAGCGTCTATACAGTTGTTTATAAATAGCTTGTTCTCGGGGGAATCTGCGGTTTTTGTGCCTGTATACACATCACCTTCTTCGGGGGAAAAGTGTATAAACATTGTGTTTGTTCCTGGCGGACAAGGTGTAAGTCCGACTCTTGGAACGCCGGATGGCTGAATAAAAACAAAGTCTTTTTTTGCACTTATTGTTTCTTCACCTATTTTCAGTCTCCAGCCACCCTTGAGCACATATGATATAATGTGTGCATCTACGGTTTTTGACGGATGTATTGCGGGTATTTGAAAATAGTTTTGATTGGCAATATATATTTTTCTGGTTTTATCTGCTGAAAAAATATTTCCCATTCGGCATCTCCGTTTTTTGCGTTATTTTACATCATTTTAAATCAAAATATCAGTTTTGTCAATTCATAATATAAAACCTGTGTGATAGGATAAATATACAGTAATAAAATTTTTTGAAGGGATGATTGACATGTTGAAAGGAATTCCGAGAATTATTTCTCCTGAACTTTTAAAAATCCTTATGGAGATGGGGCACAATGATGAGATTGTTATTGGTGACGGCAATTTCCCCGGTCAGAGTCTTAATTCCAAATGTGTGCGCTGTGACGGCCACGGCGTGCCCGAGCTTCTTGAGGCTATACTTTCGCTGATGCCTCTTGATACATATGCACAGCCTACATATATTATTGACAAGGGAAATGACCCGGTGGAAACACCAATATGGGATGTTTTTGACAATATACTCAAAGACCATACCGACATGAAAATGGAAAGAATTGACCGTTTTGAGTTTTACGAAAGAACAAAGAACGCATATGCTGTTGTAATGACAGGTGAAACTGCACTTTACGGATGTATTATACTGAAAAAGGGAGTTATAGCATAAACTGAAGAAAAGTTTTAAGAAAATAATATATATTTTAAAGAAAAGAGGAAACAAACATGGAAAACACAAAAAAGAAGGTTTATATCGGAAATGATACTGCGGGATTTTACCTGAAATCCAAATGCATTGAATATCTTGAAGGAAAGGGTATTCCATATGTGGATTGCGGTTCTGATGACAACCCTGACATAGAAGCTACAAGATATCCGTTTTTTGCGGCAAAGGTAGCAAAAGCTGTTGCGAGCGGAGAAGCAAGATGCGGTCTTCTTATCTGCGGTTCCGGCATAGGCATAAGCATTGCAGCAAATAAATTTAAGGGCATTCGTGCAGCATTGGTTAACAGCACATATCTTGCAAAGATGACGAGACGTCACAATGATGCCAATATTCTATGCATGGGCGGAAGAACCATAGGCGAATGGGAAGCTATAGATATCCTGGAAACATTTCTCAATACAGAGTATGACGGACTTTTCCACGATGGCTCACTTGACCTTATCAGAGAAGCCGAGGAATATATGATGAATGACAATGTATGGTGTGAGGAACCCAGAAAAATTTCTACAGGTCCTCTTGCAGATGCAGAAATTTTTGACAGAAGCAAGGGATAATGTTTTGAGTTTGATTACGGGCTATTGAGGCTTGTAGCGAAGGATAATGATTATATAGAAATATAAATCGGAGGATAATGATGTCTTTTACTTTATACGGAGACGGAATCCATGATGACACAGCGGCTATACAGGAGCTTATAAATACCTCGGGCACCGAGCTCAGACTGCCCGTACCCAAGGTGTGCTACCTCATATCCGCACCTCTGGAGCTTCCGTCGGATTTTAAACTGGTTTTGCCCAGATTTACCGAGATTAAGCTTGCAAAGGGATCAAACTGTGTTATGCTTAAAAACAAAACTGTTTCCGACAGAAAGGAAAGAACCAAATATAAGCTGTGGGATCATATAAACGAATGGTCACCCGACTATCCATGTAAAAATATCGAGGTTGAGGGCGGTATATGGAATCTTAACAATCTTGAACAAAACAAGAATCCTCTGCTCACCGGTGTGTATGAGCCAAAGGGATATAACGGATTTATTTTTTTGTTTTATAATGTGAAAAATCTGCGTATATCCTCACTTACTCTTAAGGACCCTGTAACCTTTGCGGTTACACTGGATACGGTTACATATTTTAGCGTTGACAATATCATATTTGATTTTAACTACGGAAATCCTCTGGCGACAAATATGGATGGTATCCATATAGACGGCAACAGCCACTACGGAACATTGACCAATCTAAAGGGAGCCTGCTATGATGACTTAGTAGCGCTAAATTCTCACGAGGGTTCTGACGGACCCATATCCGATATCGCCATACGTGGCATATACTCGGAGGATTGCCACAGTGCTGTAAGATTACTTGCAGCAGGCACAAGAGTTTCAAATATACATATATCAGATATATACGGTACTTATTTTCAGTATTGTGTGGGGCTTACCAAGTATTATCCTGATGATGCGCCTCTGGGATATTACGGCGCGATAACTATCGACAATGTCTATGCAAGCAAGGCACCGTGGATACCGGAGTACAATAAGGGAGAGGGTACATATGCATATCCCTTTATATGGATTGAGGGGAATTTGCGTGTGGAGTCTCTCAGGGTGCAGAATCTTCACAGAGAAGAGCATACTTTGCCGATAGATACGTTTTATGTGGGTGAAAACACCGTCATCGACAGAATGATTCTTGATAATATATCTGTTGATAACCACACCGATAGCGAAAGGATACCTTTTATGGACAACAGAGGCGAGATAAAATATCTTAATGCACAGAATTTGTTTGAAGACGGAGAGCCCTTTGAGCTGTAAAAGGTCAGAAAAAAGGCGTGGGCGGAATTAATTTACGTTTCCATCTTATACAGCTTGTTTATTTCAAGTACAATTCTGCGGAAGAGGGGTATACATGCCTCGCTTCCGCTTTTTCCGTTTTCGGCAAACACAGCCATGGCATATCTGGGATTGTCGTAAGGAAAAAATCCGCAAAACCATCCGTGGGTCATTGTTTCGCCGTTTTCCATCCAGCCTGTCTGGGCGGTTCCTGTTTTTCCTGCCACTGCAACAATTCCGTTCTGCACTCTTTGGGCGGTGCCTTCAAGCACAGCTTCGCGCATCATATCTGCTAAAATTGCTGCGTTTTCTTTTGATATCACTTTTTCATCACCTTTTTTGCGCAGGTTTTTTATGACAGCGCCTCTTTCATCAATAATGCTGTCGGCAAGATTTATTTTCTTTGACATGCCTGAATTTGCTACAATCGCCATAATATTTGCCGCCTGGAGAGGCGTTATCAGTATTTCTCCCTGACCTATGCTCATGTTGGCACATTCTCTGGCACTGTAGATGGTTCGCTCAGGCAAAAAACCGTTGCTTTCTGATATGTTGCAGTTAAGCAGGCTTCTGCCCAGACCAAACTTTTTTGCAGTTTGGATAATTGCTGAGCCTGTTGCTTCTGTTCCTTTTTTATAAAAAAAGCAGTTACAGGATTTTGCATATGCGGTTTTAAAGTCAAGTTTTCCGTGTCCGTCGTGCTTGTTGCAGGCAAACTCCTTGCCCTCTGCGCTGAATATGCCGTTACATTCATATACAATGTCGTTGTGCATGCCGTTTTCCAGTATTGCAGCTGCTGTTATTGTTTTAAAAATACTTCCTGCGTTATATGAGCACAGGCTCTTGTTCATAAGTGGGCTTGCTTCTCCTGTTAGTGCGCTCTGTATGTCATTCTGATTAAAATTCGGGCGACTCACCGCTGCCGCAATGTCAAAGCTGTCTGTTTCAAGAATTACGATAGCTCCTCGCTCCAGATATTCATCGGCGGCCTCTTCGGCAATTTTTTGTATTTTATAATCTATGGTGATTTTAAGGTTCTGATTTGGAATATAATTTATATTTTCTTTGGATATAGGTGTAGAATCTATAGGATTTCCGAAAGGGTCGGTAATCCGGGTTATATTTACGGTTGTGTCGTTTTTCAGATGGTTGTCGTACAGCTTTTCCAGCCCGTAGGCTCCATTGCCGTCTGCATAGAGATAGCCAACGATGTGCCGGCAGAGAGAATTATTGCTGTATCTGGGATTGCTTACAAATTCATTTCCGGCTGTGTTAAAGGGAGTGTTTACAAGGGGTATCATGTTTTTGTCATAGATATACCCGCGGCAAGTGCCCGCCTGCTCTGTACTTTTGCGTTGAGCGGACGCGGCTGTGGACAACTCTCTGTGGCTCAGCATGGATATATTGAAAACATTTAATGTGAGTAACAAAAGAAAAAAACAAAAAAAGAATATTACTGATTTTATACGAAGCTTTTTCATGGTAAACATCTCCTTGGCAAGAGATATTATGCCCATATTGCAAAAAAATAACAGAGGGAATGTAAAAAAAGCCCGGACCGCAAAATTTATCCTTTTTTCCTATCCCAACACATAACTGCCAAAAATTATTCGGCTCTTTTTAATTCGGCTATGCACACTGAGCATATGTTTTTGTCCTTGTAGCTAACGATTTCCTCGCTGCTTCCGCAGAATATACATGAGGGGCGGTATTTTTCAAGGATGACTCTGCTTCCTTCAACATATATTTCAACGGCATCTCCGCTTTCCAACTCCATAGTACGTCTTAATTCTATAGGAAGCACTATACGTCCAAGCTTGTCTATTTCTCTTTTTATTCCTGTAGATTTAGTCATGTCTGCACCTCTTTTTTTATGTGTATACATAGATTATGATACCATATTTTTTCAAAAAAAGCAATGCGATTTTGACTTTTCAGTATTTATCAGCGGCGGTTTAGATATATTCACAACAATAATTATATAAATTATACATTTTCAACACTTGAAATTTTTTGCTGTAAATTGTAAAATAATAATGTTAGTCTTAAATTTTTTGGCGAAAGAAAAAGGAGAGATAGTATGGAAAAAATTTTCAGACTCAAAGAGAACGGCACCAATGCCAAAACCGAGATTATAGCGGGCATTACCACTTTTCTTGCCATGGCATATATTCTCGCTGTAAATCCTGCGTATCTGGGTGGTATCCCCGGTGCTTCTCCGGCGGCTATTTTTATGGCGACTGCAATTTCGGCTGCCATTGCAACAATTTGCATGGCTTTTTTTGCCAATTATCCGGTAGCTCTTGCATCCGGTATGGGTCTTAATGCGTTTTTTGCATACACGGTTTGCGGTTCTATGGGCTGCTCCTATGAGGTTGCGCTTACCGCAGTTCTGGTGGAGGGTATTATATTTATTCTGATGTCGTTTTTTAAATTCAGAGAGTCTCTGGTAAACAAAATTCCTGCCAATTTGAAATTGGGAATTACATCGGGTATCGGATTGTTTATCACCATTGTTGCGTTGCTTAGCTCAAAGGTTATTGTTGCCGATGAAGCTACAACCGTTGCCCTTGGAGACCTTGGCTCTATGCCTGTTGTGCTTTCAATTGCAGGACTTCTGATTATCGGTGTGCTTCAGTATAAGAAGATTCCCGGCGGTATACTGATAGGTATACTTGCCACATGGATATTGGGTATAATAATTCAGCTGGCCGGCAGAACTGCCGGGGTTGAGTTTTTTGAAACAGAGCTTATTCCGGCGCTGTCTGCAGAGGCTATAAAGAGCAATTTTGCTGCTCCTGCAATGTTTAAATTTGATTTTGGCTATGTGTCAAAAAATCTTGCTTCATTTATAATAGTAGTTTTTACATTTTTATATACAGATATATTTGATACAGTGGGAACGCTTATCGGTGTTACCCAGAAAGCCGGTATTATGAAAGAAGACGGTACTCTTCCCAAGGTTGGCGGAGCGCTTATGGCAGATGCTGTAGGCACTGTTGTTGGAGCTTGTATGGGTACATCCACTGTTACCAGCTTTGTGGAATCAACTGCAGGTGTTGCTGCGGGCGGCAAAACCGGTCTTACCGCCCTTACAACCGGTATTATGTTTATCGTGGCTATAATCTTTGCGCCGATTTTCCTTGCCATACCTTCATTTGCTACCACGCCTGCTATGCTCTATGTGGGAATACTGATGCTCAGTGCTATCAAAAATATGGATTTTGAAGGCGATATTGCAGATGTTATCGGAGGATTTCTGGCTGTTATTATGATGCCATTTGCATATTCTATTGCAACAGGCATTATGTTCGGTATAGTATCATGGGTAATTCTCAAGGTTGTAACAGGAAAAATCAAGGATGTTTCCTCTATTATGTGGGTATCCTTTGTGTTGTTTGCGGCTTATATTGCTACTCTTGTTTTCTAAGGCATATATAAATATGAAAGGATAATTATTATGAATAAGTTTTATAATCTTGAAATTGCCGGATTAAAGCGTGAGCTGCCTTTATTTAAGGTGGCGGATAATCTGTACATTGCTGCTTTTATAATGTTCGGCGATGTGGAGGTTACCAAGGCATGTGCAGAAGCTCTGCTTAAAAAAGCGCCTGAGTATGATATTATTGTTACGGCGGAGTGCAAGAGCCTGCCTCTTGTATATGAAATGGCCCGTCAGCGGGGTGACAGCAACTATATAGTATGCCGTAAGGCACCTAAGGTATATATGAAGGATATAATAACCACAGATGTAAATTCCATTACTACCAAAAAGCTCCAGAGCCTATGCATCGGTGAAAATGAGATAAATGCCATTAAGGACAAAAAAGTTCTTATTGTGGATGATGTAATAAGCACGGGAGAATCCCTGGAGGCTATTGAGTATCTTGTTAATAAAGCAGGAGGAAATATAGTGGGCAGGATGGCTGTCCTTGCCGAGGGTGACGCGGCAGACCGGGATGACCTTATCTTTCTTGAGCCGCTTCCTCTTTTTAATGAAGACGGAAGTATAAAATAATTTAATTTTTTGAGGAGCATGAGGTTTTTCATGCTCCGATACTTTTATGCCGGAAAAATAATTGGAATAAATTGTATTGGCTTAGTTTTAAAACCACAATATTTTGTGTTTAAAAATTTTTTTAAAAAAATGTCAAAAAAAGCTTGACAATCGCGCTTTTTCGTGGTATTATATTTAAGTCGCTTGAGAAAAGCGGCGATTGAACTTTGAAAAATAAACAGCATAATTGAGGTTCTCGTTAAAGAGAATTTGAGTAACAAGCTTTTTAAAACTAGTAAAGCTAGCAAATTTTTGAGCTTAAACTTCTAAGAAACTTTAGTCTACGGACTTAAATATTT
>JAFUPN010000024.1 GCA_017481205.1 Clostridia bacterium | reverse complement strand
CACCTTAATTGATTTACATTACACCTAAATATTTGTTCAACATATCGTTTGGGGTTAGAAATCCCAAACATATTTTAGGTATATTATTTGACTTTTTATTATATCTTTCAAGTTGTTTTCTGCCATCTGCAAGATTATACATCTTCATTTTCTTGTAAAATCTTTTCTCATCTGTTCTGTGCTGCCTTTCAACCTTGCCGTTATGCCTTGGTGTAGCCACTCGTATTCTGTGATACTTTATGCCACATACTTCAAGCATTTCTTCAAACAACGAAGGCTTACCGTCATCGCTTATCAAAGCTCTGGTAAACTCTGTTCCGTTATCGGTTTGTATTTCCCTTATCGGAAATGGACAGCTTAATATCATTTTCTTTAAAAAATCTGTTGAACTGTATGTGCTATGCTCATCATACATTTCTCTGAAAGTCCACCGTGTACACTCATCCACTGCTGTATATTGATAATATTTCTGTCCGTTAACTACACAATATGACGGTACAAACTTAACATCTACCTGTACCTTTTGTCCCGGATATTCCGCTCTTTGATACGGCTTTGATTTTCTTGCTTGCTTTTGCTTTATTTCAGGCTTTATCCACTTGTTTACCACTCTCACTAAGCTTGTGTAACTGCGAGTATATCCTTTTTTTCTTAACGCATCCCAAAGCATTATCATATCATCCTTGTAATATGCGTAATGCCTCAGTATCAGTTGTTTTTCTTCAGCAGTATGCTCGTTGGGATGATGGTGTGGTCTATGGCTTTTATCAACAAGACTTTTCCAGCTTTTGCCGTCATATTTTGCTCGCCATTCATATATCGCTTGACGACTTCTGTGAAACCGTATGCTTGCCTTTGTTACTCCATTTTTTAAAGAATATTTAATTACTCGTTGACGAAACCTTGCTTCTGATGTTATAATACTCATGGGAAAATGACTCCTTTGATATACGTTTTTTGTGGTTATTAAACATTATATCATATTGGGAGCTCATTTTCCTTTTTATTTGTCACCCATCAATTGTATCACAACAAATTTTCAATAATATCACTGCCAGCTCAGGCATAGCATATAAATTATCTTACAATAACATATTCTATTCCAAGAACCTCGGCAATCTTAGCGATTGTATCTGCATGGTGTCCTACGCCGAGAGCATAGTGATGTGTGGGACCTTCCATAACCCATTTTTTGATAAATTCCTTGGTGGTAGGCTCAAAGAAGCCTCTGGTATTTGTATTTCCTGTGGGAGGAATGGGACCTGCCTTTGAGGTGCCCTCTCCTATAACAAACTTAAATCCGCCGTTGGCATTCTGTGTGATACCCAGCATGGTGATAGGACCTTCCTTGATTTTAAATTCAACAGAAGCACCGCTGCCGGGCTTGCCGTGATATTTGCTGAGAGAGCGGAGAACGGGCTTGCCCTCTGCAATTCTCAGATGGTGAGGTCCGTCGTGACCCACAAGGATAAAGTCCTCCTTAAAATCGAAGGGATGGAACTCTGCAAAGCTGCCGCCGATGTCAAGTCTGTCCATAATAAGCATTGCAATACAAGTCTTGATATCAAACTCACCGCACATGGGAATACCCTGAGCATTGAGAATTGAGTTACCTACAATAAAGGTTGTAGCTACCTTACGGGACAGTGAATCCTCGCTGCCTTCATAGTAGTATGCAAGACCCGTGAGATTGTATTTTTCGATAAACTTATCAAGTGCAACAGCACTGTGAGCCGCCTGAAGAAGGTCGGGCTGAGTAAGCTTTGTTGCAACAGGATCGCTGCCCGGGTCAGGCATGTCAAATTCTGCTTCAATAACCTTGACCTTGGCATCTATCTCTTCCTGAGTAACAGTATTGTAAACCTCGATTACATCCTCGATTTCAAGAAGAGGCACATGTACACCGAATGTGCTGGCAATGGCTGTGGGGTCTGCATGCATATCATACATAGCCTCAAGCACATGACCCATAAGACCCATTCTTGCGCCACGGAGTGAGCGGAGAACTTTGGCAATGTCACACCAGGTTGCAACCTCCTTTTGCGCCTCAGGGTCATCATAGAGAGTGCCGATAACAACATCGTTAATCTTTTTGCCCATTCTGATAGCAACACCCGTAAACTCAGGCACTGAGCAAATATTGTCATTTTCAAGCTGCATAAAGGTACATGCCTTTGTATAATCCATAGCCTTGAGGGGCTGAAGAGCAATAAGAACCATTGGCTTGTCAACCTGCTTTACAATAGGTGCAAATACAGATGATGTGGCATATGTAACCATATTGCAGAATATAACATCAACATCTGCAGCAAGCATTTGGGGAACTGCGGCAAATGCCTTTTCGCTGGAATCAATCATGCCGAAGTCTACAACCTCAACATCGTTTTTTTCTACCATATTGCAAAAATCCTTGTGATAGCCCATGATGTTGTCAAGAAGACCGTCAAACTGAGCCCAATAGGTAGCATGAGCAACAGCGAATATGCCTATGCGTCCGGTACGCTTGTTCTTTCTCTCAATCATTTTAAACATTCCTTTCAGAATTTATTTTTTAATTACATCTTGATTATATCACCATTAAGTATTATAATCAAAGGGGAAATTATCAATTAAAATTCGTAAAAAACAAATATTTTTAAGGGATGATTAAAATAATGAAGCTTGATAATATTACACCGTTCGTACGATTTGTAAGAACCGAAGAAAAAATTCCTCCGGGAAATGATTTTGTTCCTCTTGACCACAGACTGTTTTACTGTATCGGCGGAGAGGGAAAAATGTCCATAGACGGAAAGGAAATAACCCTGAAGAAGGGCTGTCTCCTATACTGGAAATCCGGCACCTCCTACAGATACATCACCAGGTCTGCAAAAATTATCGGCTGCAACTTTGATTTTACCAACAGCGCCAAGGAAAAAAGCATACCCGTGCCTCCGTCAAGGGCAGGTCTATTTTCAAAAAGCAGTATCATTGAAAATATCATTTTTGAGGATGAAGAAATACTGAATTCGTTTTTTCTCATAGAAAACGCTTTTTCACTCGAAGAAAAGTTCTTTGAGCTGGAAAATGAATTTTCCGGCAAAAAGCTATATTATCAAAACCGCTGCAGTGCAATACTCACAGATATATTTGCCATGGCAATGCGCCTGTACAAAATACCCGAAGCCTGCAAAGCATCAACCTTAGCAGAGGAAATACTGACCTATGTGAGAGAAAACTACAGCAAAAATATAACAAACATAAATATAGGAAAGCACTTTAATTATCATCCCAATTATATAAACAAGCTGATATCCGAGCATACAGGTATGTCTCTGCACAAATACATTATCGGATACCGTATAAATACGGCGATATCCCTTCTTCAATCCACAGACCTGACTATTTCAAAAATAGCAGAAACAGTCGGTATGCCTGATTTAAAGCATTTTTCAAAGTGCTTTAAAAATATCACCGGTAATCCGCCGTCATATTATAAAAGAAAATAGACAAAAAGCTCAGCCTGCAAAGATAAAAACACATGCTGAGCTTTATATATTTATACATCAATTATCTGCTTTAATGCTTTGTTTTTGCTGAAAATACTGATAAGTATAAATGCAATAACCGCACCTACAGAGCCTTGAATTGCATTAAATGGAATACCCACAGCGGCACCGAGACCGAGCTTTACAAATACTGCTTCATAGAGAAAATATCCGAAAATCATAATAAGCTCACCTACAATGGAACCTATAATACAGGATATCTTTGACTTGCCCTTGCTAAAAATAATCGAAGCCACAAAAGCTACAAAAAATTTGATTACAAAGGTGGCAGGCGCATATGCCGGAAAAGCTATCAAATCAGCAATACAAGAGCCTATTCCTGCGGCAATACCACCATACAAAGGTCCGAGGATAAAGCCGGACAGAAGCACAAAGGCATCTCCGAGATTTATGTATCCGCCGCCGGGAATGGAAATCTGAATAACCATGGTAGCGACACAGACCATTGCAGCAAGCATAGCAGCAGTTACGAGTTTTTTTACATTATTGTTTTTCATATTCATCATTCCTTTCTGTTACGGATATTGTACTACAATTTCACACTTTTGTAAACAACAGGCTAAAATGGTCTTGCAATAACTTTGAAGATGTGGTAAAATTTAAAATGGGAGTGATAAAAAATGGAAATACTACAGCTGAGATATTTTTTTGACAGTGCAAAAACCGAAAGCTTTGCCAAAACGGCAGAAAAATATATGGTGCCGCCCACCTCGGTGTCAGCTTCGGTAAAAAGGCTTGAAATCGAGCTCGGATGCAAGCTCTTTGACCGCTCATGCAACAGAATTATGCTGAACAGCAACGGCAAAAGGCTCAGAGAGTCACTGACATTAATCTTTGACGAGCTGGACAAAATGGTGGAGAGCCTGTCAGCACCGGATGCCGATACGAGAGAGATAAAGCTCCTGGTGCGCGGAATGAGAAAAAAAATTACCGACTACATAATTGAATATAAGGAAAAGCACCCTCATATAACCTTTAAAACAATCTTTGATTCGGGAGAATCCAATTCCGACAGCTACGATATCATCATTGAGGAAAAATCAGATACATACACCGATTTAGAAAAATTTGACCTTTACAGCACGAGAATAAGAATAAATGCCTCAGCCTCAAATCCCCTGTGCGGCAGAAAAATCACATTAAAGCAGCTGTGCAACCAGCCATTTATATCTATCGGCGAACAAAGCAACATGCATAAGCTCCTTATCAAAGTGTGCAGAGAAGCCGGTTTTACACCAAATATAGCAGTACAGTGCAACGACCTGCAATGCTACGGAAAATGGATATCCTCAGGAGCTGTTATCGGACTGGGAAGAGAATACGGCGAAACAGCTTCAAACGGAATTGTGCACCTTGATGTTACGGATTTTGACGAAAGACAGACAATTTGCTGCTATTACAAAAAACAGGCTGCATACGTCAATGTGGCAAACTTTCTTGAATTTCTCAAAAGCAAGGCAATATGAAAAACAACATTTACTTGTATAAGCTATGATTATATGTTATAATTGTTAAAAAAGCATCTGGAGGTCTGACCCATGAAATATGATAAAGACAAGCTGTGCGAAAGTACAGAAAACATAAAGAAGCTGTTTGAAAGCAATCCCCTGCCCTCCTGGGACGAGCTGCCTGTACTGGAGCTGTATATGGATCAGGTTATAATACTGCTGAAGCAATATCTGAAGATTTTTTCCGCAGGGGCCGATGAGGACAAATTTATAACCCCGCCCATGATAAACAACTATGTCAAGCTCAAAATAATGCCTGCACCGATAAAAAAGAAATACGGCAGAATGCATATGGCTTATCTTATCATCATATGCTCGCTCAAGCAGACTCTGAGTATGTCTACTATACAAAAAATCATACCCGTGGAGTTGAGCGAAAACGAAATCAAAGAGATATACAATGCATTCACGGCAAATCTTGAATCAGCAATAAAATCCACCCATAAGCAAATACGCTCTGTAACAGGACTCATAGACGGAAAATCTTTTGATGACACAGAAAAAATAAACGACTTAGTTATGAGAGCTGCCATATCTTCAAATCTGACCAAGCTTCTGGCAGAAATGATTGTTGACTGAATATGATATTATATTGACATATATTTTAGCTTTTTAACACGTTAAAGCAATGCAATTTGTACAAAAATGCAAAACAGAACAATTATTTTCAATTTTATTATTGCAAGAAAACATATTTCAATATATAATAGTAATAATTTGATTTTACAGGAGGTATTATACGAATGAACTTTTTTGAAGAACTCAATAACTACGACGGCGAGGTTTATGCTGCATGTGGCAGAGAACTCAACCGTCAGCGTCACAACATCGAGCTGATTGCTTCTGAGAATATTGTTTCAAAGGCTGTGCTCATGGCTGCAGGAACAGTGCTTACCAACAAATATGCAGAGGGATACAGCGGCAAGCGTTACTACGGCGGATGTGTATATGTTGACGAAGTAGAAACCATAGCTATTGAGCGTGCAAAGAAGCTCTTTGGTGCAGAACATGCCAATGTTCAGCCCCACAGCGGAGCCAATGCAAATTTAGCGACATTCTTTGCTTTTCTTAAGCCCGGCGACACTGTTATGGGTATGAACCTGGCTCACGGCGGGCACCTTTCACACGGTTCTCCGGTAAATATAAGCGGAAAATATTTTAACATCGTACCCTACGGTGTAGATGACGATACAGGTCTTATCGACTATGACAAAATGCGCGAAATCGCCCTTGAGTGCAGACCCAAGCTCATCGTTGTGGGTGCAAGCGCATATTCAAGAACCATTGATTTTGCCAAGTGCAGAGAGATTGCAGATGAGGTTGAGGCAATACTCATGGTTGATATGGCGCACATTGCAGGTCTTGTTGCTGCCGGTGTTCATCCAAGCCCCGTGCCTTATGCAGATGTAGTGACAACCACCACTCACAAAACGCTCCGCGGCCCCAGAGGCGGTCTTATCCTTTGTAAGGAACAGTACGCAAAGCAGATTGACAAGGCTGTATTCCCCGGTACACAGGGCGGTCCTCTTATGCATATTATCGCCGCAAAGGCTGTTGCATTCGGCGAAGCACTGACAGACGAATTCAAGGAATATCAGAAGCAGATTGTGAAAAACGCGAAAGTGCTATGCGAAGCACTTAAGGAAGAGGGCTTCAACATTGTGTCCGGCGACACAGACAATCACCTTATGCTTCTTGACCTGAGACCCTTTGATATTACCGGCAAAGAAATGGAAAAACGCCTTGATGAGGTACACATCACAGTTAACAAAAATGCTATTCCCAACGACCCTCAGAGTCCCTTTGTAACAAGCGGTGTGCGCATAGGCACTCCGGCGGTTACAACAAGAGGGTTTAAGGAAGAAGAAATGAAAATGATTGCAAAATGGATAAAACTTGTTGCATCTGACTTTGAAGCAAACAAGGACAAAATCACAGAAGAGGTTTGTGCACTCTGCGAAAAATATCCTATTTATTAAAAACAAAAACTGAAAGTTGCTGTAGTGCAGCTTTCAGTTTTTTGTTTTGGTAAATAGGCATTTGGAATGTTCGCTCGGATGTGGGGACTTCAGACTGTCGAATTATTATCATTTTGTTCGTCCGGATGTGGGGACGTACATGCCGCGTCACCTAAAATGCTTTCTTTAAAAATTCTGTGACCTTAGCAGAAAGAGAATAAACAGATTATTTAAGATATGGTATTATATCTCTTCTAATCAACTCTCTTTCTTCTGCAGTTGGCTTACCGAAGGGATGGCGACATATGCCGAAGTCAAACCCAAGCTGATTTAACACCTCTTTTTCTGCCTGCATAACACCGACTTTGCATAGAATGGTAATTATCCTGTTTGCTTCCTTCTGAATTTGCTGTGCTTCTTCAATTTGTTTATTCTTAAACAGCTCATGGATTTTTACAAACTTATCTGCCATGAAATTGTATGTACTGCCGATTGCACCATCTGCTCCCATAGACAGCCCTGCCATAAACATTTCGTCAAAGCCGTTGTATACAATCTTATCCGGGAAGTTTGATTTACACTGCTCCATGGTAAAGAAATCATTTGATGTATATTTTATACCGATAAATCTGTCGTCAGAGAGAAAATTGCTCATCTCCCCCACTCCCATATTTACTCCGGAAAAAGCGGGAAAATGATATACCAACATAGGAAGAGCAGATGCATCTGCCAGCCTTGTATAATAATCCTTTATCTCTTTAAAAGTAAATTTGTAATAAAAGGGCGCTACTGATGAAACCAGGTCATAAGACAGCTTTTTTGCGTGTTTGCCCAGCTCTGTTGCCTCAGACTCATTGATTGAGCCTATATGGGCTATAAGTGTGCTGTGGGGAGCACAGTCCTTTACTATCTCCATAACCTGTTTTCTCTCGTCGGTGGAGAGCATAAACGCCTCCCCCGTACTGCCGCACACATAAAAGCCCTTTACTCCCATTTTTATATTAAATTTAACAAGCTTTTCAAGCTCTTTTTCGTTAACCCTGTTTTCCTTATCAAAGGGTGTGAGAAGTGCTGTAAAAATTCCTGAAAAGTTGTCTGTATCGAATTTCATTGTTTTGTCTCCTTTTTTCTATTTTACGGCAATACTATATCTTCCGGATAAAAGCTGTAGCCTCGGATATAAGCTTTGTCAGCATCATCCTTAATATAATTGACCATATAAATTTCACCGTCATCAAATTGAGTCCAGCCGGTATAGCCCGTATCGGGCAAAGGATTTCTGTCGTAGTCAACAGGCATAACTATTGCCTTCTGGTCGTTTCTGTCGGTATTTTCCAATTCAGCTTTATTAAGTACCGCCGCAAACATATTTCTGGACCCATGCCATGTGCCGGGAATAAATCTGTATGTCACAAGTACGCTTCCGTCATTGAGAAATCCCGAAACCGGTCTGTGCCCTGCAACCATCTGGGTATTATACACTCCATGCCAGGTTTCGCCGTTGTCATTGGAAACAGCCTTCATGATATCATAACCCTTAAAGGAATTTTCTCTCATAAAGGCAATCAATGTATTATTTTCACATTCAAGAATTGAAACCTCACATAGATTATACCTGGGGTCTGCACCAATTGTTACTCTGTCTGACCAGGTTTTTCCCTCATCATCGCTGTACCACATATACTGCTCAAGCATTCCGCTCTCCCTATTTTTAAAATGAGCAGCAATAATAAGCCTGCCGCATTTAAGCTGCAGCAGCTTGTCCGGCACAATTCCGCAGAATGGATATTTCACAGGCTCGCTCCAGGTAATTCCCTCACTGTCGCCGAACCATACATATATCTCTGCACCGCTGTTTTCATCTCCTGTAACCTTATCACAGATTATAGCAAGACGTCCGTCATTGAGCTTTGATATTCTGGCACAGTTGAAAAAATCGTCTTTTTTGCCCTTGGGGGTGAGAGCTCTCTTTGCCGACCAGGTTCTTCCTCGGTCATGGCTTTCGCACATTACTATTCTTGCATTTTCTCTGTCAACATGATGCTCGCACTCCGAAAACACGCAAATCAGCTTTCCGCCGTCTGTGCGGACAATATCAGGCCATGCTTCGTAAATGGATTCGTCTCTGCTTACAGTAAATTTTTGTATAGGCATTAATACTCACTCCTTGAAGATATTATACAATCATTATACTGCAAAAACTCTGATAATAATATATGAATATTGCTTATTTTTTTACTGTAGTTGCTTTCTGATATATTTTATGATATAATAGCTTCGGTGATTAGCATGAACGAAAACATCATATACCGTCAGAAGGGCAAAGACCCATACTATAAAATCTGGCATACACCCCACAAAAACATGATTATATACATGTACTCAGACGGCGGAAGTATTGTCTGTAAGGAAAAAATATATCCTATCAAAAAAGGCTCGCTCTGCTTTGTCGGTGCAGAAAAATTTCATTACACCATGCCGGATACCCCCGACAGCTACGAAAGAAGTAAAATTTTTATTTCTACGGATGAACTGCAAAAGCTCCTTGCATTATTGCCTGAGAATTCGCCACTTCGCAATGTATTCAATGATGAAGCAATTGTATATGCCCATATTGAGGACGATGCTCCGGTCGAACAGCAGTTTGAAGAAATAAGCAGCTGCACCAATAGTGAATATGCGCTTCCCATGCTGTACAGCTGCTTTATGAAGCTGCTGATTCTCCTTCACAAAAATGCCGGAGAAAATGTAATCGGTTCTTCAAAAGGCATGTACAAGGCAATTGAATATATCAACAGTCACATATATGAGGACATAAGCATTGACAATATATGCTCTGCAGTTCACATAAGCAAATATCACTTTTGCCGCCAGTTTAAAAAAGCGACCGGGCTCACGGTAATGGAATATATATTGAAAACCAGAATAGTTATAGCAAAAAATATGCTTCTTAAAGAAAAAATCACTATTACGGAAATAAGCAGCAGATGCGGCTTCAGCAGTGTATCATATTTCAGCCGCATATTTAAAAAAGAGACTGGGATGACTCCCCTGAAATACCGAAAAAATAAAAATGCCGGACAATAAAGGTATATTATTAAGACTGTCGGATAATTCAATTATCGCACAAAAGAGCCCGGTGGGGACGTACATGAAAGGCTGTAAGCCCCGTGGCACAACACTTTTGTGTGACACGGCATGTACGTCCCTACATCCGGACGAACAAAACCACTAATTATTCGACAGTCTGATAATTATTATCCGACATTCTGTTTAAAACAAAGAAAAATACAATATTACAATAATACCAAGCACAATACGATAGTATCCAAAAAGCTTGAAATCATGCTTGCGTACATAGTTCATAAGGAACCTTACGGTAAGCAGCGAAACAGCATATGCAACAACCATTGCGGTTATCAGAAGAAACCATTCATTTCCTGTCATTACATAATCGTTTGTAACAATCTTGAGAAAGCTTACGCCAAACATAACCGGTATTGCCAGGAAAAAAGAAAACTCCTCCGCCAAAGCTCTTGAGCAGCCTATAAGCATGGCACCAAGGATTGTTGCGCCCGAGCGGGATGTACCGGGAATTATTGAAAGCACCTGAAAAAGACCGATGAGCAGGGCTGTTTTATATGTCATGGAGGTCATGTCAGTAACAGTAGCTGTTTTATTTTTTCTCTCGATAAACACAAAGCCTACGCCGTATATCACAAGCATAATGCTCACCACAAGAGGTGTGGAAATAGCATCCATGGCATCGTTGAACAAAAGCCCGAGAACCGCAGCAGGTACACAGGCAACAATAACCTTAAACCACATCTGCCAGGTATTCTTCCTAACTTGGGCAGTCTTGGAGGGAGCAAAGGGATTGAGTTTTTTAAAATACAGTGTGGCAATGGCAAGAATCGCCCCAAGCTGAATCACATAAAGAAAAATCTGAGAATCAAAAAACTCTCCCTTATCTATACCCATAAATTCATTTACAAGTATCATATGACCTGTACTGCTGATGGGAAGCCATTCGGTTATGCCCTCGACAACACCGAGAATACAGGCTTGAATAAACGATATTACATTCATACAATCTGTCCTTTCTATATTGAATATCTTCATTATCATCCAAAAAACAAAAATTGTCAAGAAGTATTTGGAAAAATGTGAAATTTATAAATTAATTATTTGTTTTTACTATTTACTTATTATTCAATCCGTGGTATAATTATACAGAATTTTTTTAAAAAACTGGAGGTATAAAAATTGGAATCTATTCTGACTAACCTTGCCGGTATCAGCTGGCAGATGATTGTTATGTGGATTATCGGTGGTGTGCTGATATACTTGGCAATCAAAAAGGACATGGAGCCTACACTTCTGCTCCCCATGGGCTTTGGTGCAATCATGGTAAATCTGCCCTTCTCAGGCGCAGTGGGTGAAAGCGGTGTACTTACAACACTGTTTGAATCCGGTATCTCTACCGAGCTTTTTCCATTGATACTCTTTATCGGTATCGGTGCGATGATTGACTTCGGTCCGCTCCTTTCAAACCCCAAGCTTATGATATTTGGCGCAGCGGCACAGTTCGGTATCTTCCTTACTCTGTGCACAGCATCAATGTTCTTTGACCTCAAGGACGCTGCTTCAATCGCTGTTATCGGTGCAGCAGACGGTCCTACATCAATTGTTGTAGCAAACAAGCTGCAGTCAAATTATCTCGGAGCAATCATGGTGGCTGCATATTCATACATGGCGCTGGTGCCAATTATCCAGCCCCCCGTTATCAAGCTGCTGACTACAAAAAAAGAGAGAATGATCCGTATGGAATACAAGGATGCGACTGTTTCTCAGACAACAAAAATCCTCTTCCCCATTATCATCACTGTTATTGCAGGTCTGGTAGCTCCGGAATCTGTTTCTCTCATAGGCTTCCTTATGTTCGGTAACCTTATCAGAGAGTGTGGAGTGCTCAATTCTCTTTCTGAAACAGCACAGAAGGTGCTTGCAAACCTTGTTACAATTTTCCTGGGTATCACCATAGCAACCAAGATGCAGGCTGACCAGTTCCTGCAGGTTGATACACTTCTCATAATGGGTCTCGGCCTCTTTGCATTTATCTTTGACACAGCAGGCGGTGTACTTTTTGCAAAGCTCCTCAACCTCTTTATGAAGAAGAAGATAAACCCCATGATTGGTGCGGCAGGTATTTCTGCATTCCCCATGTCGGGAAGAACCGTTCACAAAATGGCTCTCAAGGAAGACCCCCAGAACTTCCTTCTTATGCATTCAATCGGCGTAAATGTTTCCGGACAGATTGCCTCTGTTATTGCCGGCGGTCTGATACTTACATTCTTTGGTTAATATAGAGCGGAGGTATAAAATATGTTTGAACCAATGCAATTTGTAAAAAATCTCAGCTACATGGGCTCAGGTATGCTTACAATAATAATTGTAATGCTCATAATAATACTTATTACCATGGCGCTTAACAAAATTACAGCTTCAAAAAAATAATTTAATGCGGATGCCGCAAATTGAGTTTTTAAAATTCAATTTGCGGCATTTATTATTCTAAATACTTGAAATCAACAATATTTTGGTGTATAATAAACAAGTATGGAATTTATCAGAAAGAGGTGTCACAATGGCAGGTATAGGATTTGATAACAAAAAGTACCTTCACATGCAATCGGAGCATATAAGAGAACGGATATCAAAATTCGGCGGCAAGCTGTATCTTGAGTTCGGAGGAAAGCTCTTTGACGACAACCACGCTTCGAGAGTTTTGCCAGGCTTTGAGCCCGACAGCAAGCTGAAGATGCTTCTGCAGCTTAAAGAACGGGTTGAAATTGTAATAACTATAAACTCGGCTGATATCGAAAAGAATAAGCAGCGCAGCGACCTGGGCATAACCTACGACCTGGACGTAATCCGCCTTATCGACTGTTTCCGCTCTATAGGGCTGTATGTAGGTAGTGTTGTGCTGACACGCTTTAACGGACAGACAGCGGCAGTAGCTTTTCAGAAGCGGCTTGAATCACTGGGTGTGCGTGTATACCGCCACTACTCTATCGAAGGATACCCCTCTGATATTGCAAAAATCGTAAGCGACGAGGGCTATGGAGCAAATGAATATATAGAAACCACAAAAGAGCTTGTGGTTGTGACCGCTCCCGGACCGGGAAGCGGCAAAATGGCAACCTGTTTGTCTCAGCTTTATCATGAGCACAAAAGAGGCGTACAGGCGGGATATGCAAAGTTTGAGACCTTCCCTATATGGAACATACCTCTCACCCACCCTGTCAACCTTGCATACGAGGCGGCGACTGCCGACCTTAACGATGTAAATATGATTGACCCATTCCATCTGGAGGCATACGGTGAAACAACTGTTAATTATAACAGAGATGTTGAAATATTCCCGGTGGTTAACGCAATGCTCGAAAAAATCCTGGGTACCTGCCCGTATAAATCCCCCACCGACATGGGAGTTAACATGGCGGGTAACTGCATTATAGACGACGAAATCACCAAGACGGCTTCAAAGCAGGAAATCCTCAGAAGATACTATACTGCCCTGTGCGACCAGAGAAAGGGCTCTGTCACAGACGATGTTATACTCAAGCTGGAGCTGCTTATGAAAAAAGCCGGAGTTACAACCGCAGACCGCGCCGTTATCGCCCCGGCACTGCAGAAATCTGCTCTTACCGGAGCTCCTGCTGCAGCAATACAGCTGCCTGACGGAAGCATAATAACCGGAAGAACATCAGACCTTTTGGGTGCATCTGCCGCTCTGCTGCTCAATGCTCTTAAAACACTGGCGGGAATGGATGACAGCATACATCTTATTTCCCCGGAAATTATAGAGCCTATACAGCACCTTAAGGTAGACCACCTGGGCAACAAAAATCCCAGACTCCACACCGACGAAGCTCTCATTGCACTGTCAATCTGCGCTCACAATGATGAAAACGCAGAGCTTGCTATGCAACAGCTGGACAAGCTGAAAGGCTGTGAGGTTCATTCATCTGTTATCCTTTCGTCCGTTGACGAAAAGGTATTCCGCAGACTTGGCGTAAACCTTACCTGCGAGCCTGTGTATCAGGCAAAAAGTACACCTATGGCATAATAACAGAAGAGGCTGTAGCTAAATAAATATTTATGCAAGCCATTAGTCGAAAGAGTAGGCTAAGTTGGGACGGCAGACTGTCGAATAATTCAATTGTCACACAGAAGAGCTCGGCGGAGAACGTACATGAAAGGCTGAAAGCCCCGTGGCACAACGATTTTAGGTGACACGGTATGTACGTCCCCACATCCGCGACAGACAAAATCACTAATTATTCGACACTCTGCCGTTCCTGTTTTGGGCACAAAAACTATGTTTTTAATGCCAAAAGGCTTAAAAGTCTGTCAGGAGCCGTCCCCGAATGACCTTGCATTGCATATTAATTCATTTTGCTACAGCCTCTTCTTTTTATAAATCGAGTAGGGCGAAATTAATCACCCTCTCACACCACCGTACGTGCCCTTCGGCATACGGCGGTTCAATTCAAAATTAAATATGTGCTACCTTTTGGTAGTAGTCCGAAATACTGATTAAGCCTCGCTTAGTCAGTATTTCTTTTGAAATTGCCCTTTTAACAACGGATTTTGTTGCGACAAATTGATAATGGTTTCCCCAATTTGCAATCTTGTGAGCTATCCACTTTTCAACTCCGAGTTTTAGTAATCCCCATTCTCTTTTCTTTGCAGTTTTCCACTGCTTCCAGATTATCACCCTTATCATTGTTCTTAAATGCTCATCTAAAATACCGAATTAAAAAGAGTAACGAGGTAACAAGAGGCTGGATAAACTACTTCCGCATAGTCTCAATGAAAAAGAAACTACACAGTTTAGGTCAATGCTCCAACT
>JAFUPN010000002.1 GCA_017481205.1 Clostridia bacterium | reverse complement strand
TTGGTTTAGCGACTCAATTATACAGCAAAAAGGAGGTTATTGCTATATTTTTATGCAAAAATATTCAAAAACCTCGAAAAATAAAGGTTTTAACGATAGTTAAAATATAAAAAACGGGGTGTCAACTTGACACTACCAAAAAGCAAAAGGAGACCAAGCCATGTACTATATATTCGATATGGACGGAACGCTGATTGATTCTATGCCCGCATATTGCGGAGCTATGTTGAGATTTCTTGAAAATCACAATATTTCATATCCCGAGGATATTGTAAAAATCATCACTCCCTTAGGCATCAGCGGAGCGGCAAAATATTTTATAGAAAGCCTGAAGGCTGATATTTCCGCAGATAAAATAGCCCAGGAGGTTTTGCAGGATATGTATACCGCATATACTACCACAATCCCTGCAAAGGAGCACGTGATTGAAACTGTAAAAAAGCTGAAAGAAAGCGGTCACAGTCTCAGTGTACTCACGGCAAGCCCTCATATGACCCTTGACCCATGCCTCAAGAGGCTGGGAATATATGAGCTTTTTGACCATGTATGGAGCTGTGAGGATTTCGGCACGACAAAATCTGATGTAAAAATATATCACGAAGCGGCAAAAAGACTTGGTACAACAGCAGAAAACTGTATTTTTCTTGATGACAACTGCAATGCAATAACCACCGCAAAAAAATCCGGAATGACAGTTTACGGAGTGTACGACCCTTCTTCTGAGGAATATATTGAAGAAATGAAGGAAATTTCACATAAGTATATTTACAGCTTTGAGGAATTGATTTAATGTTGGATACATAATTGAGAGGAAACACCAAAGATGAAAACAGTAGCATTCTGCACCCTGGGGTGCAAAGTAAATCAATACGAAACAGAAGCCATGACAGAGCTTTTTAAAGAAAAAGGATATATAATAAACAGCTTTGATGAAAAAAGCGATATTTATGTTATAAACACCTGCACGGTTACCGCCACAGGAGACAAAAAATCACGTCAGATGATACGCAGGGCAAAATCGGCAAACCGTGATGCCGTTATTGCCGTGGTGGGCTGTTATGCTCAGGTTGCTCCCGAAGAGGTGGCAAAAATTGAGGGAGTAAGCCTGATTGTAGGTACCAATCAAAAAAAGGAAATCGTATCTCTTGTTGAAGAATATATAGAAAAGCAAGAGAAAAAATATGTTATCGACGATATCCTCAGAGACAAGGAATATAAAGAAATGTGGATTACCTCATATGAGGAACGTACAAGAGCCTTTGTAAAAATCGAGGATGGCTGCAACCAGTTCTGCTCCTACTGCATAATTCCCTTTGCCCGCGGTCCGGTGCGGAGCAGACCTGTTGAAAATATCCGCCTTGAGGTGACAAGACTTGCAAAAAACGGATTTAAGGAAATTGTGCTCACCGGTATAAACATAAGCTCCTACGGTATGGACAACGGCAGCAGTCTGGCAGATGTAATCGAAGATATATCCGAAATTGAGGGAATAGAGCGGATTCGCCTTGGCTCCATTGAGCCGAGAGTGCTGACAGAGGATTTTATCATCAGAATTTCCAGGCTGCCTAAGGTATGCAATCATTTTCACATATCTCTCCAGAGCGGCTGCGACGAAACCCTCAGGAGAATGAACAGAAAATATACAACCGCACAGTGCTATGAATGTATAAAAAACCTGCGCAGATACTTTGACAATCCGGCTATTACCGCCGATGTTATCGCCGGCTTTCCCGGTGAGACTGAAGAGGAATTTGAAACCACAATGGACTTTTTAAGAAAAGTAAGCTTCAGCGAAGCTCATATATTTGCATACTCCAACCGCAAGGGTACAAAGGCGGATACAATGCCCGGTCAGCTTCCGAAAAGTGAAAAGGAAAGCCGAAGCAGAACAATGATTGACCTGTGTGATGAAACCAGAAAGGATTATATGGAAAGCTGTATAAACAAAATATATCCCGTACTTTTTGAAAGAGAAGTAAAAAAGGGAATATATGAAGGGCACATGACTAATTATGTACGTGTGCAGGTAAGGTCAGATGAGGATATTTCTCACAGAATTGTCGATGTAAAGCTTACAGGCTGCGGAGAAGAGATACTGACCGGTGAAATATGCAGCTGACAGAGTTTTTTTATTAAAATTATTGCAAATAAGCACGAATCAGCCGAACGTACGCCTTCGGGTACCCTCAAATGAGGCTATTGCCTCATTTGAGTTCAGTTTGCTCATTCTGCATCTTTTTTTACATCCCCTTTTTGTATATACAATTCAAATTGAAAAATTTAATATCATAACCGAAAGAGAATAATCCGAACCCGCCTTAAACAGCGAAATTCCACATTTGAAAATCGTGGTTCGGATTATTCTTTTTCGGCTACACAAATAAAAATGCAAAAAACTATTGAAATTATTTTCTTTTTATGATACAATCAACTTGTATTTATAATTAAAAAATGAAAATATTTTTCAAGAGGTGCTGTTATGCTTAATTACAAAATCAAAATAGGACTTGTGCCCGATGTACGCGATTTATTTGATTTTTCTACACGAAAAGGTATATTTGAACCTGCAAAGGGTGTAGAAAGCAAAAATAAGGTTGTGGATTATATCAAAAATAACTTTCAGGATGACATAACCGAATTTTGTGACCTTGAATGGCTCAATGAGCTTGGAGTGGTATACAAAAATTCCGACTGCGATACCGTGTGTGAATATCTCAGAAAAGAACAAGCAGATGCAATATTCATTATCAACTGCAACTTCGGCAACGAAGAGGTATGCGGTCAGATTGCCCGCAAGATGGGTCTGCCTGTGCTGCTCTGGGGGCCTCAGGATATGGTCTTTGAGGAAAACGGTCAGCGCTATACCGACGCTCAGTGCGGTTTGTTTGCCATAAGCAAGCAGCTGAGACGCTACAAGGTGCCCTTCTCATACATAGAAAACTGCCCTGTTGAAAGCGAAGCTTTTTCCCGGGGACTCAAAAAGTTTTTGTCCGTTGTGACAATGATTAAAAATTTCAAAAATCTCCGGGTTACAATGGTGGGCACACGTCTTTCACCCTTCAAGAGCGTTATGTACAACGAGCTTGAGCTTACAGAAAAATTCGGTATCAACCTCAACAATGTAAATATGTCGGTTGTTGAAGATAAATTCCAAAAAAGCTTTGAAGAAAAGCAGGATGAGCTTGCTAAGGAAGTAGCATGGCTCAAGGAAAGATATGACACTGCAGGTCTTGACGACACTCTCCTTGCAAAGATGATGAACTTTGTTCACGTGTACAAGGAAATATTCGAGGATACCGGTGCCGATGTACTGGCAAGCGAATGCTGGACATCCATGCCCATTGCCTTTGGGGCAAACCCGTGTCTCGCCATGAGCATACTCTACGATATGGGATACATAGTAACCTGCGAATCCGATGTTCACGGAGCAATCACCAATGCACTGCTTATGTGTGCCGCCCGCGGAAAAGCAGCTCCCACCTTCGGCGAATTTACCGTAAGACATCCCGAAAACAAAAACGCAGAGCTTCTGTGGCACTGCGGCCCCTTCCCCTACTCGGTAAAGGACGAAAATGTCAAGGCAAAGCTTTTTAATACAAAGCCCAGCTTTAAGGCAAAGGACGGCGAATATACCATCGCACGTTTTCAGGGGGATGCGGGAAGCTATACTCTCCTTGGAGGCAAATTCAAAACAACTGACGGTCCTCTTACCTTCGGCACATATATGTGGGCTGAATTCAAGGACTGGGCAAAGGTTGAACGCAAAATGATAGAAGGTCCCTATATTCACCATATGAGCGAGATATTCGGAGACTACTCGGATATACTGGAGGAGTTCTGCAAATTCGTTCCCGGTATTACTTTTGATCCCGTAGAATAATTTATTTTGTATACTATATAGAAAGAAGGAATATAAAAAATGACAGATTTTTTGTTTGACGTAATTGCAACAGAGCTTGAAGATGCTGTAGGCAGAGAAAACTGCTCTACAAGAACCATCGACAAAATATCACACAGTGTTGACTATTTCTGGCTCTCCAGAATGTGGGCAGACAGAGGACTGAGAATGCCCGAGGGCGACTTTATCGTTGCTCCCAAGGATGCAAAGGAGGTTTCTGCAGTACTCAAGATTGCAAACTATTATAAAATCCCCGTAACCACATGGGGCGCCGGCGGCGGTACTCAGGGTGGTGCAATACCCGTATGCGGCGGTATTGTTCTTGACACCAAGAGAATGAACAAGATTTACGATGTAAACGAACAGGGAATGTACATAGAGTGCGGTACCGGCTCCATATACAAGCACATTGAATGGGCTGCAAACGAAAGAGGCTATGCTACAATGCACTATCCCTCATCTCTAACCTGCTCAACAGTTGGCGGCTTCCTGGCACACAGAGGTATAGGCGTTTCCTCTACAAAATACGGAAAAATCGACGACATGGTACTCCAGATGGAGGTTGTTCTTCCAAACGGTGATATTATAGAAACCTCTCCTGCTCCCAAACATGCTGCGGGTCCCGACCTTAACCAGATTTTCATAGGCTCTGAGGGAACCTTAGGTGTTATTACAAAGGCTCAGATGAGAATATACGAGCAGCCTGAATCAAGAAAGTTCAGAGGCTTCCTGTTCCACAATATAACAGATGCTTTTAACGCAGGCAGAGAGCTCCTGCAGAAATTCAAACCCTCCGTAATGAGAATGTACGACGAAGCCGAAACCTCAACACTTATCAAAAAAATTGTAGGTGTAGAGAAAAAAGGCGCATTTATGAATATTGCTATCGAGGGTGTTGCTGAAATGGTTGACCTTGAGGAAAAAATCCTTCTGGAAACCTTTGGAAAATACGGTGCAGAAGACCTTGGAAGCGAATACGGTGAAAAATGGTGGAAGGAAAAAATCACCTTCTTCTATCCCGGTCATATGATGGATATTCCTCAGTGCTTCGGTACAATGGATACCATCGCACCCTATGACAAAATAGAAAAGATATACTGGGCAATGAAAGAGGCTATCGAAACCAACTTCCCCCAGGCAAAATATATAGCACACTTCTCCCACTGGTATGAATGGGGCTGTATGATTTACGACAGATTCATTGTAGACGGCAAGGATGTTCCTCAGGATCCTCACGAGGCATTCAGACTCCATCAGGCAATATGGAACTGCGGTGTAAGAACAGCTCTTGCCAACGGCGGTGTTGTAAACGACCACCATGGTGTAGGTATCAAGCTGGGCAGACTTATGAAGGAACAGTACGGTCCTGCTATGCAGGTATTTGAAGGTATCAAAAAACAGCTTGACCCCAACGGAATCATGAATCCCTTTAAGTTGGGTCTGTAAGAGGAGGTAATTATAATGCAATTTTCACAAAAATCAACCGAACATATAAATTCATGCCGTTTCTGTTGGATGTGCCACCATGTGTGCCCCATCGGCAATGCAACAGGTCTTGAGAGAAACACTGCCCGTGCAAGAGCACTGGGACTTTCTATGGTAGAAAGAGGCGCTGTTGAATATTCTGACGATATAGTAAGCAATGTATACGAATGCTCCCTCTGCGGCGGCTGTATGACAGACTGTGTGACAGGCTGGGATCCGGTTATGTTTACCAAGGAGGCACGTCTCGGCGCCGCTCTGGACGGCATACTCCCCGACTATGTACTGACAATGATAAATAATCTTCAGGAAAAGGGCAATATATACGGCGCAGACAAGAACCCAAATATACCCGTTTTTGAAAACAGCGATACACTGTTTTTCCTTGGTGAAGATACCCGTGCAAAAGGATGCGCAAAATATGCGATAGAAATCCTCAAAAAAGCCGGTATTGAATTTGCCATACTTGAAAACGAACCCTCCAGCGGATATTCTATGGATTTTCTTATAGGTGCCGCTGCTGAAACAAAAGCAGTTATGGAAAACTGTGCAAATGTGCTCAGCAGCTACAAAAGGGTTATATGCTATGACCCTGCCGATGCAAAGGTAATGCTCAGAGAATACAAGGAATGGGGTATTGTCCTTAAGGCTGAGGTTGTAACCTTTACTGCATTTGTAGCAGAGCTTATCAAATCCGGTGCACTTAAGGTAAAAAAAGGAGATATGGTGCTCACTCCCCAGGACAGCCCGCTCCTTGCACGTGACATAGAGGAAACTCAACCTATGCGCGATATTCTCTCTGCCTGCGGAGAGGTAAATGAAATGCTTCTTAACCGTGAATATACAGTTCTTGCAGGAAATCTCATAATGAACGAATATATGCCTCAGGTAATGGAAATGGTTGCAGAAAAAAGATGGTTCAATGCAAAAAATGCAGACACAAAAATTCTGGTAACAGCCAGCACAGCAGAATATGAACTGCTCAGCAAAACAAAACCCGAGGGTATGGAATTACTCAAGCTTGAGGAGGTTGTAGCAAAATGCTTGTAAGCTTTAAAGAAATTCTCGATATTGCCGAAAAAGGTGAATTTGCCATTCCGGCATTCAATGTATACAATATGGAAACAGTTATGGGTGTAATTAAGGCAGCAGAAGAAATGAGAGCGCCGATTATACTTCAGAACTACTCCAGACTCTTTACCAACGGCGAAGGCTATTACTGCGCACCTATTATTATAGCTGCAGCAGAAAAAGCAACCGTTCCCGTATGCTTCCATCTCGACCACGGAGCAAGTGAGGTTGAAGTAATGAGAGCAGTTCGCAGCGGAGCTACGGGTATTATGATTGACAAATCAACCCTATCTCTTGAAGAAAACGTTGCCGAAACAAAAAGAATTGCAGACCTGTGCAACGCAATAGGTATAAAAATAGAAGGTGAGCTGGGTCATATCGGGGCGGCAAGCAACGGCGATGAAGCAAGCACCGACTACACCACTGTTGAAGATGCAGTTAAATATGTCGAAGAAACAGGTGTTGCAGCTCTCGCAATAATGGTGGGAACAGCACACGGCAGATACAAAAAAGCACCTAAGCTTGCCATAGACAGAATCGCAGAAATCCACAAAGCTGTTGATGCTGCACTGGTGCTCCACGGAGGAAGCGGTGTACCCGATGAGGAAATCAAAGCCGCAATAAAAGCCGGCATCAGAAAAATCAACTTCGGCACAGACCTGTGCTATGCATTCCTTGACAAAGTATTTGAAAGCTCAAGAGAAAATGTAGGTATCGACCTGTTTATGAAAGATGCTGTGGCAAGTGTAAAAGACTTTGCAATAGAAAAAATCAAGCTTCTGGGAGCCGATAATAAGGTTGAATAAATTCAGGCAGTATGGTCAGAAAGGATTGGTTATAAATATGAGCAAAATAGTCGGAATAGGTGCAAATGTATGTGACACTCTGATAACACTCCCCCACTATCCTGCCGAAGACACAAAAATGCGCGCCTCAGAAATTATGATGAGCGGAGGCGGTCCCTGTGCAACAGGACTTTGTGCAGCATCAAAGCTTGGAGCAGACTGTGCGTATATAGGAAATCTCACAGATGACAGTGCCGGGCAATTTCTTGTAAATGACCTTACAAAATACGGAGTATCTGCAGACCATGTACGGATAAAGCCCGGCTATACCTCTTTTTCTTCATACATATGGCTTGCAGAGGACAGTACATCCAGAACCTGCGTTTTTCATAAGGGCGATGTACCCGAAGAACCATTGGATGAAGAACAGATAAATGCAATAAAAAATGCAGATATCCTGATGATAGACGGAAACAGTATGACCACCGCACTTGAGGCGGCAGAGATAGCAAAGGCAAACGGAACAAAGATTCTCTATGATGCAGGCGGTCTCTATGAAGGAGTGGAAAAGCTCCTGCCCTATGCAGACATTCTGATTCCCTCGGAGGAATTTTCACTCGGTCACACCGGCTGTACAAATACAGAAGAAGCGGCAAAAGCTCTTTTCGGCAGATACTCACCTGAAATCCTTGTAATAACCTGCGGAAAGGAAGGCGGGATTATCTATGACGGACAGAGCATAAACAAATATAAAGCATTCTCTGTGGATGGTGTGGATTCAAACGGGGCCGGCGATGTATTTCACGGGGCATTTGCATTTGCAATTACACAAAAAATGGATTATAATAAAGCATGTATATTTTCCTCGGCGGTGTCAGCCCTCAAATGCACCAAAACCGGAGCAAGAGCGGCGGCACCCACATCGGATGAGGTAATAAAATTTTTAAAGGAGCGTGGCTATAATGAATTTGAAGAAACACTGGAATAAAAAGTACGGAAAATCCGAAATCATCACCAAGGCAAACAGTACCTGCAAAAAGGTTGAAATGGATATGCTACGTCTTGCCGACGGCGATGTAAAATCATACAGAGAGGCTGACAAGGAATACGCTCTCGTAATCCTGGGCGGTAAATGTACCGTAAGCGGTGAGGGCTTTGAATTTAAGGAAGCAGGAAAAAGAGAAAACGTATTTGACGGGGCGGCAACCTGCATTTATATCCCTGCAAACAAGCCATTTAAGGTAGCAGGTGTGGGCGAGGTTGCCATAGCAGTGTGCAAATCTCCCTCTAAAGCAGACTATGAGCCTGCAATTATAAATCCTGAGGATGTTGTTATCAAAAACCTGGGCAAGCCCGGCTGGGAAAGAGAAGCCCACTTTATCCTTGACGAAAGAGTAAACTCAACCATGCTCTACATAGGCGAAGCTTTTGTAAAGGGTGGTCAATGGGCAAGCTATCCTCCCCACAAGCATGATGACGACAATATGCCCACCGAGGCAGAAACAGAAGAGATATACTACTATGAATTCAAAAAGCCCCAGGGCTTCGGTATACAGAAGGTATACACAATGGAAGGCGACATTGATGAAACATACACTGTTAAATCAGGCGACTTTGTAGAAATCCCCAGAGGCTACCACCCCTTCCATACTGCACCGGGATATGACAACTACTATCTGTGGATAATGGCAGGCGAGGACAGAGGCTTCTATATGACAACCGACGAAGAGCACAAATGGTTGAACGCTTAGCCGAAAGAGTATAATACAAAGGAGACCCACCATGCATATATACAGAGTGACAGATAAGGAATTTGAAGAATACGGAGCTGTTTTAAACTTCGATACAGCTGAAATAATCGAAACAGCCGAAAAAATCCCCATGCCCGAGGAAGGCTCAAAATATGTGCCCTCTCAGGCGGAATTTGAACCACTGGCAATTGCCTCGCAAATGAAGCTTGAGGTGTTCGGCTCAATGCCCATACAGATGGGCTACTGCTGGGGCTATAATGACACTATGAATGCTCTGGAATGGCACAAGAACTCCGAGGTAAATATTGCTGTTACAGATATGATTTTGCTGCTTGGCAGACTTCAGGATGTGGAGAACAACAGATATGACTCTGCCAATGTAAAGGCATTTCTTATGAAAGCGGGAGAAGCTGTAGAGATGTATTCCACAACACTGCATTACTGCCCCATACATACAGGAAAAGACGGCTTCAGATGCGTTGTTGTGCTCCCCGAAGGTACAAACACTCCAATAGACGATAACGGCGGCAATAAGCTTATAACAGCAAAAAACAAATGGCTTTTAGCTCACGAAGAATGTGAAAATCTCCTGAAAAAGGGCTGTGTGGGCGGTATATACGGCGAAAACTACAAATTCTGATAAAGCGAGGCAGAAAATATGAAATATCTTCTGGGAATAGATTTCGGAGGCGGAGCCTCCAAGGCAACACTGCTCAGCGAAAAAGGCGAAATATGTGCTACCGCTGCTTATGAATATCCTACAAGCTACCCATGCCCCGGATATGCAGAGCAGGCCCCCCTGGATTGGGTTAAAGCAACCTGTATCAATATAAAATCAGTATTGGAAAAAAGCGGAGTCTCTCCCGAAAACATAGCGGCACTGTCGCTTGATGCGGCTACCCATACTGCCGTAATCATGGATGAGAATTTCAATATAATCCGCCCGGCAATATACTGGACAGATACACGCAGTACTGCTGAGGTGCAATATCTGCGCGAGAATTTTTCTGATATCATAGACAGACAGGTTCTGCACAAAGCTGATACCATCTGGTCACTGCCGGAGCTTATGTGGATAAAAAACAACGAACCGGAAAACTGGTCAAAAGTCAAAAAAATCCTGTTTGCAAAGGATTATGTACGTCACTGCCTTACAGGCGACTATGTGACAGATTATATCGAGGCAGAGGGCTCCATGATGTTTGATATAAACACAATGAGCTGGAGTAGAGAGCTGTGCGGCATACTGGATATCCCCACAGATATGATGCCGGAGATTAAAGCTCCCACAGATATAGCAGGCAATATCACAAGGTCTGCAGCTGAGCTGACCGGTCTCACAGAAGGTACACCGGTGCTCTGTGGAACCACAGACACTGTTATGGAGGTATTTGCCTCGGGAGCGGTATCCAAAGGACAGATGACTCTCAAGCTTGCAACAGCAGGCAGAATATGCGTTATTACAGACAAAGCCTATCCGGATATCACTCTTATAAACTATTCTCACATAGTGCCGGGGCTGTTTTATCCCGGCACTGCCACAAAATCCTGTGCAGCATCCTACCGCTGGTTCCGCGATACCTTTGGTGAGGATTACGAAGAGCTTAACAAAAAGGCGGCTTCAATACCTATAGGCTGTGACGGTATGGTGTTTCATCCGTACCTCAACGGAGAGCTCACTCCATATGCAAATCCAAATCTGTGCGCAGATTTTGTCGGAGTAAGGTCATCCCACACAAAAGCTCATTTCGCAAGAGCGGTGCTGGAGGGAGTTACCATGAGTATGCTGGACTGCAAGACCGCTCTGGATAAGCTAGATATCCCTCACAATGACAGCGCTGTAATCATCGGAGGCGGAAGCAAAAGCCCCCTTTGGCGGCAGATGATTTCCGATGCACTGGGAATAAAGCTCTTTGAGATGAAGCATGCAGATTCATCCTTTGGCAGTGCTATGCTTGCTGGTATAGCAACAGGAATTTTTGAAAGTCCTGCCCGGGCTGTGGCTCTATGCAATGAAGTGATATCAGAAACACTTCCGAATGAAGAAAACACCGCTGCATACAGCAAGCTTTTCAGGAAATACAAAGCCATACAGAAGGCTCTGGAGCCTATATATAATAACGAGGATTTTTGAGACAACAGCCATGAAAATTTTAGTATGTGTAAAAATAATTAAAGGTGAAGTCAATCCCTTTGACGAATCCGCTTTGGAATGTGCACTGCGGCTGTCAAAGGACGTTACCGTTGTGTCAATGGGACCCGAAAGCACAAAAAATGCACTTATCCCCCTGACAAGACTTGGAGCAAAGGTTATTCTTATCAGCGACAGAGCTTTTGCGGGCTCTGATACCCTCGCTACATCAAAAATTCTGTCTGCAGCCATAAAGACCATGGACTATGACTTAATACTCTGCGGCAGACAGAGCATAGACGGAGACACAGCTCAGGTAGGTCCTATGATATCGCAAATGCTGGATATACCCCTTATCACCAATGCGCTTAAAGTAAAAGCGGACGAAAGCAGTGTATATGCAGATACACGTCTTGGAGAGCAGGGCATGCAGTTGCCGGCACTTGTAACTGTGGAGCGGGGATATATACTCAGGTTTCCAAGCATCTTTTCCAAGCCGGGAGAGATACAGACTATCTCCAACGACGAGCTGAAATGTCCGCCGGAGCAATGTGGTCTGCAGGGCTCCCCTACACGAGTTATACAAGCCTTTGAAAACCAACAGGGAAAACGTCACTGCCGGTTTATCACACAGCAAGAGCTAAAACCGCTGATTGAAGAATTGCTCAAAAAACAGCCTTCAGAGGAAAAACACATAGAAAACACAGACAGGCTAAAATCTGTATGGGCTGTCGGCGAAGAAGCTGCAGAAAGAGCTAAGGAAATTGCAGAGAATGTAGTTTTGATAGAAAATTCTGATATCAGAACTATTGTACAAAAAGCAATAGAAGAAAAGCCTGAGGTGATACTCTGGAATGCGGATTTATGGGGAAGAAAAAACGCTCCCATAGCCGCGGCAATTCTTAACACAGGACTGTGTGCAGACTGCACACAGCTTGAAGCCGAAGAAGGCAAGCTTATTATGTACCGTCCCGCTCAGGGAGGAAACATATATGCAAAGATAAAATGCCTGACTATGCCTCAGATGGCAACTGTAAGAACAAAGACAGAGAGCTCTGATATAATAGTTGCCGGAGGCAAGGGAATTGCTAATAATACAGACCGACTTATATCTTTTGCCAATGAGCTTGATGCTGAGCTTGCAGCCTCAAGAGGACTTGTAGACACAGGAAAGCTCCCCTATGACCGTCAGGTAGGGCTTACAGGAAAAACCGTCAGTCCGAAGATATATATTGCCATAGGTATTTCCGGTGCGGTACATCACACCTGTGCAATAGAGGGAGCAGATACCGTAATTGCCATAAATCCCGACAAAAATGCAAGAATTTTTGAATACGCAGACTATGGATTAGTAGCAGATTTTAAATAATATATGCAAGTTAGGCAAAATAGTTTAATGACATATAATAAAAGGAAAATCCGCTTTTCGGGCGAATTTTCCTTTTATTATATACCATTTTATTTTATATAATTTTCAATACGTTCTTTAGCTCTGGCTGCCGCTTCCTTGGTGCAGTCGGGAGTGTCCTTCATGGGATAGTCCATACCCAAATTTTCATACTTTGGCTTTGCCAGAGAATGATATGGCAGTGCTTCGATTTTCTGGATATTATTAAATTCAGAGAGAAATTCTCCCAGAAGTCTGTTTTCCTCATCCGTATCGGTCAATCCCGGTACAATAACATGCCTTATCCACAAAGGGATGTTTTTGGAATCAATATATTTTGCAAATTCTAAAATATTTTTGTTTGAATGTCCTGTAAGCTCTCTGTGACATTTGTCGTCAATATGCTTGATATCCAGCATTACAAGGCTTGTGGATTTAAGAAGTCTGTCAACCTTCTCCGTATTTTCAGGATTGAACATAATGCCGGAGGTATCCAGGCAGGTATGTATCCCTTGCTCCGTAAGCTTTTCAAAAAGCTCGGTGAGAAAATCAATCTGTGCCATAGGCTCACCGCCGGTTGCCGTGACTCCGCCGCTGGTATAAAAGCTACGGTTTCGCATGAATTTTTCTACAATTTCGTCGGTATCTGTTTCAGTCCCGGAATTAAATTCCCATGTATCAGGATTATGGCAGTATGTGCAGCGCATGGGACAGCCCTGAAAAAACACCACATAGCGAACTCCTGGACCATCTACCGCACCGAAGGATTCTAAGGAATGAATATAACCTTTCATATATACCTCCAATATTTTTAATGAATTGAATTTCGCCGAAATTAATTAAGGATAAAGAGGATGTAAAAAAGTCCAGACCGCAAAAAACAAACTATAAATAATACCGGCGTTGTTAAAATGAATTTTTTGTAATTTGTTGTAGAAAAAATCAATATTTTTGGTTTTTTCAAGAATTTATTCTTTTTTGCTACAAACAAACTTCGCCTCTCGACGTACCTTTGTACGTCTTCGGGTTTCCCCGAGCCAAGCTCGGGCTCAGTTTGTCCGTTCTTAATCATTTTTTCCTATCCCCACAAAAGTGAGGGGTGTAAAAATATAAAGTATTTTTACACCCTCTTTTTAATGTATTATAATTTCACCTTGCCTCATCACTATACATATGACAGTTCAAAAATTGTCGCAGACAAGGCGCGGCTCCGCAGACAGTATCGGGGTATACGGCAAGGAGCCACAACGAAGTATGCGGCAATTTTTGTCTGTCATATCAGACTTTTTCGTGGAAGGTACGCGATATAACCTCATCCTGCTGTGCCTTAGTAAGCTTGATAAAGTTAACTGCATAGCCGGATACACGGATTGTAAGCTGAGGATAGTTTTCAGGGTGCTTCTGAGCGTCAAGGAGCAGCTCCTTGCTGAATACGTTTACATTCAGGTGGTGACCCATCTTCTGATTGTAACCGTCGAGAAGGGCAATGAGGTTTGAAACCTTTGATTCATCATCCTTGCCGAGTGCTTCGGGCACTATTGAGAAGGTATTGGAGATACCGTCCTGAGCATAGTTGAAGTCAAGCTTTGCAACTGATGCAAGAGAAGCAACAGCACCGTTTTTGTCTCTGCCGTGCATTGGATTGGCACCGGGAGCAAAGGCTTCGCCGAATTTTCTTCCGTCAGGGGTTGCACCTGTATTCTTACCATAGGTTACGTTTGAGGTAATGGTAAGAACCGAAGTTGTTATGATACCATCACGGTATGCATTAAAGCCTCTGAGATATCCGATAAATTTCTTAAGCACATCGTTTGCAATAAGGTCAACTCTGTCATCATCGTTTCCGTATTTCGGGAAATCTCCTTCAATTTCAAAATCAACAGCTATGCCCTGCTCGTTACGGATAGGTTTAACCTTTGCATACTTAATGGCAGAGAGTGAGTCTGCAACAACAGACATTCCGGCAATACCGGTAGCAAACCATCTGGTGACATCCTTGTCGTGGAGTGCCATCTGGAGTCTCTCGTAGCAATATTTGTCATGCATATAGTGAATAACATTGAGAGTATTTACGTAAACACCCGCAAGCCATTTCATCATTGCATAGTATTTTTCAATAACATCATCATAATCCAGGTATTCACCCTCGCAGGCTCTGTACTTGGGACCTACCTGATCGCCGCTTACTTCGTCAACACCGCCGTTGATAGCATAAAGCAGACATTTTGCAAGGTTTGCTCTTGCGCCGAAGAACTGCATTTCCTTGCCGATTCTCATGGAGGATACGCAGCAAGCGATACCATAGTCATCGCCATGACTGATTCTCATCATATCGTCGTTTTCATACTGGATAGCAGAGTGTCTGATAGAAATCTTTGCACAGTATTCCTTGAAGTTCTGAGGAAGATTTACAGACCAAAGAACTGTCAGATTTGGCTCGGGAGCAGCACCTATATTATCCAGAGTATTAAGATATCTGTAGGTCATCTTGGTAACCATGTGTCTGCCGTCGATACCAACACCGCCCAAGGACTCTGTAACCCATGTGGGGTCACCTGCAAAAAGCTGGTTGTACTCGGGAGTTCTTGCAAACTTAACCAGACGGAGCTTCATGATAAACTGATCAACAAATTCCTGGATTTCACTTTCTGTAAAGGTGCCTTCCTTAAGGTCTCTTTCTGCATATATATCAAGGAAGGTGGAGGTTCTTCCCAAGCTCATTGCTGCGCCGTTCTGTTCCTTAACTGCGGCAAGATAACCAAAATAAAGCGCCTGTATTGCCTCCTGAACATTGGTTGCGGGCTTGGTAATATCACATCCGTAGATATTTGCCAGCTCAGCCAGCATCTGGAGTGCTTTTATCTGCTCGGAAATTTCCTCAATATTTCTAATATTGTCTGCAGTCATGGTTCTGCCGGCAAAATGCTTCTGTACGCGCTTATCCTCAATAAGCTTGTCGATGCCGTAAAGAGCAACTCTTCTGTAGTCGCCGATAATACGACCTCTGCCGTATGCATCGGGAAGACCTGTTATAATATGGTTTGTACGACATTTTCTCATTTCTGTGTTGTATACGTCAAACACACCTGCATTATGTGTCTTTCTGTGAGTTGAGAAGAAGTCCACAATCTCTGGGTCAACCTCATAACCATTATCCTTGCATGCCTTAACCGCCATTCTTATACCGCCGTAGGGCTGAAGTGCACGTTTAAAGGGTTTATCTGTCTGAAAACCAACGATTTTTTCCTTTTCCTTATCTATATAGCCTGCACCATGGGAGGTTATTGTTGAAATAACCTTTGTGTCCATATCAAGAACACCGCCTGCTGCTCTCTCCTGCTTTGAGAGCTCCAGAACCTCGTTCCAGAGATCGGTGGTATTCTGTGTGGGGCCCTCTAAAAATTCCTCATCACCGTCGTAGGGAGTGTAGTTATTCACTATAAAATCTCTTACATTGATTTCGGTATTCCATTTACCTGTTTTAAAACTTCTCCAAGCTTCTGCCATATTAACAACATCCTTTCTGCATAATTTTCCGTCAGTCAAAAGATATATATCACCATTATCTAAAATTGTACCACAACATATAGTGGTTGTCAATATACAACTATGCCAACAATTCTTCTATACTTTATATATTATCACAAAATTTGTCAATAGGAAATATCCAATTTGGAATACCTTTATTCCAAAAGGATATATCACACATATATAATTCAGGACATCAAAAAAATCATTGTATCAAAAGCAAAAATCGTCTTTTAGCATTGCACAGAGGGGGTAGTATTTGCTTATGTTATGCACTTTGCCGAAAATTTTCAAATCTCTTTACCTTTGAAATTAATTATGCTATAATGAATAAGCTATACTTTATTCATTATAATATGTCTGCCATATTCGGCCAAACTCTGACTTTCAAAGCTTTTCAACAAAGTTATAAGTAATGGTATAGTAACCTGATTTTATGGTTATATGGTTTTCAGCACATAATTATGAAATATACAATTATTTCGGAAGAAAAGGCTTTTTAATATGAAAAAACAAAATGCTTATCGGAGGTTAAAATGAACATAAATATTGATTCTTTACTAATGTATATCGAAAAAACCGTAAAAGAACACAAACTGGCTCCCGGCAAATATGCCCGCTGGAAAATCCAGAATGCTGAAGGCACACTAAATCTTGACTCGTCCGAATACGGATGTGCAGATGCGGCAAACATTCTTTATACAATAGGTAAATTCCCGCGTGATATTAACGAAAGAGTAGCCTGCATTAAGGAGCTGCAGAGCTTTCAGAAGGATAATGGCACATTTGAGGAGCCTACACATCATCCGCTCCATACAACTGCTCATTGTGTTGCCGCTTTAGAGCTTTTTGATGCATCACCGGCAAAGCCCCTTACATATCACCTTACAAATTTCGGTACACCCCAACAGGTGTCAGAGTTTTTGTCGGGCGGTGACTGGTCAAACGATGTATGGCAGGCACACAAAAGTGCCGGTTTTTACTCTGCTATGGCTATATGCTGCGATATGCCGATGGAATGGCACGATGCATATTTCGACTGGTTTGCACAGCATATAGACAAAACCAATGGCGTCAATGTAGAGGGAGCACAAAACGGTCAGCGCAACATGCTGTTTCACCTTGCAAGCTGGTTTCATAATGTGTTCAATCATACCTATGCACACCGCCCCATCCTCAACGCCGAAAAATGTATAGATGCTATGATAGATTTTTTCCGTAATCGTGAAAATGAAGATCCTTATCTCGGAAAAAGAATCACATTCTACGAGATAGATTGGCTGTATCTTATCAACCGTGCATCAATGCAGACAGGTCACCGTCGTGCCGAGGTACTGGAGTGCATCCGTGAATTTGCTTTGTTTTACATTCCTTTCCTCGAAAAAGATATAGAAAGTACATATAAAATAAAATTTGACGATTTGCATTTGCTTTTTGGAGTGGTATGTGCTCTTGCCGAACTCCAGATAGCACTTCCAGGTGAAATAAAATCAACAATACCGCTAAAAAATGTATTGGACAGAAGACCGTTCATATAAGCTTTTGTATTGCATAGAAAAAACATTCAAATAATTGTATTAAATGGTGGAGAAAATGCATATTGCTTTGCAATCTGCCCTGCTTGACCACCCAAATGCTTCGCATGTCGGTACCGGTCTGCGCAACAAAAAGCTGAAAAACCTGCCACCGGAAACTTTTTCTTTACGCTTTTTGCCCCCTTGGAGTTCAAATCTCTCTTATTTTATGCACAAAAAAGCATCCCGATGGGATGCTCTTTTTGTGGCGGAGAAGGAGCGCTGCCACTCATATGCACAATTCCTTCTGATGCCTTATGTATATTGATGTATTGCAAATTATTGAGCCTCATGAGCTTATATTGGGGAGACTCGTTTGTGTTTTCTGCCTGTTAAATTCAATTTTACTGACTTACGATATTGAAGTACACTTTTGTTATTGATATTTCGACCACGAGCCTGAACCATATGAATAAAGATTACTGCCGTCTGCAGGAATCAACAAATCGCTTGTCTGTGTGGAACCGTTATTGAAAATGACATAAGTTACACCTTCCGGAAGCTTGTAGCTCCAGATATTTGTTCCGCTGATATTTTCCATTGCGGTTCCGGGCCAGGATACAAAAGAGGTGTTAGAGCTTGACCAGTAATATACGTTTACTTTAGCCCAGCCGTCACTATTTTCAAAGTATATCTTTCCGTCAACTATCGGTTCCTCAGCATTGATCGAAACTGTTTCGAAATAACACAGCGGAAAAATATTTACAGTATCCTTCCACAAAAAGGCTTTTACTGTATCGGCATCCGTTATATTTAAGCCTGCTTCGGCTATTGTTTTATCAAAACTGCCTGAGACATCAAATGATTTTATATCTATCAGTTCTTTGCCCAAATAGCTTGAAAGGATAAGCTTTGCACTTTTCGGCAAGCCGGTAGCTTTTACCGACTGTGCTGTAAGAGAAATGGTTATATCCTGCCACAATGCTTTAATTTCTGTATCGGCGATGATTTCCACCGTTTCTCCTGCAGAATATTCGCTATCGCCTATGCTCCATGCTTTAAAGGATTTACCAAATGGAGCATTAAAGCTGCACTTTGGAAGTACATAGTCACCATCGGCAACTGATATCGACGGCATATCACCGATTCCGCCGTCTGATGCAAATGACACATCATAAGGCCCTGCATCACGCCATATTGCTTTTGCAGTTACGTCTTCTGTAAGCTCTATATAACTGCCGGCACTGTATTCTTTATCGCCTATACTCCACGCCTTAAAGGTTTTGCCTTCCGGTGGCATAAATGTACATTTCGGTAGCTTTACAAGTTCGTATGAGCTTGTTACGTTCTGCATAGTTCCTTCTCCGCCGTTGGCATCAAAGGCTACCGAGTAGCTACCGCTGACTTCCAGCTCTGCATCAAGAGACATAAAGCCATCGGCACTGCATACATATACTGCAAAATCGCCTTGTTCTAAATTTACAGAAAGTGTGTTGTCGGTTACATATACTTCATTTCCTGTTACAGCATCAACATATCTGCCGTTGGGGATATTGTTAAATTGTGCATCGCCTGAAATCGCAACAAGCGCAAGGCTGTCTACTGCTTCGTCGGTATATCGGCGTATAAATGCCATATCACCGCTTACATATTTACTGTCAGTTGTGTACTGTCCCTTTCTCAGAGCAGGAACCTTTTGACGGATTTCGTTAAGCTGACGAAGACGGGTTGAAATGGGGGCACTGAGGGTTTCTGCAACGGTACCGCTTGCATTATATTCGCCAAAGTTGGTAGTTGTAACCTTGCCTTCTATATTATCACCATAATATGCACGCCCTGTATTGCTAAGCGGTGTGTTAGGACCTATATCAATAACGGATTCCTTCTGGAACTCGACCTCGGTTCCGTACAAAATTCTCGGAATACCTCTGAAGGTGAACATAAGTGTAAGATTTTCAAGCCAAGTGTCTGTACCGCCTGAAAATCTTGTTTTTTCATCCGGGATTTCAGGCGAATAATCCTGTGTCTCAACGCCAGTTATATTCCAGGTGGAATCGTTGTAGTAGCGATCTCCTGATTTTGCGATACCGAAGGCGTTGCTAGCGCTGGCGAATACACGATGCATTGTAAAGTCAAAAACATTTACCCCTGATGATTTGGTATAGTCAGGAGCATGATACTCTATGCCGTTAAGGAAAGCGTTATCGCTTGTAGGCTGATTGGTAACATCATCGTTTTCCTTTATGAAGTCAAAGCTGACGTTCATATTATTGTTCACAGACTCTGCAGAGCCGTCATATTTCCACTTAGTTTCCCACTTATCATCATCTGCCCATGTGTAAAACGGTGTAGACTCGGTTGCATGGTCTCTGTACCAGGTTTGAGAATATCTGGTTACAACCTCAGCAAAAATGTCCATATGCAGACCCTCGTCAGCAAGCATTTTCTTCAACGGTTCGATAATATTAAGATTCAAAGAAAGACGGTTCATATGACGTGCATCATCAATATATATGGCATCTACTCCGTAATCAGCGTACATTTTGCATGCTTCGGCAAGATACTGCCCCACAATATAATTTTCGGTATTGATATCCACTGAATCTGCAGCAAGCTGAGCATATTTGCATGACCAGTCATCCCAGTTGAGACTTTGAAAATAACCTGAATGATAGTAATTATTTGGATTATACACATCTGATGAAGAAAGCTTTGTTTCGGCGTAATCAGCATCGCCGGGCAGACTGCCGTATGTGTTTGATTCTGCGCTGGTGTATGTAGTGTTTTTCATATAATTGACTCTTTGCTGATATTGCGTTGCCGGTTTCTGTGCCCAATACTCATCAGCACTTGATAAGCCAAATGCATCGAGAAAATCCTTCTTCGGCACCATCATACCTTCAATAGTACCTAAATCTGCATCCGCAGATGTATTTATGTCGAACATATGAGAAAGATATGTGTCACCAAAGTTGGAAGAGCTGTTTATCTGAACATTCTGGATAACCTTAAGTCCTTTTGAATGGCAGGCATTTATAAGGTCCTCATAAGTATAGCCTTCCTTTTCCGAACCATAACGGACATCTATTCTCATCTGGTCAACAGGATGTTCGCCATGATAATCGTAGCCTGAGGCGTTCTGTGCCACCGTGTTCAGCTGTACCGCAGTGAAGCCGAGCGCTTTTATGTAGTCGAGCTTTTCAATCAGTCCTTTAAAATCTCCACGCCACGCCGGATCATCATCAGGATTTCCCGCCTGTGCATCGTCCCAGCAATGCACATTATTGCCTGAGTCACCGTCATAAAAACGTGTTATAAGCAAGCTGTAAACAGACTCATCTCTGAAATCTGTTCTTGTTGCTTCGAAAATGTTGGTGGTTGTGACCATATCGGAATTTTCCGTTTCCGATGCGAATGATAAATTCGGTATAAGTACTACCGCCATTGTCACCGCAATTACTGTGGATAAAATTCTTTTAAATTTCATTTTAGCTTCCCCTTTCTCATTTCTCGTTTCTGATTTTAAAAAGCATCGATTGTACCAAATCTTTTGCTATTTGTTCAAAGTCAAATTGTGAAACAAATTCAATAGCTTCTTTGATTTTTTTCCTTGGTACTTCATAAACCAATAGGGTAGTTTCGAGAAATGCCGCAACTTTTCGTTCCATAGTGAAATATCTGTCACACGGAATTGTCATAAAGCCTCTCATAATTCCGCCGGATGCAATTTCGCGTTCATAGAAATTCTTACTTTCCAGATGCGGCAGGTGTTCCTGAAAAATATATTCCAGTTTTTCCGTAACTATATTTTGTATAATCTCTGTGGTTTTCGGCAAAGAATATGCGGCTGCATACAATTCGCGTATACGTTCGTCCGATTCTACTATATGCAACTGCAAAACAGTTTCTACGGCATAGTATAAAATTTTATCGTCTGTTTTATCTTTTAATAATTCTGTTGTATTCGTAAACTGTTCTCCAAGGACAAATTCCACAAGAAATGCAAGAATATTGTCTTTGCTGCCGACTGTTCTGTTCAATACTCCTGTATTTGTTCCGGCTTCGGCTGCAATTTCCTTCAACGATGTCATTGAATAGCCTTTTTGCAAAAACAAAACAGCCGCAGTGTGAAGAAGTTTTTTACGCATTTCCTCATACTTTTCACCGTGTCCGATATTACCCAATATATCCACCTCCACTTTTATTAACGTTTTTCGACATAACCTCAAAAGCGTATCGCAATACATATTACAATAAATATATCAGATAATTTTTCCAATGTCAATAGTTTGAGAATATTTTCGTCAGTTTGTACTAAGATTTTTTTACATACAAAATCTACATAATTGCTTTCATATTTTATAATGACAATTCATCTTAAACCCAATGGTTATACTCCCAAATTTCCCATAGAATATTTGAAGAATATAAATGCAAAAAAAGCAAGCATACCATTGGTTGTGAATTCCGGTGATAAACGGAAGGTTGATTTGACCGAGCTACCGTATCCGGTAAAAGCTATCTATGAAAGTGTACGACTGAAATGATTGTCATAAAGATTGATTTTTGCAAAGCTCTCTGTAAAATTTGTGTCAGCAATCCAATAGCAGTCATTAAGCGAAAGACCTTTACATATATTTGAACGAACACATTAATAATTAGTGCAATTATTGGTGAAATCGGTAGTCTAATGGTTTTAGATAAATTTAATATAATGATAATAGGAAAAACACCAAATTTAGTTGATGATATTCACGAAGAAAGAAGCGAGGATGTATCTGTAATGTATAACAGATTCGCTGCTTTCGATTATCGGACCACCAGCAATCAATCTATCAACTTGTTCGCTAATGGTAGCTGTTTTTTGTTTCTTTCATTTTTATTTCTCTGTATAAAAAAAGCAGCCCGACCTGGTACGCATTGTTAAGAGGCGTGTCGAGCCTGACTCATACTTTTATTATATGCAATTAATCATTAGTTGTCGATTTTTGGCGGAGAAGTTTAAGACTTCTTTTAATATCCTAATCATCCAAAACAACATGCAAAATACACGATTTAGTTTGATTGTAACTCCTCATACGGCAATATGAGGATATATCTTTACCCATATATTGATATTAGTATAATCACATTTATAACAAAAGTGCAAGTAAACGATAAATTATATTATTCGATATACGGCACTTTAAAATAATCCAAATACTTTTTAAACTTATCCTGTGCCGACAGGCAGATGTCAAGTAAATAACCTCTCTCGTCGTTCCATTCGGATAATCCTCTGTAATAGAACATTTTAAGACTGTCATCAATAATAAACGGAACAATATTATTTTTCAGACATTCCTTAAACATTATCAGTCTGCCTACACGACCATTGCCGTCTTGAAATGCGTGTATAGTTTCAAACTGATAATGGAAATCTATTATTTCTTCCAAAGTATGCTCGTTCTTTTGATTATAAGATTTTAACAAGTGCTTAATTTTTTGTGCGACAGTTTCAGGACTTGCAGTTTCTTTTCCGCCAACTTCATTAGGAAGTTTTTTATATTCACCTACATTAAACCAGTCTTTCCTTGAATCTGATGTGCCGGACTTTAAAGTAAAGTGCAGTTCTTTTATAAGTTTTTCTGTGAGCTTATATGTTGCATTGTCAATTATCATATCAATACATTTGAAATGATTTGCCGTTTCTATAATATCGTCAACATTTAAGGCATCATTTTCCGCTCCGATAGTATTGGTTTCAAAAATATATTTTGTCTGGTCATGAGTTAGAGTGCTACCTTCAATATGATTTGAATTATAGGTAAGTTCTATTTGAATTTTGTGATAAATTCCGCCTTTTAAGGAAGACTTTTTCTCCATCCTAAGTCTTTCGAGAAGATTTTGCGGTTCATCGCTTTTTTTATTTATTCTTTCAGGTTTTTCTGCATTTTCAGGAATATTCCAGGTCTTACCAGTCAAAAAGGCACCTGGTATTTTATTTTGAGCGCAATAATTTCTGACAGTGCGTTCTGACATATTCCACTTTTTTGCTATATCGGTAACTGATAAATACATCATTAACACTCCTCCATAATAATATATTTCGCCGCCATCGGCAAGAACAGTGCACAAAATACAACAATTTCCTCTATAACTTGCCGATAAATAGTTTAAAAAAACGTAGTGGATTTCACTACGTTTTTTGTTCCGTATGATTGTGCATACGGGTGGCGGAGAAGTTAAGACTTCTTTTAATATCCTAAAGAGATAGTATATCTTGTTGTTCGATTAAATACAACATAAATACTAATAACCAATCTTCCATACCAACTTGTTCAAAACTATATATTTTATTAGAATGATTCTTTTTAAAATCATTTAATGCTGATACTAAATCGGCATCGTCGTGTTTAGCAGCCAAATCATCAAATTCTTTATTTATTGCTCTGTTCGCAATAGGAATAATATTAGTAAATAATGCGACAATTTCATCGCCTGTTATAATGGGATCACCTTCTTCGTCCATAAATAATTGATTGTATTTCCCCATTTTCGCTTTTATCAGTAACCGTACCAATATCCATTTATTTAAATAATCATCTCCACCAACTTGAATATCGAACCCGTTTCCTATTAAAATTGAGTTATATGACATATTATTTTTCTCCTTCATTGCTATTCTAATCATTATACGGCACTTTAAAATACTCCAAATATTTTTTAAACTTATCCTGTGCCGATAGGCAGGTATCAAATAAATAGCCTTTTTCGTTGTTCCACTCAGACAAACCTCTGTAATAGAACATTTTCAGACTATCATCAATTATAAATGGAACAATGTTATTTTTGAGACATTCCTTAAACATAATAAGTCTGCCAACACGACCATTGCCATCCTGAAATGCGTGTATAGTTTCAAACTGATAATGGAAATCTATTATTTCTTCCAAAGTATGCTCATTCTTTTGATTATACGATTTTAAAAGTTCTTTAATTTTTTGTGCCACAGTTTCAGGACTTGCAGTTTCTTTTCCTCCAACTTCATTCGGAAGTTTTTTATACTCCCCAACATTAAACCAATCTTTTCTTGAATCGGAAGTGCCGGACTTTAAAGTAAAGTGCAGTTCTTTTATAAATTTTTCTGTGAGCTTATATGTTGCGTTATCAATTATCATATCAATACACTTGAAATGATTTGCAGTTTCTATAATATCATCAACATTCAAAGCATCATTTTCCACACCAATAGTATTAGTTTCAAAAATATATCTTGTCTGGTCATGGGTTAATTTGCTACCCTCAATATGATTTGAATTATAGGTAAGTTCAATCTGTATTTTGTGATAAATTCCGCCTTTGAGAGAAGATTTTTTCTCTGTTCTTAATCTTTCAAGAAGATTTTGCGGCTCATCGCTTTTTTTATTTATTCTTTCAGGTTTTTCGGCATTTTCGGGTATGTTCCAAGTTTTACCCGTCAAGAATGCTCCGGGTATTTTATTCTCAGCACAGTATTTTCTAACCCCACGCTCGGACATATTCCATTTTTTCGCCATTTGAGATACAGATAAATAGTTCATGAACTCACTCCTAACATCTGTTTATATTATACCACATTATAGGAACAAAATCAATAGAATTAGAATAATTTATTATATTTTTATGCCGATAACGGAATAAAATATATAAAATTATAATTCTGTTGTTTACAACGGTCACAAACGCACCTAAAACGACTTGTATCGCATTTTATTCTATTCAAGGTCAAATTACCTTCCGAACTTTAATAATGTTATAAAAAGGAATTTTTGATAGAAATAAAAAAGGATTATACCGAACTGTACATAAATATAAATTATCACCTTTCATTAGGATCAACTTTCAACAGAAAATTTGGAGCATACTACAAAAGAGTGCTCCAAATTTCCAAAATCACCTCATAAAGACAATCTGATTTCAAATTTCAGGTTGTCTTTTTATATATTGACACAAAAAACATCTTGCGGTACTATATACATGTTCGAGAATTTTTAATTTAAGAATTATGTAATTTATATGTATGGGCAATAGAGCTTATTGCCGTCTGTCTCCCGTTTTATAAATGGGAGTGTATTGAAATGTATTAAAAACGGAAAATGGCAATCTAATTAAGGTTAGGTTGCTTTTTTCTTTCTGAAAACTAATAAAAAATAGCTGACAAGCATCAAAATATGCGGTATAATAAAAATGACATGTGGAATCATCCTTTCATTTGTGTATTGAATACGGTTGCTGTAAGGGGTGTCTGTTTGACAACATTACCCGCTTATAGAACAGCAGAGACCTCTCCGTTATTGGAAAGGTCTCTGTTTCATTTTAATCTTTGAATTCAAATAATTTTTTAAGCGGAATGTTAAGTGCATCTGCAATATCTATTAAGGTATCTAAGGTACAGGAACAAGCGGCAGTTTCAATTTTCTGCATATACGTTCTGCTTATATCACATTTTTCTGCCAGTTCTATCTGTGTTAAACCCTGCTCTTTTCTATAATGTAAAATATTAAGTCCGATTGCTAACCAGACATCAAAATTTTTATTTTTCATTCGCACTCACCTCTATAATATATATTATATTCGGAATTTCTGTCATTATCGACAATCAGAATTTTCTCAAATGCGAACAATATGATTGCAATTTTATTCAAAATATGGTATAATACAATCAAATTGATTGCTTTTGCAACTTAATAGGCTGTATAATCACACTTTTCATTGCAAAGGCAATTCAAGAGGTGTAAAGTGTAATGAGTAGGCGCTGCTGTTTTGCCGGGCATAGTAAAATCTATCATATTGATGAAATATACGATAATTTGGTTAATCTTATTGAAAGGTTAATCATTGAAGAAAATGTGTCGGAGTTCTGGGTTGGCAACTACGGGAATTTTGATGGACTTTCTGCAAAAGCTGTTAGATGCTTAAAAGAAAAACATCCTGATATTCAAATAAATCTTGTTATTCCATATTTAACATCTGATATAAACGAATACCGGACATAAGGACAGATTGAACAGGCTCGTTAATGGTGCTTTATTAAATGACAGGGACAAATATGCAAAAGAGGAGCTCGTTGCAGAAATAGGTGCTGCGGCACTCTGTCACAACTGCAATGTAGAAACCCCCGATGCATTTGAAAATTCAGCAGCATATATCAAAAGCTGGCTTGAAGCATTGGAGAATGATGAACGCTTGGTATTTAAGGCGAGCAGTAAGGCTGAAAAAGCGGTAGATTACATATTAAACATAGAAAGGAACTGATATTATGATTTGCACTTCTTGTAATAGAGACTTTGATAGGAAACAGCTTGTAGATGGCTTGTGTCAAACATGCTTAAAATATTTTAATGAGGGCGGAGAGATAAATCCTCTGCCCGAACCCGGAACAATCGGATATGACAACAGAGGCTATGTTGTGTGTCATATTTGCGGTAAGGCATATAAGAAACTCGGAGCACACACATATCAAATGCATGATTTACTCATAAAGGAATATAAAGAGCTCTTTGGTCTTTGCAATAATACCAAAACCACAGAGCGTACATACTCACAAACGATGCGTAATTATGCTTATCAGTACAATATGCCCGAACAGTTAAGGATAACAGGCGCAAACACACGATTAAAACCCGGTGATACTCATTTGCGATTGGGTAAGACTTTAAGACTGCAAGAAAAAATGAGACTGGCGAGAATGTCTCGCCAAAATGCACAAATAAGAAGTAGAAAAGGAGATTTTGACAATGATGAAAGATAGAAATAAAAATAGCATGGAAGTTATGGTAGGAAAGAGATTTCCCCTTGATATGAGTTTTCTTCCTACTGATATTTGCAGAATGGAATTACTCGGAAACCCCAGCTTTATAATAAGCATGGGAGATATTACACCTGATGAACTTGCTAATTTTGAAGCACATCAGCCAATGGAGTTCAGATATCTTGCTGGTACAGGAGAAAACAAAATTTATGGCATTATTTTATGTAAATTCGGCAACTTGGTTCAGGAATTTGTCTTCAACCCGGTTCCTTGCAAGAAAGAACTTCTTGAATATATGAATAATGATAATAACGCCTTTTTTACTTTTGTATTAGAAGGAACAACAAGAGAAATTAAAGCGATGAATTTGCGTGGATTTACAAAAGAAACACGAACCTTTTTGTTCAAAAAGTGGAATGCTATGATTGATGCTGATATTAAGCATGACGATTATATGAATTGGTATCAAGGTGTGTGTAAGTATTCTACTGAACAGTTGTGGAATATGGCAGAGTACATCGGTAAACTTGAACCCAAAACCATTATTAACGACTTTGGAAAGAGGGGGCATCACATATGGAAAAAAAGATAGTATTCACAAAACAGCGGACATATGAAAAGCCCAAAGGCAAGATTGTTGTAAACAGCCATTTTTCAAATGACGCACCGATTTCTGAACTTATATATCAAATCATCAGTAAAAATATAGAAAGTAATGCTGCATAAAATAACATTCTGAATATAGACATTGCCCCTCTGTTACGATATAATAGAGGGGCAATCAACTATATCGTGTTATTTTGCTATAATCATAGGAGGTAAAATATAATGAATATAGATAACACATACGATGTAGGAATTTATTTAAGACTATCAAAAGACGATAACAACGGGCATTTGGAGAGCATGAGCATAAGCAATCAAAGGCAGTTACTTAAAGATTATGTTCTTGAAAAGGGCTGGAAATTGGTTGAAGAATATGTTGACGACGGCTGGACAGGTACAAATTTTGAAAGACCGAGTTTTAAAAGGATGATTGATGATGCCTTAAACGGCAAAATCAACTGTATCATTACAAAAGACTTATCAAGACTTGGCAGAAACTATGTTCAGGCAGGCTACTACACCGACGAGTTCTTCCCTGAAAATGACATCCGTTATATCGCCATAAATGACAGTATAGACACCATCAATGACGATAACGATATGACTGCATTTCATCACGTGCTGAATGAAATTTACCCAAAGCAGGTATCAAAAAAGGTGCGTCAGGTTAAGCGTAAGAGTGCTGAACAAGGAATGTTTATGGGAAGTCAAGCACCTTATGGTTACAAGAAATCGCCAGAGGATAAGCATATTCTTATTATAGACGATGAACCGGCATTGATAATCAAAAGATTATTCAGTGAATTTGCATCAGGTGATACTGCAAGACAGATTGCTGACAGACTTAACGAAGAGCATATTGACAGTCCAAGATTTTATCATTATGCAAAAATGGGCAGAGTTAATCCGCTTACAGAGGAAAAGAATGTCTGGGGCAGTGCCACGGTGTTGCAGTTGTTACGCAATCAAGTCTATATAGGCAATATGGTTCAGGGAAAACGAAAAACAGTATCTTTTAAAACAAAGAAGATGCGTCAGGTAAGTCCTGATAATTGGATTGTGGTCGAAAACACTCACGAACCTATCGTAGAGCGTGAACTTTGGGACAAGGTACATAGTCGGATGAGAACAAATTCCAGAGTAGCAAAGACCAAAGAAAAGACTGTAGGAATGTTCGCCGGAATTTTAAGATGTGCTGATTGCGATTCCCCTCTTGCATATATGCGTAAGAAACTTGCAAATGGAGAAAAAGGTCTTTATCGTTGCAGTCGCTATAACAATAATGGTTCAAATGCTTGCGGCACTCATTATATTGAGGAAAATGATCTTTGTGAAATTGTTTTAAGCGATATTAGACGCTATGCTATAATTGCGGAGAATGAAAAAGAAACCATTGCAAACAAACTTTTGACATTGAAAAGTAAGCACGCAATGGCTGAAACAAAGGTTATAAGAGGTCAAATTTCCAATGCAGAAAACAGACTTGCGGTAATCAAAACTACTATCAAAAACCTTTATATTGATAAATGTAGCGGAAATTTACCCGAAGAAGTGTTTAAGTCAATGATGGAAGATTTCTTAAAGGAACAAAGCGACCTTGAAAATCAAATCCCAAGACTGCATGATGAACTTGAACAGATAAGCACAGCGACAGACGAGGTTAATGAATGGCTTAATCTTATCAGCGATTTCACAAACATTGAAACACTGACAAGGGCTATTGTCTGCGAGCTTATAGAAAGCATCACTGTTTCAGACCGTCAAAAGGTCAATGGCAAGTGGGAGCAGTCGATAGACATAAGATACAGATTTATAGGTAATCTGTTGCAAGACGAAGAAACAGACGCAAAAAAAGAGAACATTGCTTAGTTCCTAACCTAAGTAATGTTCTCAATTCCTGATTGTTCAATACTTCTCGTTTGCAAAGTAGAGTATTGAATGATTGGCGGAGAAGGAGAGATTTGAACTCTCGCGCCGCGTTAACGACCTACACCCTTAGCAGGGGCGCCTCTTCGACCTCTTGAGTACTTCTCCGTAAAGGGAATCTGCCTGTCGATGCATGGGCAAATCCTACTCCAAAATATTAATAAAAAAATGGCGGAGAGGCAGAGATTCGAACTCTGGGTGCTTTCGCATCACTAGTTTTCAAGACTAGCTCCTTAAACCACTCGGACACCTCTCCGTGTGTAGCGCTCATAAGCTACCTATATATAATACCACGCAAAATCGGTTCTGTCAAGACTTTTTTGAAAAATATTTTGTTTTTTTGAAAAAGAATTATCCGTACAGAAAATCCTATGCTTCGGCTAAGACCGCCACACGGCTAAACATTGTTTTCCCCCGCCGAAAAGCTCTTTCTGAGCCAATTGCCTATATTGGTTATGCACATAAGCAGGGTGATGAGAAAAACTCCCGGAATAACAATTGCCCACCAACCGGAAGCCAGGAGAGATTTTTCTGCAAGGGACAGCATACTGCCCCAGGAGATTACATCAAGAGGCAGACCAAGCCCCAGGAAGCTCAGTGTAGACTCAGCAACTATTGCTCCGCGGATATTCATAACTACCATAAACATAACTGTCGGAAGCAGATTTGGCAGAAAATGCATTTTGAGAATATGAAAAAAGCCGCCTCCCATACACCTTGAGGCAATAACATATTCGCAGCTTTGCAGACGGCGAACCTCGGATCGAACCACCTTGGCAATAGCAGGCCAAGATGTTACTCCGATTACAAAAGAAAGAGAAAGAACATCCGCCCTGCCAAGTATTGCCTGCAAAAACAAAACCGCAAGGAGAGAGGGAATACTCAGCAGAATATCTGCAAGTCTCATCATCGCAGTATCTATCCCAGACGGAGCCACATCTGCGGCAGCACCGTAAAGCACCGCTATCAGAGCGGATATAACTGCTGAAAGAACGCCGATAAGCACAGATATCCTGCCGCCGTACCACAAAGCCGAAAAAATATCTCTCCCCATGGAATCTGTACCAAAAATAAATTCTCTGCAGGGAGGCTGATGTATGCTTTCAAGATGCATATATGAAGGGTCCTTGGTCATAATGAGCTCTGCTCCCATACACAACAGAACAATGATTCCCAGCAATGCAGCAGATAATACAGGGAATCCGCTGTCTGCAAGCTTTTTTGCAAAAGACCCCGGCGCCGTTTGTGAAACAGCTTCAGCATCAAATAATTCTCTGTGGCTCATAAATTTTCACCTCGTTTTTGGGCTGAGATTGCCGGATTGATTTTTTCCATAATCGCCTGTCCTGTCATATTGCTCAGTATTACTGCCGTACCGGTCAGCAGGCAAATAACCATAAGCAGATTGTAATCACCATAGCGGGCGCTTTCGTATGCAAGAGTGCCAAGCCCCGGATAGCTGAATACCGCCTCGACAATATATGTTCCGCTCAGGATATGAGGAACAGATACCGCCATAAAGCTGATATATGAGGGTATGATATTGGGTATACAATGCTTAAGCATTACTGCTCCGGATGACATACCTTTTGCTTTTGCAGTAAGCACGTAATCTGCATGGGTCTGCTCAAGAAGCATATTGCGCACCGGATATGCATAATACCAAAAATGGCTCATCACAAGAACAGCAACTGGCAATACAAGATGCCGGAGCCTGTTTAAAGCATCGCCACTATGTCCAGGGTCATATGCCCCGCCGCCCGGCAAAACACCAAGGGTAACGGCAAATACAAAAATAAGAACCAGAGACAGCCAGAACTCAGGTATGCAGCTGACAAACGTGCCCGTCTTGCACAAAATCCTGTCCGGAAGCCTATCCTCAAACCGTGCACAAAACCATCCAAGCAGCAAAGCCAGGATGAAAACAAGTGCAAAGCTTATACCGCCCAACATAAGGGTATTTCCCAATCTACGTGATATAACCTCAGACACATCCTGCCTGTATTTATAAGAAATGCCGAAATTACCCCGGGCAGCATTCCCGACCCAACGTATGTACTGAATATATACGGAACTGTCAAGACCCAGGCGTTCTCTTGCAGCTGCCTTCTCGGAAGCAGACATTTTCTCTGCCCTGTCGCCGTAATAGGATACAAGAGGGTCACCGGGGGCAATACGGGACATAACAAATACAATTATCGAAAGTACAAAAATTCCGGCAAAAAATATCAACAGCTTTTTTACTGCATAAACAACGGCTGATTTCATGTATGCACCTCCATGAGTACAAAATGCCCGGCGGATACCTCTGTAAAAATACCTTCTGTGCAGAAGCTGTCCTGCCCGCTCCGGTCAAACCTGTCAAGCCAGTCTGAAGCCGGGTCGGTATCGGGAACAGAGGAAATCAGAGTACGTGTGTAGGGATGAAGCGGATTTGAAAACAGCTCATCAACAGGTGCAAGTTCTACCAATCTGCCCTTATACATAACCCCAGCCCGATGGCAAAGATATTTTACCATAGACAAATCATGGCTTATGAAAACAAAGGAAAAACCATGCTCATCCCTGAGGTGATTAAACAGATTTACAATCTGAGCCTGTACTGCCGCATCAAGAGAGGAGAGGGGCTCATCTGCAACAAGCAGCTCCGGCTCCACAGACAGCGCCCTTGCAATTGCCACACGCTGACGCTGACCGCCGGAAAGCTCGGCAGGCTTTTTCCACAGGAAGTCAGAATTAAGTCCCACATGATACAACTGAAACTCAGCCTCCTTAAGATAAGTACCCCGCTTGGGCGAAATACCGCACAGACGCATGGGCTCGGCAATGATATCCGCTACTCTCATGCTGTGATTAAGGCTTGATGATGAATCCTGAAATATAATCTGCCTTTTGGTCTGAAGGATTTTTCTGTTTGAGCGAAAATCCGCCTTATCGCATACATTAATGCCCTTATATAATATTTCTCCGGCATAAGGCTTATATATATTCATAATACAGCGTGCAAGGGTGGATTTTCCGCAGCCTGACTCACCTACCAGTCCGAAAATCTCTCCTTTTCTGACCGAAAAAGAAACATTGTCTACCGCACGGATAACACTGTGCTTATTTATCACAAAATCATGAGTCAGATTTTTTACCTCCAACAAAGTTTCCCCTGATATTTCGCTTTTCTTTGAAAAGTCAGGCTTATTCTTCAAAAGGCTCTTGGTGCAGGGATGGCGTGGCACAGCGAAAATATCCTTTGTTATGCCGTTTTCCACAATCCTTCCCTCCTGCATAACTGCCACCCTGTGAGCAATGCCCGCTACAACTCCCGGGTCATGGCTCACCAATACCACAGCCATATCACGCTCTTTCTGAATTTTTTTAAGCAGCTGCAATATCCTTGCCTGCACCGTCACATCAAGAGCCGTGGCAGGCTCGTCTGCCAGGAGAATTTTTGCTTCTGATGCCAGCGCCATGGCAATGACGCATCGCTGACGCATACCACCTGACAGGCTGTGGGGATACATAATGTATACCTGTTCCGGATTGTGTATCTCTACCGACTCAAGAAGTTCAATAACACGCTCTCTGACCTGAGCTTTGGGAAGTCCCGGTCTGTGAAGGCTGACTGCCTCTCCTATCTGATGTCCTACAGACAAGGCGGGATTAAGCGCAGAGAGAGAATCCTGAAAAGTCATTGAAAGCAGTCTGCCTCTGAGAGACTGCATTTTTCTATCAGAATATCCTGTTATATCCTCTCCATCGGCAATTATGCTTCCACTCACAATTTTTGCAGACCTTGGCAGCAGCCTCATAATACTTTTGCAAAGCATAGTCTTGCCGCATCCGGACTCACCTATGACAGCCAACACCTCACCCGGGTACACCTCAAGGCATATATCCCTCAGCACATCTTTTTTGCCATAGTGAGTATCAATAGCTACAGACAGATTTTTTATTTCAAGAAGCTTGTTCATACAAAATACCAACTTTAGTTATTTATAGTCCATTCGGTTATATTGTTAAAAATACCAACTCCATGATGACCGAGTACCACATCCTTATCTATTCCCGAGATGTTGTCCCTCGCCGCATACAGTGCATCTATATAGCAAAGTAAGGTATAGGCGGGATTATTTGCAAACTCAATCTGAAAATTTTTGTACGCATCGGCACGGAGGGCTTCATCAGAGGTTCTTCTGGCTTCGGTAAGATATCGGTCTGCTGCAGGATTGGAATAGGATGAATAATTAGCTCCCTTTCCCGTACCGAAAACCTTGTAGGTATGGTCATCGGCATCAAAGGGGCTTCCCCAGCCGATAAGATATGCCTCCTGAGCTGACCAGTCCACTGTCTCGGGGATTGCTACCTTCATATCCACGCCTATTGCCCGAAGCTGCTGGGATGCCGCCATTGCCATATCAATGCGCACTCTGTCATCGGCATTGACATTCACCGTAAAGCCTATTTTTTCACCGTTACGGTAGCAGAAGCCGTCTTCCCTTTTAACACAGCCTGCGCTTAAAAGCAGCTGCTCAGCCCTGGCAGGATTATATTCATATTTTTCGACTCCGTCATAATTATACTTATTCAGCTGAATGGGACTGTAAGCCGGCTGTCCGCAGCCAAGCAGTACGGAATCCGCTATAGACTGCCTGTCTACGGCATAATTTATGGCAGGTATAAGGTCTGCATTGCGCTGCCAGTATTCGTTGGCAAAGTTATACATAATACCGCGGTAATCTGCAGTTTTCATACGATATACAGTCAGACCCGGCTCTTCCTTAATGCCCTGTGCATCTGCGGGGCTCACCTGCGCAAGGTCCAACTCGCCGGATTTAAGCATAAGCGCCTTTGAAATATCGTCTCCCACAATTCTGAATACAATATTGTCAATAGCAGCCGCGCCGAGGAAATAACCTTCGTTCTTGGTGAGAATTATCGCCTGACCCTCTTCACGTTCCTTTATAACGTAAGGACCGGTACCCACAGGCGCAAGAAAAAAATCCGAGGTCTGCATATTTTCGCCCGCCAGCAGATGCTCGGGCAGAATGGGCATGGTCATATAGTCAAGAAAAGCAAAATTGGGAGCAGACAGCCTGAAAGAAACGGTAAAATCATCTGCAACCGTTATGGACTCAACCTCCTCATAGTTTGAAGCGATTTCCGAATGGTTATCAGGATTCATAATTGCCTCAAAGGTAAATTTAACATCATGGGCAGTAAAGCGCTCGCCATCATGCCATTTAACATCATCTCTCAGGCTGAAGGTGTATGTATAATTGCTTTCATCATACACCCACGACTCAGCCAGGCAGGGTATAATCTCATTATTTTTGTCCCTGTCCGTGAGCCCGTCAAACAACAGCGGATTTATTTCGCCGTGCTCATCCATGGCAGGATTTATGCGTACAATATCACTGCTGCCATATGTAAGAGTGGTTCCGCTTAAGGTATCACCGGTACAGGCTGAAAATGCAAGCACCAAAATAAATGCAATAATCAATAAAATAATTTTTTTCATACAGTAAAAAAGGGCGCTGTATCTGCCGCCCTGAATATCTGCAATAAGAATTCTCATCACAACACCGCTTTCATCACTTTTACTGAAATAAGTATATCACAGAAAGAATAATTTTACAACATTTTTTTCGCTTAACATTGACTTTTGTTCTCCAAAGTTATACAATATATATTAGCCCAAACAAAGTTGTATAAATTTGACATAGTGTCGGAAAATTAAGGAGAATTTATGAAGCTGTTCAGAAAATATGACATAGACATTACCAACGGTCCGATGCAGTCGGGCATACTGCTGTTTACACTGCCGGTCATACTGACAAATATACTGCAGACTCTGTACAACGCAGCAGATATGATTATAGTGGGAAGATATGCCGGAGATATATGTCTGGCGGCGGTAGGTGCCACGAGCTCCATCACAAACCTCATTGTGGGTCTGTTTATCGGTATGGGTGCAGGTGTAAGTGCCATAGTATCACGGTATATAGGCGCCGAGGATTTTGAAAAAACATCAAAAGCGGTGCACACCTCGGTTGCAATAAGCTTGCTATTCGGTATTATAATTGCACTGTTCGGCATATTTGCCTCAAGAACCCTGCTCACCTGGATGGGCACACCGGATAATGTTATTGACTATTCAGTTGTATATATGCAGATTATATTTGCCGGGGTACCCGCCAATCTGCTGTACAACTTCAGTGCGGCGGTACTACGCTCCATGGGCGATACCAAAAGACCGCTGTATTTTCTTACTGCAGCAGGACTGATAAATGTAGTTCTTAACCTGTTTTTTGTTATAGTATTTAAAATGAATGTAGCAGGTGTTGCCCTTGCAACCATCATAAGCCAGTACATATCGGCAGCACTTGTGGTAATAACACTTATCCGTACGGACAATGCATGTCGTCTGATTCCGGGCAAAATCCGCGTGCATATGCAGGAGCTTAAGCATATTATACTTATCGGTCTGCCTGCCGGCATCCAGTCATGCACCTACTCTATATCAAACATACTTATACAAAGCAGTGTAAACTCCTTCGGAGCCCATGCCATGTCAGGATTTACTGCAGGTGCAAACATACTCAACTTTGTGAGTGTAACCATGGATTCCTTTGCAACAGCGGCAATAGTATATTCAGCTCAGAACTACGGAGCACGCAAGATAGACAGAGTGGTAAAATCTACAATGGTGTGCTATGCAAATGTCATTGTAATCGGCACGGTGCTGGGATTTATCAGTGCGCAGTTTGCCACACAGCTGATAGGTATATATGCACCGGGCAATGCCGAGGTTGCCATGTACGGACTGAAATATCTCATTATGTTTAAATACATATCTGCCTTCGGCGGAATTAACGGCGTTGCCACAGCAGCTATGAGAGGATTGGGAAAATCTATACTGCCGATGATTGTATCCATAGCGGGTATATGCGGATTCCGTATTATATGGATACTCACACTCTTCCCTCACTACCCCTCACTGGAAACACTGTATATATCCTACCCTATCACATGGGTGCTCACTGCATTGGTAAATACAATAATGCTCTTTGCGATGATACGAAAAATAAAAAAGCAAGAACCGGCAGACTAAAATTACACAGTAATCAAAGCAACTTTTTCTGCATAATAAAAAACCTCCAAGCTCAGATTTAATACTGATTTTGGAGGTTTTATTCTTTATTTAAGCCACATTATCAGACAGGCTTATTTTGTATATTCAAGGGAATTATTCCTCTGTTGCTTCTTCCACTGCTTCTTCGGTTGTTTCTTCAGCAGCTTCCTCTGTTGCCTCTTCGGTTACTTCCTCAGCAGTTTCTTCTGTTGTTTCTTCAGTTACTTCCTCAGCAGTTTCTTCTGTTGTTTCTTCAGTTACTTCTTCAGTAGTTTCCTCAGTAACCTCTTCTGTTACTTCTTCTGCAGGAAGGAATTCCTTTTCGAGAGTTACAAGCTCAGATTCATTTTCACCGTTAAGAATCTGATATTCGGGCTGTGAACCATATGCAATCTGTACCATAACAGGGATATCGAGAGCTGTATCGAGCATGATTGCAATATCCTTGCGGATTGCATTTGCAGTCTGGTCAAATTCTACATACTGTGTAAGACCGATTTCTGCAGCTACTGCAATAAAGCCGTTGGGATAGCCGCCCTTTGCTTCTGCTTCGGGGGTATAGCCGAGAAGGCTTACAATCATCTTAACAGCCTGTTCATATGTAACCTTGCCCTCGGGCTCAAATGTGCCGTCACCGTGACCGTTGATTATGCCAAGGCTCTTTGCAAGATAAATCGTATTGTATGCCCAGTGCTCAGCAGGAACGTCTGTAAAGAGCTCCTCATCGGCAGGAACTGTGTATTCAATCTTCTTCATGTTATTTGCATTGATGATAAACTGTGCCATTTCTGCACGTGTAACATCGTCCTCAAGATTGAGGTTTCCGTTTTCGTCGCCCTGCATTATTTCATAGGCTCTGAGTCTGTCAAAAGCAGATTCGTCATCATAATTTTTGGGCTGAGCAGCTTCTTCAGTTTCCTCAACTGCTTCTTCTGTCTCTTCAGCTGTTTCCTCTGTTGTTTCTTCAGTTACTTCTGCAGCTTCTTCTGTTACTTCTTCAGTAACTTCTTCTGCGGTTTCTTCTGCAGTCTCTTCTGCTGCTTCGCTTGTTTCCTCAGCAGCTTCTTCTGTTGCTTCTTCAGTAACTTCCTCTGCGATTTCTTCCGCAGTCTCTTCAACTGCAGTTGTTTCTTCTGCTACTGCAGCTTCGTCTGCAAATGCTGTCATTGAGAAAATCATGCAAAAAATAACGCAAATGCAAACAAAAAGATTCATCTTCTTCATTTCTTTTGTCCTCCTGAAAAGTAAATTTCGGGTCTCCCCGTTGTGTATAATCAGCATTCTGCGAAATCAAAGACCCGTTGAATGCAAATTATTGGTTTTAATCTTCTTCTGATAATCCTCCATGCCCTTTTCCATAAGCTCATAGATTAATTTTTTGTCGATACCTGACATTTTAGCATACTTTTTTGCAAAATGCAAGCCATAAACAGGGGCTGATTTACCAAAAATACATTTATACACAGCGCCCTTAGTTATAAAGAAGCTGTCCGTATAGCCTTCAAACCAGTGGAGCTCCTTGGTGCTGGTGCCTATATTAAAGTCACTGCCGTATACCTTAAGCCCTGCCTTGAAACAGTCTGCAAGGAATACTGTATCCTCGCCGAAGCTGTAGCTGCTGCCTGCTCCGAACATGGCGGAAAATCTGATTTTTTTTCGTTTTAAGCTTTTGGTTCTGGCGGCAATAACATAGGTTGGAAATTTTAATGAGTTAAACATATACCGCCTTCCCTGACCGGGAGCATAGTTGTATACCACCTGACCCTCGCTGTCGGTTTCGGTACAGGAAAATAAAATCACATCCGCCCTTGGATTGGTCTCAAATGCAGAAAGCACGCCTTCCGGCATATCATCGGCATAAACCAAATCATCATCTGCAAAAAGCACAATGTCTGCCGAAGCATTGTCTAAAGCAAGATTTCTGTTTGCACCCAGCCCCACAAAGGTACTGTTGATAACCTTTATGCTGTTTCCACCTATATCAAAATCACCCTTGGACGAATTATCGGTCTGATTTGCCATAATGCAGTCACAATGAATATTCATATTTTTAACCAGGGAAAAATCGTTTTCATTCATTGCAGCAATAAGCACCTGCAATGTTAAATTCGTATTATCCATAATTTGTTTTCTCCTATTTATTAAACAGCCTGCTCATACGGGATTTTATCTCCTCAGAACGCTGCTGTGACTCTTCTTTGTCTGTCTCGATACTGATGATATCCCCCTCCCTTGCATCGGGCGCAAAAATAAGGGGCAAATTGCCAAAGGAGCCGTCCGGCAGCTCGGCAACAATAAAGCTGCCCTCTATTCTGTCAACAGTAATTTTCATAACATCACCGCCATCAATAAACAATATCTTTTCCGTTGGAACCTATCACAACAGTACCGAGCTTATCTGTGCGAAGAATGGTTGTATCTCGCTCTTTAAGCAGGCTCAGGGTTTCGCTGTGAGGGTGACCGTAGCTGTTGTCTTTGCCCACGGATATAACAGCAAGAGAAGGATTAACCTCTCTGATAAAAGCCTTGCTGCTTGAGGTGGACGAGCCGTGATGTCCCACCCTGAGTACATCGGACTGCAGTTGTGCTCCCATATCAAGAAGCTCCTGCTCAACAAGCTTTTCTGCATCGCCCATAAACAAAAATGAAGTATCGCCGTACTCAATGCGCACAACGGCACTATAGTCATTGGTTTCGTCATATTCTGCCGACACAGGCGAAAGAAGCTCTATACTAAGTTCATCAGCCTTAAGAATACTTACACCGCTTTTTGCCTGTCTTACATCCACAGCTTTATCCTCAAGTGCATCCAACAGCGATTCGAAGGTTTTTGTATTTGAATACGCATCGGGCATATAGAAGATACCTATATCAAAGTTATTTACAACATATGCCATGCCGCCTATATGGTCTGCATGAGGATGGGTGCCTACCACATAATCAAGCCTGCTGACACCCTGCTTGTCAAGATAATCTGCCACAAGCTGAGCGTCTCCGCTTTCGCCGGCATCTATAAGCATATTTTCTCCATTTGGCAATTTAATATAAGTGCTGTCCGCCTGACCTACATCTATACAATGCACTGTAAGAGTTGTCTCTGCAACCTTTGCAGTATCCGTATCGGAAACAAGCTTATCATCAGCACCGGTACTTATACCCAAAGCCATTAACAGGGCAATAAAAAATTCTATTATTTTATTAAGCAAATCCATTATTTTGACTCCAACAGAAGCTTTCTGTTTTTATAGAGATATTCCCAGCCGGAATATACAGTAAACAAAGTTGCAATAAGCATACCGTACCATGCTATGGAATAACCGCCGAACACAAATTTGTCCCCGTATACAAAGAACATAAGAAGCGAAGCCGCAATCTGAGTGCAGGTCTTGATTTTGCCTGTCATTATTGCCGCAAGGACAACGCCCTTTGAAGCGGCAACAGAACGCAGACCTGTTACAATAAATTCTCTTGCAATTATGACAACTGCCATCCATGCAGGCATCCTGCCAAGCTCTACAAAGCATATGAGCGCAGTTGAAACCAACAGCTTATCCGCAAGGGGGTCGAGAAACTTGCCGAAATCCGTAATAAGATTGTATTTGCGGGCAATGTGTCCGTCTATCCCATCGGTAAGAGATGCAACCGCAAAAATAACAGCCGCCCAGGTGTCACGGTATGGAATACTCTCGGTCATAAGCACTATCAGAAAAACAGGAATAAGGCAAATTCTTGCCAGTGAAATTTTGTTGGGTAAATTCATCTTTACTATCATCCTTTCGTCGATATTTTGCAAATAACATCATACTCATCGTAATCTATAACAACAGCAGCTACTATCTGCCCTGCCTCTAACTCATCCTCGCTGTATACATAGGCGATTCCGTCCACCTCGGGGGTATCGGTGCTGCTCCTGCCCACATAGCAGAATTCGTCCTCATCATAGCCTTCGATTATAACGGAAATTGTACTGCCTACCGCTTGAGCATTGAGTGCAGAGGAAACATCTCTCTGTAGCTCCATAATACGGCTGCGGCGCTGTACCGCAATTTCCTCGTCAATCTGCCCGTCATAGCTACACGCAGGAGTGCCCTCCTCGGGAGAATAGGTAAACACACCAACCTTATTGAGCCTGTACTCGCCTATAAAGCTAAGAAGAGTTTCAAAATCCTCTTCTGTCTCACCGGGGAAGCCCACAATAAGAGAGGTTCTGATAACCAGACCGGGAATTGCGGAGCGAAGCTTATTTATAAGCTCCTTTATCTCCTCATTCCTGCTTCGTCTGCCCATTCTTTTAAGCACATTATCGCTTACATGCTGCAGAGGCATATCCAGATATTTTACCACCTTGGGATTGGAGGCGATTTCCTCCACCAGACCGTCGGTAATATTCTCCGGGTAGCAGTACTGCAGTCTTATCCACTCTATACCGTCAATTTCGGAAAGGCTGCGCAGCAGACCGGGAAGGCGGTGAGTGCCGCTGTCCATGCCGTAATATGCGGTGTCCTGTGCCACAAGGATAAGCTCCTTTACACCCTCTGCCGCCATAGCACGTGCCTCGGCAAGGATGCTTTCTTCATCGCGGCTATGGAATTTTCCGCGAAGCTGGGGGATTATGCAGTAGGTGCAGTGATTGTCGCAGCCGTCGGCAATCTTGAGATATGCACTGTACCGGGGTGTACTGCGTATTCTGGGCAGGCTGTCGCTGACAAGCCTGTTGGGGTCTCCCACCAGAGTCTGTTTTTCACCCTTGTTGTAATATTCATCCAGTATAGCAGCAATTGAGCCGTAATCCGAGGTACCTATGATGATATCCACCTCAGGCAGTTGTTCCTCTATTTCCCCGCTGTAGCGCTGGGCAAGACAGCCTGCTGCCACAAGAAGCTCACATTTCCCTTCCTTATACTGCGCCATTTCCAGCAGAGTATTTATGGATTCCTCCTTGGCGCTGTCAATAAAGCCGCAGGTATTTACAACGATTATCTCAGCATCCGCCGGGTCTGCTGTGATTGCATAGCCGGCATTGTCAAGTATGCCAAGCATGGTTTCGGTATCGGTAAGGTTTTTGGCACAGCCAAGAGACACAAAACCGATTTTCTTTTGCTTATTCACGCTGTATCAATCCTCCTGATATTCTCTTATATACGCCCTTACGGCGTCGTTTATTGCCGAAAAGTCAAAGCCCCTTGAAGCAAGGTATCTGCTTACCCTCTGCTTAACCTTAATATCCTGCATATCCACAGAGCCGTATCTGGCATAAATACGTGCTGCCAGGTCTGAGATGTCGGGAGTGCTTCTTTCGGCAAGTACATCTTCTGTAATAAATGGGTCAATACCCTTATTTTCCAGCTCATAGCGAATTTTCTTTTCGCCGTAGCATTTTTCGGCGGCATAGTCCATGTACAGACGGGCATAGTCATAGTCATTGATATAGCCAAGCTCCTCAAGCTCGTTTACTGCAACGGATATAACCGGATCGTCATAGCCTTTTTCCCGGAGCTTGTCTGTTATCTCTTTCTTTGTGGCGGGCTTGCGGGAGAGAATATCCGCCGCCTTTGCAATCGCCTTTGAAAGGTTTGATTCCATATTGCATTTTTCTACATCTGCCTCTGTAAGAACAGCGCCGATTTTTATTTTAAGCCGATAGGCGTCTACCTCATCCAGGGAAAATGCATATTTCCCGTCGAGATAGACGCTCACTCTGCTTTTATTATGCTTTTGCTGAGTTATGTCGGTAACCTTCATTATTCTTCATCAGATGCAGGCACATTTGCCGGCTCTGCCTTATCGTTCTTCTGACGTTCCTTCTCTGCACGCTGCTCGGCAATTTTCTGCATTATCATATCATAGAGCATCTGAGTAAAGTCAGGATTTTCCTTCATATATTCCTTAACCTTGTCTCTGCCCTGACCCAGGCGCTCGCCCTCATAGGAATACCAGGAGCCGCCCTTGGCAACTATGCCGAAGTCAACTGCAGTGTCAAGGATATTGCCCTCCTTGGATATACCCTCGCCGAACATAATGTCAAATTCAGCTTCCTTGAAGGGAGGAGCCATTTTGTTCTTTACAACCTTTGCTCTGGTTCTGTTACCAAGGATATTGGAGCCGTCCTTGATAGCCTCAATCCTGCGGATTTCTATACGCACTGAGGAATAAAACTTGAGAGCACGTCCGCCTGTGGTAACCTCGGGATTTCCGTAGATAACACCAACCTTCTCACGGAGCTGGTTGATAAATACAACAACGGTATTTGACTTATGGATAACACCGGTGAGCTTACGCAGAGCCTGAGACATGAGTCTCGCATGGAGCCCCACATGAGAATCACCCATGGTACCGGCAATCTCTGCCTTGGGAACCAGAGCCGCAACAGAGTCAATAATAATTACATCAATAGCATTGCTTCGCGCAAGAGCCTCGGCAATCTCAAGAGCCTGCTCGCCCGTATCCGGCTGAGAAACAATGAGCTTGTCGATATCAACACCTAGATTTCTTGCATATATAGGGTCAAGAGCATGCTCCGCATCTATAAAAGCAACCTCACCGCCCATCTTCTGAGCCTCTGCAATAACATGGAGAGTAAGGGTTGTTTTACCGGAGGATTCCGGTCCGTATATCTCGGTGATTCTGCCTCTGGGCAGTCCACCTATACCCAGCGCCATATCAAGGGCAAGTGAGCCTGTGGGGATAACATCTATATCAATCTTGGGAGCCTTGCCGAGACGCATGATTGAGCCTTCGCCATAATCCTTTTCAATCTGGGCAAGGGCTGCTTCAATCGCTTTTGCCTTTCCCTCTGCATCAGAAGGCTTTTCCATTTTTTCAGGTTTTGTAGTTGCTTTTGCCATTTGTATCATTCCTTTCAATAAATTATATCATACTTTCATTAAAACCGTATTAAATCAAATATTATGCCGTAGCCGGAAAGCTTGGCCGAAAACTCAACCTTTGAGGCGTCTTAAGTATTGGTTGCTTCGACTACACCCAAAGTGTCTCTACACCGTCAACTGCTTCGTTTATAAGTCTTTCCACATCAAGCACCTCCTGAGCACTGACTATCTTTTCGATAATCGGCTTGGTGCTGGGATGCTTGGGTGTAAATACCGTACAGCAATCCTCATATGGAAGAATGGAAGTTTCAAAGGTGCCTATCCTGCGGGAAATCTCTACAATCTCCTCTTTGTCATTACCGATAACCGGGCGGAATACGGGCATACTTACCGCATCGTCGGTAACTGCCAGTGCATTCATGGTCTGGCTTGCCACCTGACCTATGCTCTCGCCGGTAACCAGAGCCTTGCAGTCACGCTTTTCGGCAACACGCTGGGCAATCTGCATCATAAAGCGGCGCATAATCAGAGTCATATATTCCTCGGGGCATTTGTCACGGATTTCCAGCTGAATATCCGTAAACGGCACAATATGCACCTTCATACCGCCTGTGTAGCTTGCAAGGATTTTTGCAAGCTTCATAACCTTATCCTTGGCGCGGTCGCTTGTGTAGGGATAGCTGAAGAAATGCACTGCCTCAAGCCTTACGCCTCGCTTTGCTATCATATATCCCGCCACGGGGCTGTCTATACCGCCGGACAGAAGCAGCATTGCCCTGCCGTTGGTACCTGCGGGCATACCGCCTGCACCCTTTATCCTGCCGGTATGGATATATGCCTTATCCTCGCGGATATCCACATTAACCGTAACTTCAGGATTATGCACATCAACCGAGAGATTATGATAGTGCTCAAGAATATAGCCGCCTACCTCCATGCATATTTCGGGGGATTTAAGGGGAAAGCGCTTATCTGCACGCTTTGCCTCAACCTTGAAGGTCTTTGCAGAGGACAGAGCACTTTCAAAAACCTCAACACAGGCTGCCTGTATTGCGTTGATATCCTTTTCAACCTCATAGGCTACTATGATGGAAACAACACCGAAAACATGCCTGAGGATTTCCACCATTTCGTCTGTTTTTTCATCATCGGCAGGCTCTATATATATATTTGCCTGAGCTTTATGGATATTAACCTCTCCGCAGTGGCGAAGGGCACCCTTTATATTCTTTACGAGAGCGTCTTCAAAAACAGGACGGTTAAGCCCCTTGAGGATAATCTCGCCGTATCTTGCCATTATGAGTCTTTTCAATGTTAAAATCTCCTATTTCATTATTTTTTGAAGTATGGGCACTTCCCTTGCAAGCACCGAGCAGGTATAATCAATTTCCTCTTCGGTATTAAGCTCTGAGAGAGAAAACCTCAGCGCACTGTCTATCACAGCCACCGGAAGTCCCATTGCCTTTAAAACATAGCTGTATTTATCTTTTTTTGAATTGCAGGCACTGCCGGCAGACACATATATGCCCTTGGACTCCAGCACATGAAGCAGCACCTCGGAGCGCACTCCCGTAAAGGATATGTTAACAACACTGTACACACTGTCCTCCGGAGAATTTATCACAGCTCCCTCTATTGCCTGTACGCCTTTTATCAGCCTGTCCTTAAGGCTGCCTACCTTAACCGCACATTCATCAAAGGAAGCAAATTTTATTTCCGCAGCCTTGGCAAAGCCTGCTATGGCCGCCAGATTCTCTGTACCGGAGCGCATGGTCTTTTCCTGCTGACCGCCGAGAAATCTTGGTTCAAGCCTGAGGCCCTTGCGCACATACAAGGCTCCTGCCCCGTTGGGACCGTGAATCTTGTGTGCTGAAATTGTGAGCATATCTATATTCTGTTTTTTTACATTAATTTTGATTTTGCCGTATGCCTGTACTGCATCCACATGAAAAGCACATTTGCTGTGGTTGATTTTTGACGAAATTTTGTCAATGGGCATTACGGAGCCTGTCTCATTGTTTACTGCCATGATGCTCACAAGGATCGTGTTGTCATCCAGCTCTTTTTCAAAAGAATCCATATCCACAATTCCCTGCCCGTCAACAGGAAGCATACACACCTCAAAGCCGTTTTTTGACAGATATTCAAAGCTCTCGAGAACTGCCTTGTGCTCTGTGGGCTGAGTGATGATTTTGCTGCCTCTGCGGCGGTTTGCCATGGCATAGCCGATGATGGCAAGATTATCGCTCTCTGTCCCTCCTGATGTAAAGTATAGCTCATCAGGTGTACAATAAACAGTACTCGAAATAATTTCTCTTGCATTATCCAGCAAATCCTCTGCCCTTTTTCCCATACGGTGCAGGGAGGAGGGATTGCCGTAAGTTTCAAGCATTGTATCGCAGACAGTCCTTACAACCTCGTCATAAGGACGGGTTGTGGCACTGTTATCAAGATAAACTTCCATATTATTCATTTCCTTTTGTTTATGAACATAATTAGTCATTTAACAGTATACTATATTTGGCGGAATATTTCAAGTATAAAATCAAAAAGCTTACCTATGAAAACTCATAAGCAAGCTCTTTATCAATCGACATTATTAAGCTTCTCTATTTCTTTTCTCACTTTTTCCACAAAAAGCTTTTCCTGGCTTGTCATCCGATAGCCCTTACGGCAGATAATTACATCCTTATATTTATTATTTTTCATATTACATTTTTTCTCAATAAGGGGCATGGTGTCCATAATGCTTGCGGGAGTAGGCGATGCCCACATATAGGTCTTGTGGATATTTCTCAGCAGCATAAACTGGCTTTCGCGCTCATACACTGCAATCTCCCTTTTTGCACCCTCATTCATGCGGATTTCTCTTGCCTTTGAAGCGGGTATGGACGGAATGGTAAGGTAGCCGTGGGTTATCTCGATATAATCCTCCAGGTCTGAAACATTGATGGCTTTTTTCATAGCAAGAGGATTATGTATAGACATAATCAGCTGATAGCTGAATTCCCACAAGGGGTCAACATCCAGGTCACGCTCCTCAAGAAATTGAAGAAAATACTTTTCGTAGACAGTCTGATATCTGATTATTGCAATATTATTTTCATGATTAGTAACACTGTTTATTGCTACAATGGAGTTTGTCTCGTGATAATGTATGCACATATTGTCACTGCCGGCAATGTCCTTTACAAACTCTATAAATGCCTGGGCAACATAGCACGCCATGGGCACAGACACATTGAAGTTGTGACTGTCGGATTCTCCGTGCTTATAGAGATTTTCAACCTCTTCTACCTGGGATACAATGTTGCGCGCATAGACAAGAAATTCAGAGCCTTTTTTGGTAGGGACAACTCCCTTTGAGGTTCTGTTAAAAACAGTTATGCCTATGTTTTCTTCAAGGTCGCGGATTGCCTTACTCAGATGAGGCTGATTGAGATACAGATTTTCCGCTGCCTTGGATATGGAGCCTGTTTTTTCCACTTCCAGTGCATATCTTAAATGCTGTATATTCATTCAAATGTCCTCCTTTGCAGCAGATATAATACTTATCAAAGCTTTATCAGAGCCGTTGTCAGTCTGCCGTCGGTCACATCTACCGACACAGTTGCATTTTCGGGGATATCCCCTGCCAGAAGTATGTTTGAAATCTCATCCTCAACCGTAGTCTGGATTTCACGGCGAATGGGTCTGGCTCCCATACGTGGGTTGTAGCTGTTATCCACAATCAGCTGCTTTGCGGCTTCTGAAATTCTGAATCCCAAGCCCATTTCCTTAAGCTCGGATACCACATCCGCAAGCATAAGGTCAACAATCTTAAGCAGCTGCTCCGCAGTTAAAGGATTGAACTCTATTATCTCATCAACACGGTTTAAAAATTCCGGACGAAAAAGCTCCTTGAGAGCGGCATCCACACGGCTGCTTATTTCTCCGGCACCATTCATAAAGCCAAAGCCCGAGGAGGAGCCCACACTTGTGCCGGCATTTGATGTCATGATGATAATTGTATTTTCAAAATTAACCACTCTGCCCTGAGAATCTGTTATTCTGCCGTCATCAAGAATCTGCAAAAGGATATTAAACACATCTGCATGAGCTTTTTCAATTTCATCCAACAAAATTACCGAATAGGGCTTTCTGCGGATTTTTTCCGTAAGCTGACCTGCATCGTCATAGCCTACATATCCCGGAGGTGCACCGATAAGCTTTGACACGGTGTGCTTCTCCATATATTCGCTCATATCTATACGCACAAGAGCGCTTTCGTCATCAAAGAGACACTGTGCAAGAGCCTTTACAAGCTCTGTTTTACCCACACCGGTGGGACCGACAAATATAAATGATACAGGACGCTTCTTACTGAGCTTAAGGGCACGGTTGCGTCGTACTGCTCTTGCAACTCCCTCAACAGCCTTGTCCTGTCCTACAATACGTCTGTGCAGACGCTCCTCAAGGTTAAGGAGCTTGTGCTTGTCTGTCTCGGTTATGTTTTTAACCGGAATACCTGTCCACAGCTCAATTACCCTTGCCACATCATCCACAGTCACCTTGGTCTGTCTCTGCTGAGTGCGCAAGGCTTGCAGCTCGCTCTCAAGGCGCATTTTATCTGACTTGGCTCTGGCAATTTCCTCATAGGGCGGATTTTCCGCATTATCCTCACCCTCAAGCTCTGCCAGCTTTGCCTCGGCAAGCTGCAAAGACTCCTTGGCAGAGATAATACGGGCAGAATACGGCGAATCAATATTAAGCTTTGAAGCCGCCTCATCTATAACATCAATAGATTTGTCAGGCTGATATCTGTCGTGAATATATTTCTGCGAAAGCACTACCGCCTCACGGATAATAAAATCATCTATTGTCACATTATGAAAGCTTTCATAATAATCCTTTGTACCCTTGAGAATTTCTATAGTCTCCTCCATGGAGGGCTCGTCAATAATCACAGGCTGGAAGCGGCGTTCCAGGGCTGCGTCCTTCTCAATATACTTGCGGTATTCCTCCAAGGTGGTTGCACCGATAACCTGAATATCACCTTTGGAAAGTGCAGGCTTGAGGATATTTGCGGCATTCATGGCACCGTCAGCATCGCCTGCGCTGACTATGGAGTGGATTTCGTCTATAACAAGAATTACATTTCCTCTTTTTGCTTCATCAACAATATTCTTAAGGCGGCTCTCAAACTGTCCTCTGTACTGAGTACCTGCAACAATATTTGCCAAGTCAAGAAGATATACCTGGGCTCCGGCAAGCTTTTCCGGAACATCCTTTGATGCAATCCTTATGGCAATACCGTCGGCAATGGCGGTTTTACCAACACCGGGAGCACCCAGGAGAACAGGATTGTTCTTTGAGCGGCGGTTAAGAATCTGGATAGCACGCTCAATCTCCTTTTCTCTGCCGATAACGCGGTCAAGCAGGTCATTCTTAGCCTTTTCGGTAAGGTTTACACCAAAGGTGTCAAGAGCGCTCTTTTTGCCCTTCTTTCGCTTGGGAGCACCTGCTCCGTCGCCGAAAATATTGCCAATAGGCTCGCCGTGAGGCGCATCTGCGTCATTGCCGGCGTCATCCTCACCCTGTGGCATCATAAGATTGCCTCCGCCGAGAATATCCATAAAAGCATCGTTTATATTTTCATCAGAGAGCATTTCCTCCATGCTTGAAACCATGCTCTTAAGCTCCTCAGGGTCTATCTGAAACTGGCTTGCAAGCTGATTAATGGGTGTTACCCCTGTATCTATAGCACACTTTAAGCAGTAACCTTCGTTTATAATATTCTTACCGTCGGATTTGCTGACAAATACGACAGCAGGCTGCCTTTTGCATACAGCACACATTTTCATAAATCTTATCTTCCTTTCTGTGTATCCATTTTACTAATGGTCACCAAGATACAGTATACCACAAAGATTATCCAAAATCAACCTTCACATTTAAAACCGTATAAAATGTTAACAGAAAAGTCATTAAATAAAAGGGGATGTAAAATAAAGCGCAGAGCGCTTATAGGCTTGTATACTGATTTGTCATAACGCAAATTGACTAACAAACCAATAAAATTATGTAGAAATCTGCATTTTTTGCAGATTTCTCATTTATCATAGCCTATAAGCTATAAGCAAACTTCACCTCTCGCTGTATCTATATACAGCTTCGGGTACCCTCAAATGAGGCGGTTGCCTCATTTGAGTTCAGTTTGCTCATTCTGCATCTTTTTTACATCCCCTTTGATATGACGGGATAATTATTATCCGCCTATTATTTCCATGAGCTTTTGAATATTTTCTTCATCCATTCTTGTAATGACATTAATATCATTGTTGCCGTTAAGCTCATCTTTGTATATTATATATTCATAAGTACGTTCTGCGTCGTTAACCATCTTTGTATCAACAACAAAATCGCTAAGCAGTTTCAGCTTCTCCGGGTCGGAAATTTCTGTGTAATCCAAAGACTCGGCAGCATATTCTGTCAGGGTTTTATCTGTAATTTCTTCGCTGTTATAATCACTCATATCCACGATATGCACAGGTGCATTGATTGTCAGCCGTAAAGCATCCTCATAGCCGTTGGTTCTCAGCCAGTTGATTGTATTGGTATAGTTTGCATTGACGGACACATGCTCAAAGGTGAGCCTTGCAGAGCGCTCATAGTACGTATCTGCATATTCAACAGCAACAGCTGCCTCAGTGCCATCATTCTCCGGCAGCTCGTAAGCCGCTTCAAGAGACAGCTCCCAATGGCTGACATTTACATTAATCTCCTTGTATTCCAGCTCAAGCATATCCTTTTGAATGCAGGCTAACAGCTCCTTTGCCTTTGCCTTATCGGTAATTTCGATATCGGCATTATGCAATGAAATTCTGTTGAGCTCCTCTTCTCTGAATATGCCTTCATTTGCCCTTACATATTCGTCATATCTGTACAGGTCAGTCATAGCCTTGTAGTTAACATCGTTTTTTACCTTGTATGCTCTGGAAAGAGTTTTTCCGTTTTTTAATTTATAGTTAAAATGAATTCTGGTATCATACTCCTGCCGGTCAAAGGCAGTTATGTTTTCCTCGGACACAAGTTTGCCGTGGGTATTAACAATATACTCTATAATTTCCGGATTATCCACATACGGCGGCTCTTCGTTGTAATAGTAGCTGTACAGAGCCACCTTTTCAACCTCATCGGCTTTGGGCACATTGGTTTCGTAGCCAAAAAAGCTTGTAAAAGCAAATACACAAAGTACCGCCGCAAAAACAACGCCGAAGCCGAGATATCCCTTATATGCCTTCCATACTCTGAGAGATTTTTTCAGGAGCATTTCGCCGGCGAAATATATAACTGCACTGAGAATAATAAGTATCGTCCAGAACACTGCCATATTTTCATAGAAAAAGGTGTTGAATACAGCATATACCGCCAGTGTGCCGACGGCAGTTACCGAATATCTGAATACAGGATTGAGCACCTTGAATGCCGCGACATCCTCAGCGGTCTCCATACCGCGTTTTTTATAAAGCAGCCATGAGCATACATACAGCACCACTGAACCGACTATATACCACGGTATTTTTGATATAAGCTTTGCTCTGGAGGCGGCCGCTGCTGCTCCCGTACCTCCAAGTCTTGTCGCCAGTGAGCCAATCCACATTGCCGGATTTGCCTCTGCAACGGCATTTATAACCGAATTGTCTGTGGAATATCCGAAAAGGAAGTTCTGGGACACAACGGATAAGCACGATACAACAGTTATGGGAAATACGTGAAGCAATATATTAAGCACCGGTGTGGCAAAGGTATTGCCGGTAATCATTGCCGAAAAGGTTGCCAGAGAGAACATAACAAACTGGCACATCAGATTCATGCCAACCCATACCAGACAATTGACAATACTGTAATTGTTTGAATATGCTGCCAGAGAAAGCACTGCCAGAACTATACCGTTTACAACTACGGGAGCTGCCATGAGTGTAAATGCCGCCGCCAATGTGGATATATAATTGGCAGTCCTGCTGACAGGGAGGCTGTGCATAAACACAGATGTCTTTTTGGAATGAATAAATCTGTATACCAGCATTGCCACAACAGTGGGCACAATGATTGCCACTACGATAACAGACTGCATAAAGGAACTTCTGTACACTGCCGGTCTCCCTGCCTGAAACAGATAGCTTGTGGGTGTGTCAAGATCGGATATAAGCGGCATTGATGTCATGAGAAACAGCAGTATAAAATACAGCACCGAGCCCCATATATTGCGCCTGACAGTTGACTTGTATATACCTTTATTAAACAATGATGCTCTTGAAATCATATCCCAGACCTCCTAACTCATAAATGAAAACCTCTTCTAAGGTGAGGCTTATACGCTCACAGAGAACCGATGACAGTTTTTTCATTCTCGGCTCTGTCTCTGCAGCAGTGCCTCTTACTATTATACTGTATACCGAACCGGTTTTGGAAATATGGAGTATATCCTCATCCTCTTCAAGCTCCTTTGCAAATTCCTCATCCATAACCAGCTGATATTTCTGCACGCTTCCCTTAAGGTCATCAAGGGGTTTTTCTATAATCATCCTGCCCTTATGTATAATGCCTACCCAGTCGCATATATCCTCCAGCTCACGGAGATTGTGAGAGGATACAAGCACGGTCATCTCTCTGTCTGCCACATCGGCAATAACCAGGTTAAGCACCTGCTTGCGCATTACCGGGTCAAGCCCGTCCAGTGGCTCATCAAGTATGAGCACATCGGGCATTGCAGACAGACTGAGCCAGAAGGCAACCTGTTTTTTCATACCCTTTGACAGCTTGCGTATCTGACGCTTTTCGTCTATATCGAAAATACCTTTGATTGCCTCATATCTCTCACGGCTGAAGCCCTTGTATATGCTTTCATAAAATTTTGCCATCTCCCTGATTGTAGCAGTGCTGAAATAAAACCAATCATCGGCAATGCTAAGTACACGCTGCTTTACCTTTTCGTTTTCAAACACAGGCTCGCCGGCTATAGCTATAGTGCCGCACTCGGGCTTAAGCATGCCTGTTATATGATTTATAACAGTGGTCTTTCCTGCACCGTTTGGTCCAATCAACCCGTATATCGTGCCCTTGGGCACATTTATATTCATTTCGTCAAGCACCCTGAATTTATCAAAATGCTTTGTGACTCCAGAAACTCTTATCATCACATTCCCTCCTTCTCGCTGAATACATTAGTTATTATGTTTTCGACAGTTGTTTTTTCTTCGCCCAGATACATCAGCTCCTTGACTATTGAAGTCAGGCTTGCATACAGCTCTTCTGTATGGGCGGCATCCCTTGCCGAGGCTACGGATGCAACAAAGCTGCCCTTGCCCTTGACGCTGTATATAAAGCCGTCTGCCTCAAGCTGCTTGTATGCCCGCTGAACAGTATTGGGATTGACAGTGAGACTCACCGCCAGCTCCCGCACAGAAGGCAACTGCTCGTCTGAAGCCAATATACCGCTTACCATAAGCTCCTTGAGACCGCTCTCAATCTGCTCATGCAGCGACCTGCCGTCCTTGTAGTCCAAGCTTATCATGACAACACCTCCGTTATATAATTTTATAATACAGCACGCTTCCGGAATCGCAACTGTATTATCTGTGTTAATACAGTTATAACACACTTATGTTGATTTGTCAATAGTAATTTTTAAAAAAATAAATGCACAGACAGGTAAACGTCATGTGCATTTATTAACTGACTATAGATTAAATTCAATAGAATGATGTGCCTCATATTCCGCTCCGGGAGCCAGATGCCTCATGGAATATTTGTCCTCTATATTTCCGGTACAGTCAGGTCTGTCTGTAATACCGTTCCAGGGCTCAATGCAAATATATTTTCCACCGCATACATGCCATACCAGCATATTCTCAAATGAGCTGAAATCAACCCTTATTTTACGGGTACCGTTTCTGTGCACCAAGGTTGCGGCTCTTGCCTTTATCCCAGGAAATATAAGAGCGTCAACCCTGAACCAATCCTCCTTAAGAGGCAGAACCTTTGAATCAGTGATTACATTGGCACTGTTATAGGAAAGCACGTCTCCGTCAAGAATATATGTATCAAGAGTCTGAGGTGTGTCAAAAACTATATCATATTCCTCAATGCCCTCAGGTGTTGCATAGCCCTCATGTGCGCCCACTTCAAAATACATGGTGCTACCGCCAAGGTTTTTTATGCAATAGTCTGTTTTCAGCACATTTCCTGCAAGCTCAAAAACAACCCGAAATTCAAAATCAAAGGGATATACCTCTTTTGTCTCAGGTGTGGATTTAAGCAGAAGCACCGCACGGCTGTCGCTGTGAGACTCTATCTCAAATTTGCTGTGCTGAGCAAAGCCATGCTTACCGAGAGTATATTCTTTACCCATATATTTATATTTATTTCCCTTAAGACCGCTGCATATGGGGAACAAAACAGGCGAAACACCCTCCCAGTATGCGGGATTGCCCTCCCACATAAATTCATTTCCGCTGTTATCCTTAACACTTCGCAGCTCAGCACCCATAGAGCTGATTACCGCAGTGAGCTTATCTGATTTAATGGTAACTGACATAATCTGCCTCCTGTTATATTTATTTCGTTATATAGCCTTAGCAACCAGAAATACAATATTTCATAAAAAAGCTCTCCCAAATTTAATTGAGAAAGCTTTTTATATAATTCAATTATTATTTATTGTTGGCATTCTTAGCAACAATCTTCCACAGAGCTATCAGAGCGATAACGTTAGGAAGCACCATCAGGTAGTTGAAGAAGTCTGTGAGCTCCCATACTAGGTCGTTTGAAAGCAGTGAGCCCATAAAGATAAATGCAATCGCAATTACAGAGTAGATAACTGTAGCAGCCTTGCTGTTTTTGGTAAGGTACTGCACGTTAATCTTACCAAAGAAGTTCCAGCCGATGATGGTTGAATATGCAAAGAAGAGCAGACATACAGCAACAAATATGTTACCAAAGTTTCCGAATGACTCGGGGAATGCACTTGTAACAGCCATCTGCATTGCATTTGTCTTGCTTACCAGAGCCTCAACACCGGATGTAGCAGCGCTGTATGCTTCGGGAGATACGAGAGATGCATTGAGCACACCGTCGCCTGCATAGAGACAGGAGATAACAACAAGAGCTGTCATGGTGAGTACAACGAATGTATCAATAAACACACCTATCATAGCAACAACACCCTGGTCGTGGGGCTTTGCAACCTTTGCCATAGCGTGAGCATGGGGAGTTGAACCCATACCTGCTTCGTTGGAGAAGAGACCTCTCTTTGCACCCTGGCTGATTGCTGTCTTAAGAGCATAACCGATACCGCCAGCAATAAGAGCATTGGGTGTGAATGCATACCTGAATATCATGCCGATTGTCTCGGGGATATACTTGATACGGATGATGAGAACAATGAGTCCGCCAAGGAGGAAGATACCTGCCATAAAGGGAACCATCTTTTCTGTAACAGAAGCAATTCTCTGAATACCGCCGAGGAAGATAAATGCTGCAATAACCGCGATGATAAGACCAACAATCCAACCTTCGATACCAAATGCTGTGTTACATGATTCTGCAATGGAGTTTGACTGTACCATGGAGCCCATGAAACCGAGTGCCAATGTGGTAGCTATTGCAAAGAATACTGAGAGAAATGTACCAAAGCCGTTGGGGAATGCTTTTTTCATATAATAAACAGGACCGCCGTGAACCTCACCATCTTTGTCGATAATTCTTGTTTCCTGAGCAAGAGTTGCCTCGGCATAGATAGTAGCCATACCCAGGAATGCGATAATCCACATCCAGAAGATAGCACCTGGACCTCCGATGAGAATTGCACCGGAAGCACCTACTATGTTACCTGTACCAACCTGAGCTGCAATAGCTGTTGCTAAGGCTTGGAACGAGCTTAAGCCGCCCTCCTGCCTGCCGCCGCGGAGACTGAAGTTGCCGAATACCGCCTTCATACCTTCCTTGAAGCAGCGCACCTGAACGAATCTTGTTTTGATAGTGAACCAAAGACCGGTACCAACCAGAAGGATTATAAGGATATAATCCGCCAGAATACCGTTTGCCTTCTGAACAAGGCTGAGAATTGTTTCCTGCATTTTAAAATACCTCCTAAAATTTTATTTTTCCGGATAACTGCAGAAGTTTTATTCGGAAAATACAACAGCCGCTGAAAACTCAGCGGCTCCGGATAGACATGCAGACGTATTTAAAATGACATACAATTCATGAAGTCTGCTCCGTCCTTTTGCCTGAGAGATTCAGTGCTTACAAAGCACCTTGCACCTTCGGCACCCATAAAATGAGATTCTCCGGAGTGTCCTCCGCTTTCGGTTTCTATCAAATTCCAAAAGCTTCAACGGACTAATAAATCTATTATACATGTTTTTACGCAAATGTCAATAGTTTTTGTCGAAAAAAATGAATAAATAATGAATAAATTGTGAATGGAAGCCTCATTGTTGCGGGAAACAGTTGACTATTGAGCAAAAACATAGTATAATGTTAGCTGGAAGAGATTGATGTAAACAAAGGAAGGTGTATACCTATGAATAAAGAAAAAAACACTTGTGCTTCGGCTGAAAATAAAGAATGTCATATGACCAGTATAGGCGGTCAGGCGGTGCTTGAGGGTGTTATGATGAGAGGCCCCAAGGAAATTGCAACCGCAGTGCGCAAATCAAGCGGCGAGATAGTTATAGACAGGCGCCCCATAAGCGAGACCGTTACCAAACACAGGCTTAACAAAATCCCCGTGCTCAGAGGAGTTGTAAACTTCTTTGCATCCCTGGTGACGGGCACAAAATGCCTCATGTTCTCAGCAGACCAGTACGACCTGGAGGACGACTCCTACGAGCCCTCAAAATTTGAAAAATGGCTGGACGAAAAGCTCGGCGACAAAATCAAAGATATAACCATATATCTCTCGGTAATAATTGCACTTGTGTTCAGCGTAGGATTATTTATGATGCTGCCCCACTTTATATCAAGTCTTGTGGGTAAGTTTATCACAAACACAGTTATTCTCAACACTGTTGAAGGCGCAGTTAAGATGATTATATTTATGATATACATCCTGCTCATATCCCGTATGAAGGATATACAGCGAGTGTTTGAATACCACGGCGCAGAGCACAAGAGCATTGCCTGCTACGAAAGCGGCATGGAGCTCACACCCGAAAATGCGGCAAAATGCTCCAGGCTCCATCCCAGATGCGGCACAAGCTTTTTACTTATAGTAATGATAATCTCCATTATCTTTTATGCATGTCTGCCCTGGGCAAACACACATTTCGGTCTGAGAATTGTATACAGACTTCTTCTTTTGCCTGTTGTGGCAGGAGTGTCCTATGAGATACTCAAGTTTGCCGGCAAAAGCAAAAACAGAATTGTAAAATTTCTCACCAAGCCAGGTCTTTTTCTCCAGAAGCTCACCACAAGAGAGCCTGACGAAAGCCAGATAGAGGTTGCCATAGCCGCTCTTAACGCAGTGCTCACCGGCAACAAAGAGGATGACAAATGGTAAAGACATACCGTGATGCTCTCGCTATGGGAAACAAGATCCTGAGAAAAAGCGGCATCGAAGGCACTACCGATGCAAGAGTGCTGCTGTGCCATGCCTCAGGCAAGGACACTTTAGGACTGACCCTTTGCGGAAACGATAATATCCCGGAAGAGATTTTTGCAAAATTCACGGAATATATAAACAGACGCAGTAAAAATGAGCCTGTCAGCTATATAACAGGCTATCGGGAGTTTATGGGGCTGGACTTTGCAGTTGAGCCGGGAATACTCATCCCCCGCCCCGAAACAGAGCATACGGTGGAGTATGTAATAAGCCTGCTTGAGGGAAAAGCGGCCCGCATACTTGACCTTTGCACAGGCTCGGGTGCCATTGCGGTTTCTCTGGCAAAATATCTGCCTGACAGCCGCATAACTGCAGTTGATATAAGCAAAACTGCCATATCCGTTGCTGAAAAAAACGCCCGTTCCCACGGGGTGATTGACAGAATAAGTCTTATCAACGCCGACATTCTCAAGGCTGCAGATTCGGGCACCGGCTTTGACGCAGTGGTATCTAATCCTCCGTATATCCCGGATGAGGTTGTAGAAGCTCTCGAACCGGATGTACGGGACTTTGAGCCTCATCTGGCGCTTAAAGGCGGCAAAGACGGGCTTATGTTCTACAGAGCTATTACCGAAAAGGCAGTAAATATGCTTAAGCCAGGGGGCACCCTTGTATATGAGGTAGGTCACGACCAGGCAGAGCAGGTGGGCTGTATTATGGAAACACATTTTGACAATATAGGCTTTGAAAAAGACCTTTCGGGAATAAACAGAGTTGTGCACGGCACACTTAGAATAACCTCAGAATAACGGAAAAGAAGTGACATCTGATGAACAATCTACTATTATCTGCGAATGTGGTGCTGCCGCTGTTTTTGCTTATGGTGACAGGATATGCACTGCGCCACTGGGGCATACTTGATGAAAAAACATTGAAGCAGATGAATAAAGCCACCTTCAAGGCTTTTCTGCCCTGCCTGATATATTACAATGTATATACCTCGGAAATATCCGAAATTTTTGACAAAAAGCTGGTTATATTCAGTGTGATAAGTATTCTCATACTGTTTGCCGTGCTTATGCTGACAATCCCCTTTGCCGAAAAAGACAACCGCAAAAAGGGAGTTATGATTCAGGGCATATTCCGAAGCAATTTTGTTATATTCGGAATCCCGCTTTCGGCGGCTTTATACGGAGATTCAATCGTAGGCTCGGCGGCGGTGCTCATTGCTGTGGTGGTGCCTGTATTCAACTTCCTGGCGGTAATATCTCTTGAGGTATTCCGCAAGGGAAAGCCGGATATTGTAAAAATCCTTAAGGGCATTGCAACAAATCCGCTTATAATCTCATCCATACTGGGACTTATTACTCTGTTTACCGGGTTTAAGCTGCCGGGCATAATAGAAAAATCTGTTTCCGACCTGGCAAAAATCGCTACACCCCTGGCTCTGGTAATCCTCGGCGGCTCCATAAACTTTTCAAAAATAAAAGGCAACGGGCGCCAGCTTGCAGTATGCGTTGCATCAAGACTGGTTATTGTGCCGGCGGTATTTCTATCAATCTCGGCACTGCTGGGCTTCCGCAATGCCGAGATGGCAATACTTATATCTGTCTTTGCATCGCCTACGGCAGTATCATCGTTTACCATGGCACAGCAAATGGACGGCGACGACGAGCTGGCGGGACAGATAGTGGTGTTTGGCACGAGCCTGTGTATAATAACAGTATTTTTGTGGATATTCCTATTCAAACAATTAGGCATCATGTAAGCCGAAAGAGAATAATACAAAGCAAGAAAGGTACATTTTGCAAATGAAAAAATTTATATCGCTGCTCCTTTCGTTATTGATAATTTTATCCTGCAGTACTGCAATGGCAGACTACAGGGATTATGTAAAGGTGCCGGTTATAATGTATCATGCCATAGGCTATTCAGACGACCCGTACACCATTACCCCCGAGTCCTTTGAAAAGCATCTGCAGACTATTGTGAACAAGGGATTCACACCGGTGTTTTTTCAGGAGCTGACAGAATATGTTGACAATGACCAAAATCTTCCCGACAAGCCGATGGTTATCACCTTTGACGACGGCTATGAGGACAACTATACCCACGCATTCCCCCTGCTGAAAAAATATAACTGCAAGGCAACAATATTTGTCATAGGTTCATCTGTGGGCAAATCCACCTACAAGGAAACAGAAAATCCTATAAAGCCACACTTCAACTACAATATGGCAAGGGAGATGAACCTGTCAAAGTTCATATCGGTGCAGAGCCATACCCACGATATGCACCAGTCAAAACAGTATGAAAACACCAATGCTGTAAGAGAAAATGTTATGCCCTTTGAGGGTGAAAGCTTTATGGACTATATCCGTGCCGTAAGGGAGGATTTTGCCGAAAGCAAAAGCAAGCTTGAAGGACAGATAGGCGCTCCGGTTATAGCGCTGGCATATCCCAGCGGCAGATACAATGCTTTTTCGGAAGCTGTTGCAAAAAGTCTCGGTATAAGAGTAACCGTATCTACAACTATTGGTACCAACTATATAAGAAAATATGACAAAGAAAGTCTGTACAGGCTGAACCGTTATAATATGAACGAAGGCGTTACCCCTGAAATTCTGCTTGAATGGCTTAACAGAAAGTAGAGATCAGACTGTCGAATGATTCAATTGTCGCACAAAATAGCCATTCAGGGACGGTGACAGTCAGATGCTTTGCATCCTTTTTGCATAGAAAATCCTGATTTTCTGTGCAAAAGCGCCCCATCCCCTATAGAGTGGCGAGCAAAAATGGTAATAATTCGACAGCCTGACATTGATTTATTCTCAGAAAGGAATTACATAATGTATAAAAAGCTGATATCAGGCATACTTATACTGTCGGTTGTGTTTTCATCTGCTTATGCAAAGGACAGCCGGGCAATAAGCGTGTATGTTGACAACAACAGAATAGTCTTTGATTCACAGCCGTATCTCAACCAAGGCTACACCATGGTTCCCATGAGAGCGATTATGGAAGCTCTCGGAGCCTCCGTGAGCTGGGAAGAGGACAGCAAAACTGCCACTGCAATATACAGCAGTGATATAACAAAATTCACCATTGGCTCCCACGATTACTACAAAAACGGCGCTATGCAATATATGCCGGCTCCGGCACAGCAACTCAACGACAGAACCTATGTACCCCTAAGAGCAATATCCGAAGGCTTTGGATTCAAGGTAGACTGGGACGGCGAGACAAGTACAGTATATATAACCTCCCAAAAGGCATCAGACCCGCAGGAAAACATATATTATCTTAAAGGGGCAAACGGCGGTTACCTGACGGCAGCTGACAATGCAATTAAAGCATCTGCCGAACCATCACCGGAGGCTATGTGGGCAATAGAATGTGCAGACAGCGCCCAAAGGCTCTATTACATATACAGTCTCAGCGACCTGTATAACCCCATGGGATATTGCAGTCATGCCAATGAAGAAGAGAATTTGCAATCCGAACAGCAGACACAAAAGCAAACAAAGACCGCAGATGGCGACCAAGCCAAAGAACCGGCAAAGCCTGAGGAAGAAGCCGAAAGCCTGCGGCTGTGCAGTGAGCTGTCACATCAGTGGATAATAGAGCCTGCAGATAACGGTAGATACAGAATATATCCAAAAAACGATGGCAATTCCTGCCTTGATGCAGATACTGCCGGGACAAAGGGCGAAGCTCAGATTGAGCTGATACCTTGTGTATAAAATTTATATAAAATAAAAAATCAAGACATTATTATATACAAAAACAATATTCATATATAGAAAAGAGGAACAGACATGAGCTTATTAATACCCTCAGGCTACAAGCCTGAGCTCAACATCAGACAGACAGAGCTGGCAATCAAAAAGGTAAAGGACTTTTTTGAAAAGGATTTTTCCATCCAGCTGAATCTTACGAGAGTATCCGCTCCGTTGTTTGTAGAAAAAAGCAGCGGACTGAATGATACACTCAACGGAGTTGAAAGACCTGTTGAATTTGATATCAAAAATGTGCCCGGCGGATATGAAATTGTTCACTCCCTGGCAAAATGGAAGAGAATGGCATTAAAGCGCTACGGCTTTGGACACAACGAGGGCTTGTATACTGATATGAACGCTATCAGACGAGACGAGGACCTGGACAATATCCATTCCATATTTGTTGACCAGTGGGACTGGGAAAAGATAATTGCAAAAGAAGACCGCAATATGGATATGCTGCAAAAAACTGTTACAAGCATATATAACTCACTCAAGCACACTGAGAGATTTATTGCAAACGACTATTCCTTTGCAAATGTATTTATGCCTGATGAAATCACCTTTATTACAACTCAGGAGCTGGAAGACCTGTATCCTGCCCTTTCTCCTAAGGAAAGAGAATACAAAATCGCCAAGGACAAGGGCGCTGTGTTTATCATGCAGATAGGCGGTCAGCTGAAATCAGGTCAGGTTCACGATGGACGTGCTCCCGACTATGACGACTGGACCCTCAACGGCGATATCATAGTATATTATCCGGTTCTTGACATTGCCCTTGAGCTTTCATCTATGGGTATACGTGTAGACGAAACGGCACTGTTGAACCAGCTCGCAGTAAGAGGCTGTGAAAGCAACAAAAACCTGCCCTTCCAGAAGGCACTTCTTGAGGGCAAGCTCCCCTACACCATGGGCGGAGGTATCGGTCAGTCAAGAATGTGCATGTTCTTCCTGCACAAGGCTCATGTGGGCGAGGTACAATCCTCGGTATGGCCACAGGATATGATTGACGAATGTGAAAAAAACAGTATTCATCTGCTTTAATGAGAAAAAATGCACGGTATCTTTTTTGGATGCCGTGCATTTTTGGTTATCAAAGCAAATCTGCAATATCGTAAATGAGTCTTTCGGTCTTCTCCCAGCCCAGGCAGGGGTCTGTGATGGACTTTCCGTATATACATTCACCGATTTTTTGTGCGCCGTCCTCAATATAGCTTTCAATCATAAAGCCCTTGACAAGCTTTTTGATATCGGGGTTATAACGGCAGCTATGGAGCACCTCCTTGGCAATACGAGCCTGCTCAAGGTACTTTTTGCCGGAGTTTGCATGGTTTGTATCAACCACGACACCGGGGTTTTCAAGTCCGCTTGAAGCATAGGTCTCATACAGACCGAGAAGGTCTTCATAATGATAGTTTGGAAGAGACTGACCGTGCTTGTTTACATAGCCGCGCAGTATTGCATGGGCAAGAGGATTGCCCTGAGAGTGAACCTCCCAGCCTCTGTATATAAATGTATGCTTGTGCTGAGCAGCTGTGATTGAATTCATCATAACCGAGATATCGCCGCCTGTGGGATTTTTCATGCCTACGGGGATATCAAGACCGCTGGAGGTGAGTCTGTGCTGCTGATTTTCTACAGAGCGGGCACCAATTGCAACATATGCAAGAATATCGCTGAGGTATCTGTAGTTTTCGGGATAGAGCATTTCATCAGCACAGGAGAAGCCGGTTTCCTTGAGAGCTCTCATGTGAAGCTCTCTTATGGCAACAATGCCCTTGTACATATCCGGCTTTTCGTTGGGGTCGGGCTGATGAAGCATACCTTTGTAGCCGTCGCCTGTGGTACGAGGCTTGTTTGTATAAATTCGGGGGATTATATAAACCTTATCTGCAACCTTTTCCTGAACCTTGGCAAGTCTGCTGATGTAATCAATAACACTGTCCTCATTATCGGCAGAGCAGGGTCCTATAATAAGCGCAAGCTTGTCGGACTTTCCTGTGAAAATATCGGCAATTTCTGCCTTTCTTGTTTCAACGATTTTTACCAAATCGTCAGACAAGGGGTAAAGCTCCTTTACCTCCTTAGGTATGGGAAGCTTTCTTTCAAATTCCATATTCATTATATTATCCTTCTTTCGGTAGTTTTATTTTTTATCAAAAAGTGCACGTCTCTTGGTAGAAAGACGCATTTTTTCCTTAAGCGGCTCTGTTTCGTCATTTTTTATCATATCTCGTATTGCCGCAAATTCCTTTGAAAATACATCCATCTGTTCAATAAGAGCATCCTTATTGAGCATAAACAGCTCGCTCCACATATCCTCATTTATCCTTGCAATTCGTGTGAGATCGCGGAAGGAATCACCGGTATATGCCACCAGATGCTCGTTGTCGCAACAGGTCATAAGGCTGACCGCAATACAGTGAGTAAGCTGGGATACAAAGCCTATCATCTCGTCATGCTCCTCGGGGCTGAGAGTGGATATGCGCTCAAAGCCAAGGAGAATACCCAAATCCTTGCATATTTTTATGGCATGGTCGGTGTTTTTGTCTGTAGGAACTACAATATAGTTGGCACCGTAAAAAATCCTGTCATCGCTGTTTTGTACTCCGTATACCTCACGTCCTGCCATGGGATGAGCTGCAATAAACTCTACATCATCTCGGAGCTTATCCTGAATTTCATATACCAGACAGCTCTTGACACCGGTAACATCGGTGATGATTGCACCGGGCTTAAAAAGATGCTGATAATCCTCAATCCACTTTGAAAAAACCTTTGGATAAAGGGAAAACACTATAATATCCGCTTCGCCAACGGCTTCTTCGTTTACATAAGAATAGCCCTTGGCAATCATCCTTTCGCTCAATGCATAGTCAATGGAAGACTGACTTCTGGTAATGGCTGTTACATAAAAGCCTTTTTTGGTAAGTGATCTGGCATAGCTTCCGCCTATGAGACCGAGACCAACTATAAGTATTTTTTTATCATGATTTATCATAATTCTTCTACCTCTGCTCCAAGTTGTATTATTTTTTCAAAAAAATCGGGCATACTCTTTTTCACAGCTTCGGCTCCGTCGATAATTCCGCCGGTTTTGGTAAGCAGTATTGCCAGTGACATTACTATGCGGTGGTCATTGTGTCCGCAGAGTATTTCATCCGGAGCATGAAATTCGGCAGGATAAACAACGATGGTATCCTCCTCCACTTTTACAGAAACACCGAATTTCTTCAGTTCCTGAGCCATGGCAGCTCCGCGGTCACTTTCCTTGATGCGGAGTCTGCGTGTGCCGGTAAATACTCCGCCGTTTTTGGCAGCTGCCAGTGCAAAGAGCACGGGACCCAAATCCGGGCAGTCTGCCAAATGCACTGTGGGTGTGCCTTTTTCTAACATAAGGAAATACTCCCTGTATACCCTGTCGCCCTGGATGCTGTCCTCTCTCAGTCCTTCTACGGTCACACTGTCGCCAAGGTAATTAAATGCCTCAAAAAATGCTCCGTTGGAATAATCGCCCTCAACTGTTACTTCACGGGGCTGATATACCTGTGAGCCGGGGATAAACAACGTCCTTTCGTCAAGCCACTCTATTTTTACCCCAAACTCGCCCAGAGCCTGGATGGTAAGATTTATGTATGAGCAGCTCTCTATAGGCGGGATAATGTCTATGGTGCTGTCTCCGGGAAGAAGCGGCAGCGCAAACATAAGTCCGCTGATAAACTGGCTGCTTATATTACCCTGTATTTTATAGCTTCCGCTTGAAAGAGTTCCCTGTAGGATTATTTTTTTGCCGTCGCTTGTATATTCAATTCCCTGAGCCTTGCAGATGCTCTCATAGACGCTGAGAGGTCTTGACAAAAGCTTTTCTGTTCCGCTGAGAACTGTCTTTTTGCCGTCAAGCAGACAAAGAGGAATAAAAAATCTGAGTGTACTTCCGCTTTCGCGGCAATACAGCTCTCTCATCCCTTCGGTCTCTTTGTCGGCTGCTCCGTTTATAATAACGGTATTGCCATCGTAGGTATAGCTGGCTCCAATTTCCTTCAGGCAATCGAGAGTAGCCAGTATATCCTCAGAGGGTGCAATGCCGTGCACCTTGCTTTCACCTTTGCACAGACCTGCGCTGATGAGCATTCTGTGCGCCATGCTTTTTGACGGGGGAGCGGTTACGGTACCGGACAAAGCTGACTTGTTTATTCTGACCTTCATTTGCTCTCCCTGCCTTCAATAAGATAATCTATAGCCTCGGTATAGCCCTGTATACCCTTGCCTGTAATGGTCTTGACACAGGCAAGCCTTATATAGCTTATCTGCCTGAAGTCCTCTCGTTCCTCAACCTTTGAGATATGAACCTCAACAGTGGGAATGCTTACCGCCTTCACTGCATCGAGAATTGCAATGCTGGTGTGGGTATAGGCACCGGGGTTTATAACAATACCGTCAACCTTGCCGAATGCCTGCTGGATTTTGTCTACCAGGTCTCCCTCGTGGTTTGACTGGTAGGTCTCCAGCTCAACATCTCTGGCCTTGCAGTGAGTCTGCACCAGATTAAGCAGGTCGCTGTAGGTATCGCCGCCGTATATTCCCGGCTCTCTGGTACCCAGCATATTTATATTCGGTCCGTTTATAACAAGAATTTTCATTGTATCATGCCTTTCATATATTTTCAAATTTTAGTTTGCAGGCGATGCCTGCACCCTTTCTCGCGGAGTATATCTGATATTCATCTCACACGCGAAAATAAATTTGCAAAGCTTCAAATTTTAGTTTAGCACTCTGTTCAGCACTTCTCGTGAGCCCTCCTTGCCTAAAGGAGGGGGGACCACCGAAGGTGGTGGGAGGATATAATATAAATGGAATATTAACGGGATAATTGCTACTTTATTGCGTGCGCCTGATTTGAGCATAATTTTTATATTTCTCTTTAATATTTATTATATGTACTTTTTGAGGTCAAAAAGTACCAAAAACCCCCATGGGCTCGATGCCCCTGGAACCCCCGTCAGGGGACCGGTCCCCTGAACCCCTCGCTTGAGTGATAAACTTATA
>JAFUPN010000023.1 GCA_017481205.1 Clostridia bacterium | reverse complement strand
CTATGCAGTTGCACACTGGAATTCATGGTTCAATGCTATGCTCTATCTTAATGAGAGAGAGCTGTTCCCTCTGCAGCTGATACTGAGAGAAATCCTTATCCAGAACGATACCTCATCCATGGTAACGGCAATGGATGTAGGCGCAGGCGATTCATCATTCGTAAGCGAAACCGTAAAATATGCGGTAATCATAGTATCAGTAGTACCTATACTTTGTGTATATCCCTTCATTCAGAAGTACTTCACAAAGGGCGTTATGGTTGGTGCTGTTAAGGGTTAATAAAATATCTATATATAGCAAACCCCATCGGAATTTCCGATGGGGTTTGCTATATATTTGTCAGATTTTAATTATATTTCCTTTAAGCATATTAAGATATTCTTCTCTGCAGGTCAGGAATATAACCTGATGCTTTTTTGCAAAATCCTTTACAAGTCTGCATGACTGCTCGGCTCGCTCTGCATCCATATCGGTAAAGGGGTCGTCAAGAACAACAACTCCGCCTCCCTCGGGAAACAGATGCTCCAGTGCTGCCAGACGGAATGCTAAGTAAACAGTGTCCTTTGTGCCCTCAGAAAGCTTGCCGTAGTCAAGGAGCCTGTTGTCGCTGTATATGTTTATATTCAGTCTGTCTCTCTCAGGAAATTCCGAGGATATTATTCCGCCTGAGATTAAACTGAGATAATGGGTGAATCTGTCGGCTATATCCTGCATTGGATTATCTGCAAGCTCGCTTTTTTTACGGTCAAACACTTCTTTTATATGCAGCCAGTGGTCAAGCAGCTCTCTTTGCTCATTAAAGCTGATTTCTGCCTGCTCTGCCGCAGCTGCGGGGTCGCCTTTTAATGCTTCGGTATATGCTTCCAGACGGCTTGCTGCAGCGGTACTTGCATTGAGCGCAGCTTCTCTTGCTGCCTGTGCAGTTTTTACCTTAGCACGCAGTGCTTCAAGAAAAGCCTCAGGGTTGGAAACGGTGAGATATTCTCCGGGGATGTTTTCCGTACCGGTCATGGCTGACTTTGCTTTTTCTAGCTCTGCAGTAATATCATAGGCTTTTGCCTTAAGACCTTCTATACTGCCGAAATCAGCTTCGTTTTTTGCTATAAGAGTTTCTCTTTCTGCAATAAAACGCTCGGGAGATACCGTACCGCACAGAGCAGTAATATCTCTGTTTATATCAATCTTTTCCCGGAGCTTATCCTTTGTTTGATTTGCAGCTGATTCCAATTCCTCAAAGCTTGTGTCTTCAGTCAGTATGTTGAGCCTGTCTGAAATACTGTTAAGCTTTGTTTGGGCTTCGCGGTGCTTTTCTGCCAGCTTTTCCAGTTCTTCGGTATTATCAGCGCGGTACTTTTTTAATATAGCTGTATATAACTCCCTTTGTTTTTCAAGCTCCTTTGCCACTGCCTCTGTATCAGTATCAGCAGGAGCCAGCTCCATTTCCATAATCCCGGGAATTGTAATTTTTACGGCTTCTGTGAGTATAAGATTTTCATTATCACTGTCTATTATTTCTCCGGTACGCAGTGATTTTATTTCCGGGCAGCTACCTTTCAGCATTTTGATTTTTGCAGAAAGATTTATTCCGCACAGCTTGTTTTCAAGCATTGTCATGGCTCTGTGAGCAGCTTTTGCTCCCGATATTTCTTCAGGAGAAGGGCAGGGGGTACCTTTTATCATTTCATTAAGCTCAGCCCATTCGTTATACAGAATTTTAGCGGCTGCATATTTATCCGCGATTTCGCGGTTTGATTTTTCTTCCCACAGCTTTTGTGTGGCTTCCAGTTCCTCCGCCATAGCAGGCCATTGATTGAGTATTTTTGTGTATGATGCAATTTCTTCCTCAAGTCTTTTAATTCCTCTCATACGTTCGCTTCTCACCGCAAGCAGATTTGCATATGTGCTGAATTTTTCAAAATCCTCTTCTGCCGTTTGTGCGCTTCGGTCTCTTTCAGTATATTCAGTGGCGGTTTGTTCAGCCTCATGCTCCAGCTTGCTGATTTCATCAAGTGTGTTTTTGGCATCCTCCAGGGCATAGTATGCTGTCAGTATTTCGCCGAGCCCGTTTGACCAGCGTCCGGATTTTCTCATGGGCATATTGCGTTCCGTATCCCAGTGCTTGCCGACGATTTCATCAATTTTTTTGTTTATTGCCTGTTCGATTGTATCTATGGATATACCGTCGCTTTCGGCAAATGCCATTGTCACTGCGTCGGCAAGCTCCTGCTTTGCTTCTGTCTTTTGGGAGGCATCAAGTAGTGTCTGCAATGCCCGTGCACTGTTTTTCTGAGAGGACAGGAGCATATCTGTGTATAGCCCCTCATTGTATACAAGAATATTTTTTAAAATACCGTCAATTGTTTTCTGATCCCGCACAACAGCCTCTGGTGTGGCAAGAGTACATCTCGGGTCGGCTCCCCATTCCTTTGACAGAGTGTATAACTCGCCCCCGTGTTCAAAGGAAACCTTTCCGTCTGCAAAATCTCCGGTTATATTACTGCCTTTTTTTGCTCCGGGGAAATACGTTTCGCGGAATTCCCTGTCTGTTCTGCCGTCAATTTTTGCATTCTGAAACAGTGTACGGGACAGCAGATTTATCAGAGTGCTTTTTCCGCTCTCATTTTTGCCGAAAACAACATTTATTCCGTCATCAAAGGATATGTTTTTGTCACGTATTCCTGCAAACTGTGTGCAGGCTACATTTTTTATTTTCATATTATCTGCCCTCCTTAACTGAATTGAGCAGTTCATAGGCAAGCTGAGCTTCTTTGGGGTTGCTCATCAACTCCTTAAGCAGACCTGCGGCAAAGGATGTTTCGGGATATTCTGCTTCTATCAGCTCTGCGGAAATCAGCTTGCTGAGACCGTGCTCATTGAAGCTTGCTTCTGTGTATCCATTGAGCAGTCCGTCAATAATTTCAAATCTGTTTTCATATTCCTCTGCGGATACTGCACCCTTCAGGATAATATCCACAACAGAATTGTCCGGTATATCAGCCAGCACTTTTTTTATATCATTTTCCATATTGCCTGCAGATACAGAAATATTTTTTCTGATAAAATGCGTATTACCGGAAATGTATTTTTTTGCTAGGACATTCTTTATTCCGTTTGCAGCTTCGATTTCCAGAATAAAGCAGCAGCCCTCTGTATTACAGGAAACATCTGTCTGCACATGGGTTCCTGCATTAAAAATCCGCTCTCCTGAGGTGTAGCTGACGGTTTTTAAGCTTCCCGGAATACTCACATGAGTATGACCGATAAGCCATGCGTCCATTGGGATACTCTCAAGCTCCTCACGCTTCATCAGAAAATACTGACCCTCGCTGTCGATGGTCTCGCCCTCAATTGCTCCGTGTGCTATACCGATTCTGTATGTGTTGTCCGGGGTTATATTTTCATTCTTTATCCAACCGAGATTGTTTTCTCCCGGGAGAGAGTGTATTGAGGTACATGGAGCCGGATAGATAATCACATTATCATCACCGGAAGAAATGCTGTATGGGCGGTATTCTTTCAGCAGCATGATATTGTCCTTGGATGTGACAATATCTTCAAAATACTGCCATATCTTCACATCCTTGCTGTAGTAATCATGATTTCCGGGAAGTATGATAACTGTTCCTTTGAATTTTTCCAGTATATCAAGCAGCGTTTGTATATCTTTTTTTGATACACCATAGGTGTTTTCAAACAAATCGCCTGTTATCGCAAATATAGTGCAATGTTCTTCGTTTGCTTTTTCAACCATAGCTTCAAAAGCGGTTATTCTCGCCCTTGCCAGAGCTGCCGCTTGCTCATATCTTGCGTATTTCAAGCCTATGTGGTTGTCTCCCGTCATAAATATTTTCAGCATTTTTGTTTCCTCTTTCTGTATGTAGCAATTGCCTGTAAAATGAAAGTGTGTTTAAACTCTTTCAACTTTCTCATATAGATATCATAACACAATATAATTCTAAAATCAACAGAATAAACAACAAACCCCTGTCGCGATTGTGAGCGGCAGGGGTTGCTAAGGCTATTTTTATTTGAATGAAACGGTAACTTTCTCCTTTGGCTTTATCAAAATCTTTTTGAATCCGCAAAGGTTTTTGTGGGGGATGTACTCAAAATTGAGTACGGTGTAGTTTACTTCATAATTGCCGTTATTGCTTATTTCCACAGTGTTTTCGTCAATACGGCTCTCGGTTATATCCGAATATGTGAGTCCGTGACCAAAGGGGTATACAACCTCGCCGTTGAAGAATTTATATGTTCTGTTTTCCATGGAATAATCCTCAAAGTCCGGCAGGTCGTCGGTTGATTTATAGAAGGTCACAGGTAGTCTACCGCTTGGGCTTATTTTACCGAAGAGTATATCAGCCAGAGCGTCTCCGCCCTCTGCTCCGGGGTAAAAGCACTGTATTACGGCATTGCAGTTTTTGTCCTGGTCGCCCAGGGCTATACAGCTGCCGGATACATTGACAAATACAATAGGCTTGCCTGTTTTCTTTATTTCTTCATAAAGAATTTTCTGAGACATGGGCAATTCTATATCGGGCTTGTCTCCCGAATATGCACTGAGCGATGCGTCGCCGCCTTCTTCACCCTCCATAAGGGGATTCAGCCCCATTATCATTATCACCACATCGGCATGCTTTGCCGCTATGACAGCTTCTCTCAGGGGATGCTCTGCCCATATTCCTTCATCCTCCTTAAAGAGGTGACAGCCTCTTGCATAAAGTGTCCTACCTTCGTTGGCATTCTGTATTCCCTTAAGCAGAGTAGTGTATTCAGACGGGGTGCCATGGTAGTTGCCTATGAGAACATCCCTGTCATCGGCATTGGGACCTATAACCGCTACGGTCTGTCCCTGCTTTAAGGGCAGGATACCGTCGTTTTTCAGCAGTACCATGCTTTCCTGAGCCATCCTGCGACTGAGCTCTCTGTGTTTGTCACATTCTATTATATCATAGGGGATGTTATTATATTCGCAGTCATCATCAAACATTCCCAGTCGGAAGCGTGCAGTAAAGAGTCTTTCCACTGCTTCGGTAATGGCTTCTTCCGATACCAGTCCTATAGCATACGCCGCCACAAGCTTGTTGTATGCGCTGCCGCAGTTTAGATTGCAGCCATTGTTTACGGCAAGAGCCGCACTCTCGGCCGGAGCCTCGGTTACCTTGTGGTGTTCGTTTATATCGCATATTGCACCGCAGTCGGATACCACATATCCGTCAAAGCCGAATTCTCCGTAGAGTATGTCCTTGATAAGAGTCTTGCTTGCACAGCAGGGCTCGCCGTTGGTGCGGTTGTATGCACCCATAACTGCAGATGGGTTGGCATTGTCTATGCAGTATTTGAATGCCCAAAGATATGTTTCGTACAAGTCCTTCTGATTCACCTCGGCATTAAATCCGTGTCTAAGACTTTCCGGACCGCTGTGTACTGCGTAGTGCTTGATAGTCGCATCAACTTTTCTGTATTTTCCCTCTCCCTGTAGACCTTTGATAAAGGCAACTCCCATTTCGCCGGTGAGGTATGGATCTTCTCCGTAGGTTTCGTGGCCTCTGCCCCAACGGGGATCACGGAATATGTTTATGTTGGGCGACCAGATGGTCAGCCCTTGATATATGAGAGTATCGCCGAATTTTTTGTATTCGTTGTACTTGGCTCTGGCCTCGTCGGAGATTGCTGTTGCCACTTCATACATAAGCTCTGTATCAAAGCTTGCCGCCATACCAATCGCCTGAGGAAACACGGTTGCACAGCCTGAGCGTGCAACTCCGTGGAGAGCCTCGTTCCACCAGTTGTAAGCGGGGATTCCCAGCCTTTCGATGGCAGGGGAGTCATATTTCATCTGAGACATCTTTTCGCCGATGGTCATTTTTGATACAAGCTCTTTTGCTCTTTCTTTGAATGTCATGATTTTTCTCCTTTTTAACCGAACAATACGCTGTTTACAATACTCTCCAGATATTCCTGTCTTCCGCTGCCCGGGAGCTCTGCTTTTTTCATTGTGCAGGCATAATCGGACAACTCTTCCAGTGTTGCATCTCCGCTGAGTATCTTCCTTCCGATTTCGCTGTCAAAGCTTGAATATTTTGCTTTTACAAATTCGTCAAGTCTGCCGTCTTCCATTATTTTTGCAGCCTTGATAAGACCCAGTGCAAAGGTGTCCATGCCGAGTATAAAGCCGTGGAACATATCCTCTGTAGTGTAGCTTGCGCGGCGGTTTTTTGCATCAAAGTTAAATCCGCCTGTGAGTCCTCCTGCTTTTATTACCTCGTACATACACATGGTTGCGTTGTATACATCGGATGGAAATTCATCTGTATCCCAACCCAGGAGCAGGTCTCCTTGATTGGCATCTATGGAGCCTAACATTCCGTTGATTGCCGAGATTCTCAGCTCATGCTGAAAGGTGTGTCCGGCAAGAGTTGCATGGTTCGCTTCAATGTTCATTTTAAAGTCCTTGTCAAGACCGTACTGCTTAACAAAGCCTATTGCCGTAGCTGCGTCAAAATCATACTGATGCTTCATGGGCTCCTTGGGCTTGGGCTCGATGTAGAAATCCCCCTCAAAACCTATGGAACGGCCGTAGCTTACCGCCATTTTCATAAGGCGAGCTATGTTTTCCTGTTCAAATTTTACATCTGTATTAAGCAGGGTTTCGTAGCCTTCTCTGCCGCCCCAGAACACATAGCCTTTGCCGCCCAGCTTTACTGTTAGCTCCAGTGCTTTTTTAATCTGTGCTGCAGCAAAGCAGTAAACTTCGGCAGAATTTGTGCTTCCTGCACCATTCATAAAACGTGGATTTGAAAACATATTTGCAGTTCCCCAGAGACATTTTATGTTCGTACCATTCATTTTTTCGAGAATATAGTCGGATATTTCGTCCAGTCTTCTGTTGGTTTCGTTTATATCATCAGCCTCGGGCACCAGGTCAACATCGTGGAAGCAGAAATATTCTATACCCAATTTCTGCATAAATTCAAAGCCTGCATCAACCTTTGCTTTTGCGTGCTCCATGGTGCCTTTTTCCGCGCCGAAGGATTTGTCCGCTGTGTCTCTGCCGAACATATCTGTTCCCGCTGCGCACAGGTTGTGCCACCATGCCATGGCAAATGGCAGGTGCTCCTTCATCTTTTTGCCCAGTATAACTCTTTCGGGATCATAGTATCTGAAGGCAAAGGGGTTTTTGCTGTCCTTTCCTTCGTATTTTACTGTCGGTATGTCTGGAAAATATGTATTCATTGTTTTGTCCTCCTATTTTATTTCCTTATACAGTTCTTTTACTGCAGGATATATTTTTCTGAATTTGTTGTATTGTTCTTCGTATCTCTGAGCAATTGTGCTGTCGGGATGTATTGTTTCGCTTGTTGTCACAAGCTTTTCTGCACATTCCTTAACACTTTTGTATGCGCCGCAGGCTGTCATGGCAAGCATGGCACCTCCCAGACCGGGTCCTTCCTCGCAGGACGGAACGGCAATGTCAATATTGAGCACATTGCACATTATTTTGCGCCAAAGCTTTGATTTTCCTCCTCCGCCGCAAAGAGTGCTTACGGATATACTGATGCCGAGGCTCTTTGCTACCTCAACACTGTCTCTTATGGCGAATGCAACACCCTCAAGCACAGCCTGAATCATGTGACGGCGAGCGGTGTCGGGGCGCATACCGATAAACATACCTCTTGCATCGGTATCGTTTATGGGGCTTCGCTCGCCCATAAGATAGGGCAGGAAATATACGTGATTTTTTCCTAAGCTATCGTCTGTTATGTTGTCCTGCTCCGTGCTGTAATCGTCGGTTTTGAGTATTTTATCGCAGAACCATTTGTTGCAGGATGCCGCCGAGAGCATACATCCCATAAGATGATAGCCGCCGTCGGCATGGCAGAAGGAATGAAGCGCATTGTTGCTGTCTGCAGAGAATTTGTCTGATGATATAAACACTGTTCCCGAGGTTCCCAGGGATATGTTACATTTTCCCGCGCCCACGGTGCCTGTTCCGATTGCAGCCGCGGCATTGTCTCCTGCTCCGGCTGCTACAAGACAGCTTTTGCTGATGCCGAGTCTTTCAGCAATCTCAGGCAGTATGATTACAGCCTCATAGCTTTCTTTGAGCAGGGGAAGCTGATTTTTGCTTATGCCGCATATTTCAACCATTCTGTCCGACCAGCATTTGTTTTTTACATCAAGTAGGAGCATTCCGGATGCGTCGGAATAATCTGTCATGTGCACTCCGGTCAAAAGGTAATTTATATAATCCTTTGGAAGCATGATTTTTGAGATTTTTTCAAAATTTTCTTTTTCATTATTTTTCATCCAAAGTATTTTCGGAGCTGTAAATCCTGCAAAGGCAATATTTGCAGTCATATCCGACAGGCTCTTCTTGCCTATGACATTGTTGAGATAGTCCGTCTCAGCCCATGTCCTTCCGTCGTTCCACAGGATTGCCGGGCGGATAACCCTGTCGCTGTCGTCAAGCACTACCAGCCCGTGCATCTGACCGCCCGCTCCGATACCGCGGATTTTTTCGCCGTCAATACCGTGTGTAAGCTCTTTAATCCCGCTTTCAAAGGTTTTCCACCAGTTTTCGGGAGCCTGCTCGCTCCATCCGGGTTTGGGATAGCTAACATCATAGGATTTTGTAACGGAATTTGCTATTTGTCCGTCTTCCCTAACGAGCAGCAATTTGAGAGCAGATGTGCCCAGGTCTGCACCGATATAATAATTCATATAAATCCCTCCGTATGTTATTATACAATAATTATATCACATAGCCCTTGACATTTCTCGCAAAAAAAGATACAATGTATAGACAAAATTTGTCATTTGCGGGTGGTGATATTATGTTTTACGAATTTAATCATTTTGGTATATCAGAGTATTTTCATAAGGAATACGGAAAAAACTTCAGTTATCCCATGCATCTGCACCATTCCTTTGAGCTTATTTCTGTTACCTCCGGAGAAATGGAGGTAACTGCAGACAGCCATACATACCGCCTGAGCAGCGGTCAGTCTGTGCTGATATTTCCAAATCAGCTTCATTCTCTCTCCAGTATAAACAGTCAGCATATGCTCTGTATTTTTTCGCCCGAGCTTGTAAAGGCATATGCTTCAAAGGTTGCAGAAAAAAGACCTACTGACAATGTTTTCAGTCCGGATGCATATCTGATTGAACAATTGGACAATATTTGCGAAAATGCTTCTGCTATTGAAAAGAAGGGTATTCTGTATTCTCTTTGTGCCCAATTTGACAGAGAAGTAAGCTATTCCGACGTTAATGCAGATGACAAAAATCTGCTGTACAGAATTTTTGATTTTATTGAGCACAATTACAGCAAAGAGTGCTCATTGTACAGCCTTGCAGATAAAACAGGCTACAGCTATTCATATTTGTCGCGGTATTTCAAGGGGATTGTGGGTATTTCCTTCAACGATTGTGTAAACCGATACAGGCTAAGCAATGCCTGTTATATGCTTTCAAATTCCGATTGCTCTGTTTTAAGATGCGCTCTCGACAGCGGTTTTGGCTCCCTGAGGAGCTTTAACAGAAATTTTACCGCCTATTTATCCGTAAGTCCAAGGGAGTATAGGGAAAATATTTACAAATCCGCAAAGAATTAATACTTCAACCCCCTTGTAATATTTTTTTAGTTGTGATAAAATACTTATTAATAAATACAAAGGAGAATTTTAAAATGGATTTCTTTACCGAATATATCATTAAGCAAAAAAAATCACCTAAGGTTATTCTTGCGGCTGTGGGCATGGTGCTCCTTACACTAATAGTATGGTATCTGTCGCTGTTTCTTATTGCCAACCCCATGTTTTCGGGCATTGCGGGACTTCTTGATGCCGGTATGGTGTATTTTACCTATGTTGTTATTACAAATTTCAATATTGAGTACGAGTATATTGCTACAAATACCGACCTTGATATCGACAAGATTACCAACCGCCGTAAAAGAAAGAGAGTTGCCAGCCTCCGTCTCAATGAAATTGAGATTATGGCGCCTGTTGGCTATGCCGAATTTAAGAATGAGGAAAACGGAACCTTTAAAAATGTGTATATGGCGGCAATCTGCGAAAACCACCCCGATGCATACTACATTATCTATGAAAAAAACGGCGAGAGAAACAAGCTTGTTTTTAATCCTACCGATAAAATTATAGAATATGCCAAGAGGATTGTTCCCCGCAAGGTGTATACAAAGGCGTGATTTTATGTCAACGGGAATAGATATTGTAAAAATTTCCAGGTTGGAAAAATTTCCTATAGAAAAATTTGCAAAAAAAATTCTGTCTGAGGAGGAGCTGTCTCTTCCTCAGGCAAAAAATATCAGCAGTCTGGCAGCCTCTTTTGCAGCAAAAGAGGCTTTTTCCAAAGCTCTCGGAACAGGAGTTCGCGGTTTTGACCTGAAGGATATTTCTGTTATCAGAAATTCTTTGGGAAAACCGTTTTTTGTATTTAGTCCTAAGCTTCGGGATATATTAAGAGCAAAGGGTGTTGCGTCTGCAGATGTGAGCCTTTCGCATGAAAAGGAATATGCAGTGGCTGTTGTAAATATAGAGTTTGAGCCCTGCCGTGCAAGATATGAGACGGCAGTTGGCAGATTTTGCGGTGATGTGCCGCACAATGCCATTACTCCCGATATTGTGCGCACTTTTCTTCTGCCAAGGCGGGCAGATATGCATAAAGGAGACTGCGGCAGATGCTTTATTCTGGCAGGTTCAATCGGACTCACGGGAGCAGCGGTTCTTGCATCACGCTCTTGTGTGAGAAGCGGTGCCGGTCTGGTAACACTGGGCTGTGCCTGCAGTCTTAATATGATTTTTGAAGCGGCGCTTACAGAGGTTATGACCCTGCCGATGGCTGAGTCGGAGGGCGTTATTTCTGCAGCTGCTTTGCCTGATATTTTAAAATTTGTCGCTAAGTCCGACTGCGTTCTGGCAGGCCCCGGGCTTTCTGTGACCGACGGAACAAGAGAAATAATTTTTAATCTGATATCAGATAACAAAAAAACTCTTGTGATAGATGCAGACGGAATAAATGCGCTTTCTGTGAATATAGATGTACTGAAAAAGCATAAGGCTGATGTTATTCTCACTCCGCATCCGGGAGAATTTTCGAGGCTTACCAGATTGCCTGTTGAAAAAATTCTTGCCGATACCGAGGGCTGTGCCCGTGAGTTTTCTCTTAAATACGGGGTTGTGACCGTGCTCAAGTCTCACCGCACAGTGGTTGCTCTTCCCGATGGCACAACCTATGTCAATATCCTGGGCAATCCCGGCATGGCTACAGGCGGTAGCGGTGATGTGCTTGCAGGATGTATATCGTCCTTTGCGGCGCAAGGCTTTGGAGCCGGCAATGCTGCTCTTGCGGGAGTGTATATCCACTCTCTTGCGGCAGATATGGCAGCACTTGACAAGGGTGAGTACGGTATGCTGCCGACCGATGTGACAGAACAGCTTTCTTATGCAATTAAATACAGCTTGTAACGGAGGTTTTTCCAATTGTCAAGGCTCGGTGTAATTGCAATAGCTCTTGCACTTATGACAAATCTGTGCTCCTGCGGAAATTCTGCAGAAAATATGCACGAAAGGATACATTCAAAATTTTATACAATGCCGTCATATACGGCTCAGTGTCAAATGACGGTCAATTCCAACAAAACATCAAACAAATATGATTTTACCTGCACCTATGACAATGCAGGAAACAGATACCGCATTGATTATCCCGACCTGTCGGTAATTCTTACAGAAACCGATGCACGTATAATCCGCGGTGACTCTGTAATAAACATTCCTTCTGACGATGGGCATATGCTTATGTTTGTAAACACATTTTTTGAAAGCTACTATGCCGGCGAAAATGCAAGCATAGAGGTGAGCAGCGGTGCTGATTCGGGCTTTACGGTTCTGGAAACGGAGCTTATCAGCCCTACAAAATTCGGTCATTCCATGAAGCTGTGGATAAATAACAAAACCATGGCTCCACGCACCATGAAGGTTTATGACGAAGAAGGAAAAGAAACAATTGCCGTAGCCTTTGAAGGCTTTGAAACGGCAAAATTAGTCGAAGAAGAAAAATTCACACAGTAAAAGAGGTAATACACATGAGAGCATGGGCAGAGATAAATCTCGATGCTGTAATAAACAATATAAAACAAATCAGGAAAATAACTTCACCAAATGCAAAAATAATGGCAATAGTAAAGGCCGATGCATACGGACACGGTTTTTTTGAGGTGGCATCTGCCCTGGCAAACAACGGAGCAGATTTTTTTGGAGTGGCAACCGTTGACGAGGCCATACAGCTTCGCAATGCAGGCTTTTCCAATCCGGTGCTTATCCTGGGAGTTATATTCCGCGACGATTTGGAAAAAATAATTCAGAATGACATAATGCCTGTGGTATTTGGCTACAGGTTTGCCAAGAGTATATCAGATACTGCAGTAAGACTGGGCAAAAAAGCAAAGATTCATATTAAGCTTGATACCGGTATGTCAAGAATAGGCTATGTATGCTCCGGCAGCGACAGCCGTGACAGGATTCTTGACAGCATATGCGATATAGCCAAGCTGCCCAATATTGAGATAGACGGTATTTTTTCTCATTTTGCAAAAGCCGATGAAAAGGAGAGAGATTATACAAAGCTGCAGTTTGAGCGCTTTACCGATATTATATCCGAGCTTGAAAGCAGGGGGGTTAAAATTCCTATTAAGCATATATGCAATTCTGCAGGGATAATACAATATCCTGAGTATCACATGGACATGGTGCGCAGCGGTATAATAACCTACGGACTTGCGCCCAGCAGTGATGTGTCTGTGGAAAATCTAGGTCTGATACCTGCAATGCAGCTTAAGTCTGTTGTAACAAATCTTAAGCGCATTAAGGTTGATACCCCCATAAGCTATGGAGGAAAATATATTGCAAAGCCGGGCACACGTATAGCTACTATAGCAATCGGCTATGCTGACGGATATTCCCGTATTCTGTCGGGAAAGGCTCAGGTTCTTATCAACGGAAAAAAGGCTGATATAGTCGGAAATATATGTATGGATCAGCTTATGGCAGATGTTACGGAAATTGAGGATATAAAAATCGGAGACGAGGTTATATTATTCGGCAAAAGCGGAAATAATATAATCACTGTAGAATCTGTTGCTGAGCTTATGGGTACCATAAACTATGAGACCATCTGCGTTATAGGTAAGAGAGTTCCCCGTGTCTACATACGAGACAACAAAACGGTAAATGTTCTCAATTATTTGGTATAAACTTCATTTGACATTTGTCCGATAAGGCAGTATAATTATGTATGTAAGAATATTGGCTGTCCGTCTGTTTTCATAAGACAGAGCGGGGCAGTGTGATTGGGGGCTTGATTAACTTGTCACGGCTGAAAAAGATACTGATTAGTTTGCCTGATACCTTGCTTGATGAAGTCGATAATCTTGCTACACAGCAGGATGTTAACAGAAGTGAATTTATAAGAGAAGCAATGAAGCTCTATATAAAGGAAAAGAAGAAATTGGAGCTTAACGCACGCATGAAAAAAGGATATGAGGAAATGGCGGATATAAATCTTGAGATTTCCGAATATTGCCTTAAAGCCGATAGCGACCAGCAGCAGAGCTATGAGGAAAAACTTGCGGAGTGTGAATAATAGTGATTGTAAAACGAGGAGATATTTTTTACGCTGATTTAAGCCCGGTAGTAGGCTCAGAGCAAGGGGGAGTACGCCCGGTTCTAGTTGTTCAGAATGATGTGGGCAACAAATACAGCCCCACTGTAATTGTTGCGGCAATAACCTCTCAGATAAACAAGGCAAAAATGCCCACTCATATAGAGCTGTCGGGGGATGAATATGGTCTCAGTAAGGATTCTGTAGTCCTTATGGAGCAGATTCGCACAGTGGATAAAAAGCGCCTTAAGGAAAAAATCGGTCATATGGATGTAGAGCATACCACGGCTATAGATGAAGCGCTTAAAATAAGCTTCGGACTTGAAAACTGACTTTGGAGGACTTACTTATGAAAAAGAATATTAAAAAAACAGTATTAATTGTATCGATTTGTGTTTGCGCCCTGTCGGCGGCAGTATTTGCCTCACCGGGAAGCGATGGCGATCCGCTTATTTCTCTTTCTTATATCACGGACAAGCTTTTGCCGGAAATCTACAGCTATGTAGATTCAAAGGTTGCAGAAGTTTCAGCCGGTGGTTCTTCAGCTGCGCCTTCCTTTGTGGTGGTTGATGTAAAGAAAGGTCAGAAGGTTGTGTGCGAAGCAGGCTGTGAGCTTATTCTGCGCATGGGCTCTGCTACCATAAATGCTTCACCGAGCGGCGGACTTTCCGATGTGACAACCGGTGGAGACCTTACACAGAATACTCCCATGCCGGCAAATCATCTGCTTATAGTGCCTGTCAGTGACGGCAGGGGAATAACCATGACGGCGGACGGAAAAGTAATGATTAAAGGTACATATACCTTGCAGTAGAAAATACCCTGGAAATGTTAAAAAATGCTCATACCGTTAAGTGGCAGTAATAGTTGATTGTAAGATACATTTAATTGTCAGAATACTTAAATTATGTTGAAAACCGCGAAATTCGCGGTTTTCTGTGCTTTTATGTCATTTAATGCTATGAGCTGTTTTTTAACATCCCCAAAGCGACTTTTTTAACAGTTTGCTTTTATATTAGTTAGTTTTAGGTTTGACAAAACTAACTCCCAGTGATATAATACTCTTTGATATAAAATGAATACTTGCAGATAATAAGAAGAGGAGGGACACTATGAATAAATATACTGTTACAGGCATGAGTTGTGCCGCCTGCAGTGCCCGTGTGGAAAAGGCTGTTTCGGCGGTGGACGGTGTTGAAAGCTGCTCGGTAAATCTGCTTACAAATTCAATGGCGGTTGAGGGATCGGCCACTGAGAATGATATAATATTTGCAGTGGAAAAGGCGGGATATCATGCTTTCCTCGATAGTGGTGCTTCTTCCTCTGCAAAAAAGGAAAAGCCCTCCACAGACGATGACGAATTCCGTCATATCATGCTGCGGCTTATAACCTCTCTGGTGCTTCTGGCTGTGCTCATGTATTTTTCCATGGGGCATATGATGTGGGGTTGGCCCGTACCTGAGTTTTTTGCTTCCAATCCTGTGGCAAACGGCATATTGCAGCTGATTCTTTCTGCAGCGGTTATGGTAGCCAATCAAAAATTCTTTGTCAGCGGCTTCAAGGGTCTTGTTAACCGCGCGCCTAATATGGACACACTTGTTGCCATAGGTTCGGGAGCTTCCTTTATATACAGCATCTATGCGCTTTTTGCCATGTCTGGAGCTGCTGCCGCGGGAGATATGGAGCTTGCTCATAGCTATATGCACGAATTTTATTTTGAATCTGCAGCAATGATTCTTGCTCTCATTACTCTTGGGAAATTGCTTGAGGCACATTCCAAGGGCAAGACCACCAATGCGCTCAATGCTCTTATGGAGCTTGCACCAAAAACTGCTACTGTCATTGTAGACGGTGTGGAAAAAACAGTTCCTGCCGAACAGATAAAAAAAGGCGATATTTTTGCAGTTCGCCCCGGAGAAAGTATTCCGGCAGACGGTGTTGTTGTTGAAGGTATAAGTGCAGTGAATGAATCTGCTCTTACCGGTGAAAGCATCCCCGTGGATAAAACTGTGGGCGATACAGTCTCTGCGGCAACGGTAAATCAGTCCGGTTATCTTCGCTGTGAGGCTTTGCAGGTAGGAGAGGATACCGTGCTTTCAAAGATTATCCGAATGGTGAGCGATGCATCGGCAACAAAGGCTCCTATTGCAAAAATCGCAGATAAGGTGTCCGGAGTTTTTGTTCCGGCGGTTATAGCTATAGCTGTTATAACAACGGCGGTGTGGCTGCTTTGCGGTCAAAGCTTTGGCTATGCATTGGCAAGAGGTATTTCCGTGCTTGTCATCAGCTGCCCATGTGCTCTGGGACTTGCCACTCCCGTTGCCATCATGGTTGGCAGCGGTCTGGGTGCAAAAAACGGCATTTTGTTTAAAACCGCTGCCTCCCTGGAGCAGACAGGCAAGGTTTCTTCCGTTGTTCTTGATAAAACCGGTACCATAACCAAGGGAGAGCCTGAGGTGACGGATATAATATGTGAGGAAGGCATTGATAGAGAATATCTTCTCAGCATGGCTGTTTCTCTGGAGCAAAAAAGTGAGCATCCCTTGGCAAGAGCAATTGTAGCTTACGGAGAGAAAAATAATATAACAGCATTACCGACAGATAATTTTGCAGCTGTGGCAGGAAATGGTCTTACTGCCGATATTGGGGGCAAAGCTGTTTTCGGCGGCAATCTCGGTTATATAAACAAAAATGCAGCTGTAAGCGATGGTATTTCCATCCGGGCAGAAGCACTCTCCGAGCAGGGCAAAACCCCTCTGTTTTTCAGCGTCGGGGGAAGCTGTATCGGAGTTATCGCTGTTGCTGATACCATAAAGGAGGACAGCGCCGAGGCTGTCTCCGATCTCAAGAATATGGGTATACAGGTTATTATGCTTACCGGAGATAATCAGAAGACTGCTGATGCCATCGGCGCCAGTGTGGGAGTTGACCGTGTGGTTGCAGGAGTCCTGCCCGACGGAAAGGCGGCTCTTGTGGCTGAGCTGCAGCAAGCCGGCAAGGTTGCAATGGTAGGCGACGGCATAAACGATGCTCCCGCTCTCATGAAGGCTGATACCGGTATTGCCATAGGTGCAGGAACCGATATTGCCATAGATTCTGCAGATGTTGTGCTTATGAAAAGCTCTCTTGCCGATGTTCCGGCAGCTATACGTCTCAGCAGAGCCACCCTGCGCAATATTCATCAGAATCTTTTTTGGGCATTTTTCTATAATTGCCTTGGTATTCCTCTGGCGGCAGGTGTACTGATACCTCTTTTCAATATCGGTCTCAATCCCATGATAGGAGCTGCCGCAATGAGTCTTTCCAGCTTTTGTGTGGTGACAAATGCTCTCAGACTTAATACTGTAAATATAAAAAAATCAAAACATAAGGAGAAAAATAACATGACAATCACAATGAAAATCGAAGGAATGATGTGCCCCCACTGTGAGGCAAGAGTAAAATCAACTCTTGAGGCAATTGAAGGTGTAACAGAGGCAAAGGTAAGCCATAAGGAGGGAACAGCGGTTGTTTCTGTTTCAGATGGTATTCCTGCAGAGCTTCTTAAGGAATCTGTTGAAAAAGAGGGCTACAAGGTAGTTGGCTAAAATATATCAAATCAAAACGGCAGAACTGATTTCAAAAAAAGGTTCTGCTGTTTTTGCCTTTTGAGGTCAAATATAATTTGACATTTTGCCCGGATGTTTGTATAATATATTATATTATTTTTTTGCAAAAGAGGAATAGATAATGAGAATAGTGATAAAAGTAGGTACATCGACTCTTGCACATCCCACCGGAAGACTCAACATACGCCATGTGGAGAGCCTTTGCAAGGTGCTCAGTGACCTTAAAAATGCCGGTAATGAAGTAATCCTCGTATCCTCCGGTGCCATAGGCATGGGTGTGGGCAAGCTCAATCTCAAGTCACGCCCTGAGGATATGCCCACCAAGCAGGCGGCAGCAGCCATAGGACAGTGCGAGCTTATGTATACATATGACAAGCTGTTTGGAGAATACAACCACACTGTAGCGCAGATTTTGCTTACGGGCTATGATGTGCACAATGAGGTCAGCTACAGCAACTTCTGCAACACCATGTTCCGGCTGCTGGAGCTTGGAGCCCTGCCTGTTATTAATGAAAATGACACAATTTCCACAGAGGAAATCGTGATAGGGGATAACGATACTCTTGCGGCAATTGTTGCGACCAGTGTTAAGGCTGATTTGCTTGTGCTTCTGTCTGACATAGATGGTCTGTATACTGCCGACCCGCATAAAAATCCCGATGCGCAGCTTATTGAAACCGTAACCGAGCTTGATGATTATATAATGAGTCTCGGCGGCGGTGTGGGCAGCGGTCTCGGCACAGGAGGCATGGCATCAAAGCTTAATGCTGCAAGGATTTGTGTGGAAAAGGGCTGTGATATGATTATTGCCAACGGAGACAGACCCGAAGGGCTCTATGATATAGCCGAGGGCAAAAAAGTAGGAACAAGATTTATCGCAAACTGAAAGGATTTTTAGCTATGACAACACATGAGATATTGGTTAATGCAAAAAAAGCCTGCTCGCTTCTTATGGCGGCGGATACGGCACAAAAAAAGAATGCCCTGGAGAATATGGCGGATTGCCTTGTTGAGCAGACAGAAGCTATTCTTAATGCCAACAAAGGCGATGTTGACAGAGCAAAAGGCGTTATATCCGATGTGATGACCGACAGACTCCTTCTTACGGCAGACAGGATACATGCAATGGCAGAGGGAATGCGTCAGGTTGCATGTCTCGGCGACCCTGTTGGCAAGGTGCTCAAAGAGCATACACGTGAGGATGGCTTGCTTATAACCAAGGTATCAGTACCCTTTGGTGTGGTGGCGATTATATATGAGAGCCGCCCTAATGTAACTGCCGATGCGGCCGCTCTTGCGGTTATGAGTGGCAATGTATGCGTGCTTCGCTGTGGCAAGGAGGCACATAAAAGCGCTCGGGCGATTGTTGCGGCGCTTAAATGCGGTTTGACAAAAGCCGGTCTCCCCGAAACTGCGGTTAATCTTATTGAAGATACCAGCCGTGACAGCGCTAATGAAATGATGACTGCAAACGGTCTCATAGATTTGCTTATACCCCGCGGAGGTGCAGGTCTTATCAATGCCTGCGTAACAAACGCAACCGTACCCTGTATTCAGACAGGAACCGGTATCTGCCATGTTTATGTAGAAAAATCAGCCGACCTTGATATGGCTGTTAAGATAATAGAAAATGCCAAGATGAGTCGTCCTTCCGTGTGCAATGCTCAGGAGGTGTGCCTTGTTGATAAGGCAATTGCAGGAAAATTTCTTCCCATGCTGAAAAAAGCACTGGTTGACGACAGGATTTCTTCCGGAAAGCCTTATGCAGAGCTCAGATGCGATGAAAAAGCCTATGAAATCATAGGCGGCACACCTGCCGGAGACGGAGATTTTGATACGGAATTTCTCGATTATATCTTAGCAGTAAAGCTTGTTGAAAATGTTGATGAGGCTATTTCTCATATAAGCACCCATTCAACAGGACACAGCGAGTCAATTATCACCACTGACCCTTCTTCTGAAAAGAAATTCTGCACTCTTGTTGACAGTGCTGCAGTGTATGTAAATTCCTCTACACGCTTTACCGACGGAGGCGAGTTCGGTCTCGGCTGTGAAATGGGTATTTCCACTCAGAAGCTCCATGCCAGAGGTCCCATGGGTCTTGAGGAGCTCAATACCTATAAATATATTATCACCGGAAACGGTCATATACGCTAATTGAAGGGAATGATATAAATGACATACAAAATCGGTTTTATAGGAGCCGGAAATATGGGCGGTGCCCTGGCAAAGGCTGTTGCAAAAAAGCTTGGCGGCGACAAAATACTCCTTGCGGATTTTTGCCGTGACAAGGCTTTGCTGCTTGCTGATTCCATAGGTGCGTCCGTGGCTTCAAATGAAGAAATAGCAAGAAGCTGCTCGCATATTTTTCTCGGGGTCAAGCCTCAGATGATGGCAGACATGCTTGCGGGTATACGGGATATATTGATAGAACGAAAAGGTGAGACCGTGCTCATATCCATGGCGGCAGGTGTTTCTGCTGACAAAATCTGCTTTATGGCGGGCGGTGATGCTGCAGTGGTTCGTATTATGCCGAACACTCCTGTTTCTGTAGGCAACGGTGTTGTGCTTTATTGCTCAAATGCAAATGTAAGTGACAGTGAACGTGCTTTTGTGGCAGATATGCTGAGTGAAGCCGGCTTTGTGGATGCAATTGAAGAAAAACTCATAGATGCCGCCAGTGCTGTTTCAGGCTGCGGTCCGGCTTTTGTATATATGTTTGCTGAGAGCCTTGCCGACGGTGCTGTTGCCTGCGGACTTCCCAGGAGCAAAGCACTTGCCTATGCGGCAAAGATGATTGAAGGCTCTGCAAAGCTGCTTTTTGACAGCGGTATCCATCCGGGAGAGCTTAAGGATAATGTGTGCTCGCCCGGAGGCAGTACAATTCAGGGTGTAAAGGCATTGGAGGACGGCGGCTTCCGGGGTGATGTTATGGAGGCAGTGCTTGCTGCCTATGAAAAAACTATTGAGCTTGGAAAATAAAAAAAGCTGTGTATGGTTGTGTCCTTAGCCGAAAGATAGTAATCCGAACCTCGATTTTCAAGGGCGAATTTTAGCTTTCGCTGCGTTAAAATACTCGGTAATCTGCAAGGATTGCCTGCGTTTTTGCCTTGTGCAACCAAAAATCCTCACCTTGAAAATTCTCTGACCTTAAACAGATGAAATCCCAAGCAGATTTTGGTGCGGAAGATGAAGCAAGGCTGACGCCTTGCGAAGATGACAAACCCAAAGATGCCGGAATTACGCTATTTAAGGCGGGTTCGGATTATTATCTTTCGGCTAATAAAACATCCTTGAAAACCGATAAAACAGGGCAATTTTCAACCTCTATTGCGTGACATTTTACTCCATACAAAACGAAAACAAGTATATCGCCGTAAAAAACGATATACTTGCTTTGTTTTCTAATATTCCGACAAAATTCTTGCATTTTCTTTCAAACTATGTAAAATATCATTGTTGGAGAAATCCAACCTGATATTGGGCAAGTTCGAGGGCGGTTAGCCACCTTTTTATTCTGCTGTTATCAAGCAGGGATTGGGGGTGGTTTTATGGGAAACGAATACATAATTTATTTTATGATTGTTCTGTTGCTTCTTGTAATAACCATAAAAAAATAACTGCTCCTCTGGTCAAGTTGAAGCAGTTATTTTAATTGACTTTCTTGGCTAACCGCTTTGCGGTCTTGCCCTCTATCTGTTTATATTATAATCTAAATATTTGATTTTGTCAATAATAATTACGAAAAAAGCTATACAAACGAAAAAATCGTCTGTATAGCTTTTATTCTTGGCAATCCTTTGACAGACAGTCAATACCTATACTGTTTTATTAAGGACACCCATACGCCGCTTTTTTTATTTTATAAGATTTTCTCCTATTTTCACTACATTTCCTGCTCCGACTGTCAGTATAACATCTCCCTCGGATGCATTTTGTCTTATGTAGCCCTCGATTTTTTCAAAGCTGTCAAGATATACGGCACCGTCGATTGCGTCTGCAAGCTTTTTGCTTGACACAAGACCTGTGTCCTTTTCTCTGGCGGCATATATGTCTGCTATAATCAGATTTTCGGCTTTTGAAAGCACATTTACAAACTCGTCAAACAGGGTGTAGGTTCTTGTATAGGTGTGTGGCTGGAATATAAACCATGCCTTGTTGTGATCCAGCCTGCTTACAGAGTCAATGGTAGTTTTTATCTCGGTGGGATGGTGGGCATAGTCATCTATTACCAAGGCACCGTTGCAGTAGCCTTTTTTTTCAAAACGGCGTTTTGTACCGGTAAATTTGTTTAGCCCGCTTTCTGCCCGGGACATATCTATTCCCATTGCATATGCAGCAGCAATACAAGCTGTTGCATTGAGAACATTGTGCTTTCCCGCTACATTAAGCTTTATTGACGCCATTTTTTTATCGCCCATGCATACATCAAATTCAGCATATCCGTATCTGTTGAATTCAATATTCACCGGGCGGAAATCACCGCTGTTCCAGCCGAAGGTGATAACCTTGCCCTTTGCATTTTCTGCGGCTTTTACGGCATTTTTGTCCTCCGAAGGGATTATAACATATCCGTCAGGCGGCACAAGTCCGGCAAAATCGCTGAATGCATCGATAATATCGTCAATATCCCTGTAGTAGTCCAGGTGATCCTCTTCTACATTTAGTATAATGGCGATTTTTGGAAAGAATTTCAGGAAGCTGCGGCAGTATTCGCAGGATTCTGTGATAAAATAATCACTTCTTCCCATTTTGAAGTTGCCTCCCAGTATATCCAGCTCACCGCCCACCATAACCGTCGGGTCAAGCATAGCCTCAGTGAGGATGTATGTCATCATTGAGGTTGTGGTGGTTTTGCCGTGGGTACCGGCAACCGATATTGCGTTTTTATAGTCCTTCATTATCCAACCGAGCATTGTTGCGCGGTCTACGGTTTCAATATCTCTTTTTCTTGCTTCCACCAGCTCCGGGTTGTCATCCTTTACTGCAGCTGTATATACCACAAGGTTTTGGCCGGATATATTGGAAGCATCATGGCTTCCGTATATGGTGGCACCCATATTTTTAAGTTCATCTATAATTTCGCCTGAGCCTGTATCTGAACCGGAAACCCTGGTTCCGTTATGCAGGAGTACCTTGGCAATGGCGCTCATGCTTATTCCACCTATGCCCACAAGATGAACATATTCATATTTATTCACTTGATCATCTCCCAATAAATGTCAATAATTAGCCGAAGCAATCAATACAAAAGGCGTTGGTTGCTTCGACTATCATTATACACCAACTTACTGAAAAAATAAACACTTATTTTTAATTTTTGAAAAAAATCAACCGCTCTGCAGATTTTTGCATAACGGTTGATTTTAATTACATATTATTCAGCCTAAAGATAATAATCCGAACCCGCCTTAAACAGCGAAATTCCGTCACCTTTCGGTTGTCATCTTCGCAAGGCGTCAGCTTTGCTTCATCTTCCGCACCAAAATCCGTCTTTGAAAACCGTGGTTTGGGTTATTCTCTTTCGGCTAAGCAATCAGTTGTTGAGTGTGGGTATAAATACTTCGCCCTCGGGTATATCATTTGAAAGCAGGAAGCGGTATTTGCTTGTGCCGCATTTTGCCTCTAAGGTAAGTGTCATAAGCTGAGTGGGAGAGTCGGGGATATCCACAGCTATCCTGTGACCTCTTATATTTGTATTTGCCTCTCCGAGACCTGTATTCCAGGTCATAATATGCTTTTTAACACCGTCCACGGTGAAGTATACTTCTACTGTGTCTTCAACAGCCTTGGTAGAATCGTTGAGGAGCCACAGCTCTGCGTTAAACACATCGCCGGGCTTGAAGGTAAAATGCTCTGCTCTTGCACTGGGCATAACGTCTCTCAGAGCAGACTGTACCGCATAGTATGATGGTTTTTTAGTCATGGGGTATTCGATAAGGTTGTTTCCTGCCGCTGTTCTCCAGGGTTCGTTGTAGTCCCAGTTCATTGCCATGGAGCATTCGGGCTTCTGACGTCTTGCTTCTTCAAAAATGCATTTGTAGCCCTCACACTGGAGTATATTGCTTTTTTCTACATACTCTTCAATTGTATTCTGCTTTCCAAAATATTTTTCCAGTATATTAAAGCAGCACCAGCTGTTTTCATGCCATGCCTTGAAGCCGTGATGCAGATACCATGGAGAGTCAACTGCAGGAGAGGGATTGTTGAGAGTTTCTTCATCAAATATACGTCTGAGCTGTTCCATAGATGCTATTGACGGGTTGCCGAATTCAGAATATGCGCTCTTATGGCTGTTTCTGTATATTTCAAAAACCGTTTTGTCCGTGTCGGTATCATAAAACTGGTAGTAGCCGTGTCCCATACCGTTGAGCGGAGCAGTCATGATATATGGCTTTGCAAAATCCTCTTCGTAGCATATTTTGTCAAGCAGTCTCAGCGCATGTGACTGGTCTGTCATTCCCGACCATGAGTTAAATAATTCGTTGCCGCCGCACCATATTACATGGCAGGCATGACGGCGGACTCTTTTGATTATGGCTCTTGCCTCCGGCTCAAGTACACTGAGATATTCCGGAGTACCCTTGTAGTTGTTGCATGAAAGGGGAAATTCCTGCCATACCATGATTCCGTATTCATCACAGGCGTCAAAGAAAGCTTCCTTGTTCACATTGGCGCCGCCCCAGCAGCGGAGAATGTTCATGTTTGCTTCTTTTGCATATTTAACCTGGGTTCTGTATGTCTCGTCCGTAATTGTGCCGGTGAAAATATCGGGATTAACCCAGTTACTGCCCTTGGCAAAAATTCTTCTTCCGTTGAGCTCAACTGTTATGGGAGCATTTGCACGGCTCTTGGGAAAGAAGGGTACATCCCATGCTTTATCATTCATTACCAGGCGAACCTTTTTAAAGCCCATTCTACCGCTTTTTTCGCAGTCAGCTGATTTTACGGTCCAGTTGTACAGGTATGGAGTGCCCTGACCGTTGCACCACCAGAGCCTGATGCTTTCCATATGTATATCTGTGTTGGCTCCCTTGTAAAGCGTATTTCCATCCATATCAGAAACTGTGATTTCGCAGTCTGCCTTACAGTCGATTTCAAAATGAACATCGGCAGCTGTCAGGTCTTTGTTTAAGGTGTATTTTACTTCGACATCATTTATATGGTTGTCTGACCTGGTTTCAATATATGTCTCGTTCCATAATCCCGATACCAGCAGTCTCGGATGCCAGTCCCAGCCGTAGCCTACCGCAGGCTTGCAGCTCTGGTCTGCCTGGTCTCTGCATTCTGCAGCACCCTCTCTTTTGGGATGGGGATATATTATTATTTCCAGGTCGCTGCCGTTTTTCAGCTCGTCGGTAATATCTGTCTCGACCTTGCTGAACATTCCTTCGTGATGCAGAAGCAATTTGCCGTTGAGCTTTACGTCATATTCATATTCGATGCCCTCTGTCACAAAGTACACACGCTCACCTTTCTTTGCTTCATATACAACATTGGTTTTGTAGCTCCAGAACAGGTCTTCTATATCATTATATTTTATACAGTTATCCATGTAGTTTACATCGCCCCAGCTCATGAATTCTGCATAATCCTTCTGAATGTCACCGGGGACCGTTACGGTGAAAAAATCGCTGTAGCTTCCGTCTGTAATTGAGGCGCCAAGCCATTGTTGATTGTATCTCATATAAAAAATCCTCCTGAGTAATATATGTTGCTTCAATATTATAATAATTCATATGCAAAAGTCAATGCTTTTTTTTGTTTTGGCAGAATATCTTAATTTAATGTCTGTTTTTTGTAAAAAAATACGATTTACACAAATAGGGATAATATTGTACAATAATTGTGTAATGATTTTACTATATATTTATGACATCCTTACAAATATGAAAGGTGGAATTTTATATGAAATGCAGATTTTCAAAAAAACTCAGCTTTATCCTTGTTTTTGCAATGATAGTTCAGCTTATGAGCTTTGTAGGAGCAATCACCGTCAGTGCTGCTACAACCAATAAATATACCGGCACCATAGTACAAGGCGGTGAGGATTATTTCAATGCGGCTAAATTAAAGGGGGCGTATATCGAAGCAACATCAGTTTCTGACGGACATATCGGTATCCATATGAATGCTCTCAAGGATGAAATCGATAGTTCCTATGTTACAGAGCTTGTACCTGCTTCTGATACTGCCAAAGCAGCAGAGCTTGGGTGGACAAATGAGCTCCTTGGGTCAGTGAGCGATACATCATATGTAACCCAAAATAAGGATGGTGCATGGCTTTACCGTGTACAGCTTGAACAGGGTAACTGGGTGGACAACACATCTGTAGCAGCTGACGCCGATATTAAAGATGTTGCTTTTTATACTCAGGGCAACTACCGTATCAGCAACAATACGGTCAATAGTGTTCCAGGATCTATATATTTCAATCTTGATGACACCTTCAGTACCGGTGATAACGAGATTACCTTTGTTGTTGAATATCTTGACATAGGAACTCGAGATTTGACCTTAACCCATCTCAATAACACATCATCAGGCAATGATAGGGGTCACAACAATTTCTCTGTTACAAGAACAAACACCGGTCTGTGGAAAACTGCTGTTTTTGTTACGACCGAGGCAAAATTCAGAACTAATAATTCCGGACTTGGCACAGGTAAAGAAGATATCAAAATCAATGCTAACTATGGCAATACTTATATCAAAAGAATCGGCGTTATCAAAACTGCCGACCTTAAGCAGAATTCTTCATCAGACTTTGATGTGTCAAATGTAACCTACAAAAATGCTAAAAAACAGTATACACACTATATTGCCGGCGGCGATATCATCACAAGTGTTGATGTTACCAACAATGGCGAAGCAGCAAGCAATGCTGCACTGTATACTGCAGTGTATGACAAAAACGAAGCTATGGTTGCTGTCGCAAAATCTGCCCTGACAGATATTGCTGCAGGCGAGACAAAGACTCTCACTACCGACAGTCCGGTGAATATGCCCAACAGCACAGATTATACCTTCAGAAAATATATATGGACAAGTAACCTCACACCGTCATATTCTGTTGACGAAGCAGATAAGCTTGTGCTCAGTGCAACCGCTTATGACAGGAGAGTCCTGCTCTCATGGAGCGAATATACCTCCGAGATTCCTCTTGAGAATACAGTTTTTTATATCTACCGTGACGGAAATCTCATAGGCTCGAGCAAGACCTCGGCATACTATGATGACCATGCGGCAGCAGGGGAGCATACCTGGCAGATAGAAGCTGTTTCGGAGTCAACAGGTGAGGTTGTATACCGCAGTAACTATGCCGTAGCAGCTGCAGTTGATAATCTTGAAAACGGCAATGGTGTTTATATCAAAGCACGTCAGGATTATGTAAACGGTTTCCAAGCCATAAACGGCAAGCATTCCGATATAGAAAAGGGATTGCATCTTTCCAGAACTGCAAATCTCTATACACTTGATGAAATTCAGAATTATCATAGCTATGTTACTGATAAAACTGCTGCTGATGGTGTGACTTCAACCACACTCGGTCAGATTGAATTTGCAAAATCAAATGGAATCAAATATATTACGAACAGCTCCGACGGACCTACCAGAACGCTTCGAATAACAGATTCGTCCGGCGTAACCAAGGATGCATGGCACACCTCATATGTTCTCAGATGCGGAAGTAACACAGAATATAGTATCAGAAGTGCTTATATGTACTTTAACGTACTGGAGGGCAGCGGAATTACCTCTGAGGATTCAGATATCACTATATTTGTAGAATTTCTTGCAAAGGGCAGAACCTCTCTCGGCTTGGAGTATTTAGGATATAAAACTGCTGAGGATGGCACCAAGACTGTTTCTACCCAAAATTCCAAGAGTGTTAGTTTTGCTGAAACCGGTAATTGGGCTGTTGCACAGTTTAATTTGGATAATGCGAGCTTTACAATAGATGATTCTTCCGTTAATAAATTTGCCGGAACAACAGATTTCAGAATTAAGAGTGACAACAAGGATGTCTATGTAAGCAGTGTATATGTAACAAAAGCTACAGGCAGTGATGCAGTTTATGAGTACACCTCACTCCGCGACAGAGATTTTGGCACAGTAAGGGAAGATATATCCAATAAGCATTTCCCCAATGGTGTATCTATAGATTTCTCATCCGGTAAGGCTGTTGAAAACGGTGTTAAGCTTTATTCGTCAACCGAGGGTGAAGCTGACAACAGAGCGGCTGTTTCCGAAAACGGCTATGTTGAAAACACATATCTTGTAGTAAACGATGCTCCCAAGCAGACCAGACTTTATTTTGAAGTAAACGATAATTATCATTTCGGTCAGCTTGACAGTATAAATTATATTATGGAAATTGAGTATATAGACGATTTTATCGGCGATATGATTATAAATCACAATCAGTGGAAGGGCTGGTATGAGGTGCCTGTATACGGCGGTGCAGAGACTGTCCTTGCCACCGGTACAGGCTCAGGCGAGGTTAAGACCGCCACTGTGAAGCTCAACAATGTTCAGCTGAGAAATACTCATGGAAACGGTAATGCCGATTTCTATATATATGTTCCTTACGGCGAAAATAATCAGACTCTCAAGATTAAGAGCCTCAAGGTAAAGAATCTTTCTCTTACACCGAGAGCACATTTAGCAGAATAAAATTCTTCTCAATCATCCCCCGCAGTATGGGGATGATTTTTTTGCTGTGGTAGCCTTAGCAACCAACACTAAAGACGGTTTTGAAATATAAATTTTATCTCATACTTCGTTAAAATACTCGGAAATATTTCCATATTCCCTGCGTGTTTGCCTTGCCTGAAATAAAATTTATAATTCCAAAACTCAAAATGACCTAAAACGGATGAATTTTTGAGCAAATTTTGGTGCGAAGGACGAAGGAAGGCTGTCGCCTTTCAAGGACGACAAGCCGAAAGTTGCCGAAAATTGGCCGTTTAAGGCGTCTTAAGTATTGGTTGCTAAGGCTATACATATATTTGCGGATTTACAGATAAACTTTTTAGTGATGTTTGACTAAGACTGAAAATTGCTTTATAATAAAAAATACCAATACCATTACAAGGAGCATAAACAATGATACAGGATATTTCACCCCATTATTATGATGTCACATACAAAAAGCCCGTTCCGCGTACGGACGATATAATGCTTATATTTGATAACGACAGCCTTTTGTGCCGTATGGACGGCGATAATGTTGTTTTCCCGACTGTCGGCGATATCCGGGCTTTGTATTCTCCAACGGCTGAAAAGGCAAAATTTCTTTTTACCATAGACGATACAAATTATTTTGAACTGCGCACCCTGCCTGAGGGCGGTTTTCCCGGCTGGAGCTATATACCCAAGTCATCCTTCCGTGACCTGCGTCCGGTATGGTATGCCTTTGCGGCGATAACTGCCGTTCAGATACACAACTGGTACACAAACAATTCCTTTTGCGGCAAGTGCGGCACTCCCATGATTCCTCAGGGTGAGGAGCGTGCCATGCTTTGCCCCAACTGCAACAGACTCAGCTATCCCCAGATTTGCCCCAGTGTGATTGTCGGCATAATCAACGGTGATAAAATCCTTCTCACCAAATATGCGCCCTCCCATGGCAAATATAAGCGCTATTCCCTGGTGGCAGGCTATACCGAGGTGGGCGAGAGCCTTGAGGATACCGTTCGCCGCGAGGTCATGGAGGAGGTAGGTCTCAGGGTAAAGAACCTCAGGTACTACAAGAGCCAGCCCTGGTCATTTACAGACAGCCTGCTTGTAGGCTTTTTCTGTGAGCTTGACGGTGATGACGCTGTTACTATGGACGAAAACGAGCTTTGTGTTGCCCGGTGGCTCACCCGTGACGAAATCCCCGATGACTGCGCCGACCCTACCATCAGCCTGACCGGGCAGATGATATATGAGTTTAAAAATAGCAAAAACAGTGCTGAACTTTTTGAATAAAATTTAATTTGGCGGGTACGTGGTCTGACAAGACTGCCCGCCAAACTTGAGTTTGACTTTTCAATCCATTGTGTTATAATAATATTATAATGCCTTGCTGCATGAATTCACGGCGCAGTTGATATACAACGGCAAAGCCGTCAAATCATTTATACATCATTTTCCCTATTCTGCAACAAAGGAGACTTTCAGCATGTTGTTTTTTGCGGTTACCGACATAGTAAAACAATCAAAATTAGATGCAATGTATCATGAATACAGTGTTGTCATGTACACTGTGGCATATGACGTGCTTGGTGACAAGCAATATGCCGAGGATGCTGTTCATGAGTCGTTTTTGCGTATTATTGATTTTTTGGACAGAATACCGGAAGACCGGGATTTGCGGCGTAATTTTTTTGTTACTGTCAGCAAGCATACAGCTATTAATATCTATAACAAGCGAAAAAAGTATAATGAATATAAGTATTCGGCTGATATAACAGAAGATGATCCCGGCAATAACAATCCTGCCGATATATACATAGGTCGTGAGTCTGTGCAGCATATAAAGGGTATTATTTTTAAACTTGATGATATATACAAAGATGTGTTGTATTTGAATATTGTGTATGGCTTGAAATATGAAGAAATAGCGCGTATTCTTGACATCAAGGTTGATACTGTGCGAAAACGGGCAAATCGAGCTAAAAAGATGGTCGCAAATCAATTGAGAAAGGAGCAGGAAGATGAAAAACGCAAATAATATTGACAAAATCCTTGATAATGCATTTGAAGAAATGCTGTCTGCAGCTGCATTTGAAGCTTGCAGAGAAGAAGCTGCAAAAATTCCTGTACCTGCAGATAAAGTCGACTTTTCTCCTGAGCATAAGCAGAAGATGTCGAAGCTGTTTGCACAGTATAAGCGCCGTGAAATGTTAAAAAAGCTTGCCAAAGCCTCAAAATATGCGGCATGTATACTTCTTGCTTTTGTTACGGTTTCGGCTGTGACTGTTTTCAGCGTTGATGCATGGCGCACAAGAGTGCTTAATTATATCTATGACCCCTCTGCTCCCGGTACGGAATTTCATTTTGATGATAAGGGCGGCAAATATTTTTCTGAGGATGGCTTGATACTCAATTATGTTCCTTCGGGCTTTCATTTAGAAAAGGATTTTTCGGATAATGTTAATATAAGATTGCATTTTGAAGATGATGCCAATAACTATTTTACTATAGTTACGCATGGTTTGGATAGCAATATCGGTTTGGATACAGAGGATTCTGTAGTTGAAGAAATAATCATCAACGGAAATAAAGCCATACGAGTAACCAATGACAGAGATAATTTGATTATGTGGTATGATGACAATTTTGCTTATGTAACCAATGGTAATATTTCACATAAAGAGCTTGAAAAAATTGTTAAAAACGTAGAATATAAGTAAAAATACAAAAAAGTTTAAAAATCTTGTCCCAAAAACCTTCTTAAATTTGTTCTTATATACGAGAACAAATTTTAAGGAGGTTTTTTATTATGAAAACAAATGTAAAAAAAGCAGTAGCTGTGTTCTCAGCTGCAACAATTCTTATGGGTGTACCCTGTGTACATGCTGAAGGAGGTGATATCTCCGTAAATTCCGCAGGCACCGGAGTTATTATGCCGAGATTTGTCGGTATAACATCATATGATAGTGAACTGAAATTAAACTCATCAAATGTTTTGTGTTGTTATGCTCAAACAACTGTACGTACACCTTATGTGGCGAGTGTAAAGGTAGAATTAAAAGAAAATGGATCTACGGTTAAAACCTGGTCTGCAAAAGAAAAACTTGGTGCTACAGTTGATGAGACATATAAGCCGACCAAGGGAAGCTCTTACATCCTCAGAGTTACGTATGCTACATATGATTCCTCAGACAATCTTATCGAATCGGTTGTCGGCTACAGTAATGAGGTAATATACAATTAATTGTATTTGCTGATGTTTATATGAAAATGGGGGTGATTCCATTGGGCTGATATGATTTTTTCAATACGTAATAATTGGTAAAAATTAAAAACAACAGATTATATTTTTGAAAGGAGAAATACCGTAATGAAAAAGAAAAATGTTTTTAAGAAGTTTATATCTTTGGCAATGGCTGCATGCATATTGGGTTCAACAGTAGCTTTTGCACAAACCGAAAGTAATACTGAAAGTTCGGATTCATGGAATACTGATATGATTGATGAAACAACTATAAATTTGTATGAAGATTTTCCAATGCAAATTGATAAGAACATTGGTCAGGATATGAGATTGGACTTGCATTTTAGTTATCTTAAGATTCTGTCAGATGAAGATAATGTACAGTTTACGATGACGGATTTATCTACAGATGATATTGTTGTTAGTGAAATGATAACAGCTGAAGACACTTCAGTAGTGATGACGGATGTCCCCAATAATAAACAGTATTCACTTGTTATAAATGAAAATATCGGTGGAACAGTTAGCGAATATATCGGTTATATAACTACAAAGCATGTTGCTGCTAATTTTCCTGTTGATATGACTCTTGGAAATTATTGTATTTCTAACAACAGCGGTGAGACATTTAATAATGTAAAAATCAAGAAGGTTGGAGACAATCCGGTTTGTAATCATGAAGAGGAGGAATCATGTACTGATAGCTGCAAATTAAGCTCATATATAGATACTTTGACAGGAGATGAGCTCAATACATTTTACAGCACCCTTGACAGAGATTGTTATTATGAAATGCAGGTAAGGGCATCTACAGAAGGCAATGAACAAACATATGTAGGATTTATTTCTACCTATGACGGCGGTGAATATGAGGGAGTGTTTACCAGGGGATTTACTTTTACCAAGGATTATCCTCAGCCGGAAGCGATTTCGGATTATGGTATTTCAACTGCCGCTTCACTTCCTGATTTTTCAACAGCATATTCTTATGAATATTACAGAACTATGGAAATGCCTGACATTGATACAGATACTTATCTTATTCGATTTGTACCGCCTGCAACAGGCTATTACATAATCGAAACTATAGGCAACTCAGATACAATGATGACTGTATATTCTTTGACTTCCAGCGGTAGTTATAATACAAGCATTGTTCGTAGCGGAGGAACCGGTGAAAACGCAAGAACTACAAGAGGTGTAACCGTAACAGATGATTTCCATCCTGTATGGTATTTTGAAGTTGAAAATGAATCAAGTGATGTTAGTGCAGCTGCGTTCAGAATAGTTCCCCGTGATGATTTGTATCCTGATGATCATACCAATAACATATATGAGGTGCAAGAAAACTGTGATGCCGGAATTTATTCAAATGTTACAAATACAAATTGTGCATTGGATTATGCCGGTGATATAGATATTTTCGGTTATGAAATGACATCCGGTAATGGCTATATAATTATTAACAATCTCAAAAAAATCAAAGCTACTATATATAATGTTATAGATGATACAGGTTATTTTGATGACACTTGGGTAGTTAGTACAATTAACGTGCCTGCATATGCCGGTGCAGAAGAACAAATCAATTTTTCAAGTGGTACACATTACATAGAAATATCTAATGTTGAGCTTCCTAAAGTAGGTAGTACATTAGAAGGATATTATACTTGGGAATCTTTCCCATATGACCTTGATGTGTATGATGCTCGCAGAAAAGATGCCTATGATATTGCAGCCCACCCAACCTATGGTGACGCTTCACCGCAATATGCAACTGTTATTACTTCTTTTCCTTTTGTGGATAATTTTACTCTCTGCAGGGGCGATTCTGATGGCTTTAGATTTACTACAGACGCAGGTGGTGGAAATATTACAATAACTGTAAATTGCGACAATTTCCCCGATTATGAATATATTCCCCGTCTTTATGATATGGATGACATAATAACATATGATGAGATTCCACCATCATGGGAATTCATTGGTGATGAGCTGTCACCTGCCATATTAGAGGAAGATTATGATATGGTAATTACTTATAATGGTTTAAAACCGTATCATGATTATTATATTGTTGTGGAACGACCTGACAGTACAAGCTATGATTCATATAAAACTTATTCATTCAGAGTAGACCTTGAAGTAACATATAATTATTCTGCAATACTTTCAGATAACTTGGAGATTTCACACACTATAGGCAATACGATAACCGTTGACGATGTGTTGTTTGCTGTGATGAATAAAATGACTTGTAAAATTAATGACAATGAAATTGAAGACAGTGTTGCCATTGAAAATGTGAAATTGTATTATAACAATACTGAACTTACATCAGATACTATAAGCTCATTGCCAGCAGGAGAATATACTATTGTTCCTAAATATAATGATGTTGCTGCAAGCGGTGGTACAGTCATCTTGGTTGTTTCCGAGCCTATAGATGTAGTTGAAGTTGATATAGACACCGCACAAGAACCAATATCTGAGTACGATTGGCTTCACTGTGCTAAGCTATTAGCAAATTTTAAACTCGCAAAGGAAGGTAGCCCTCTATGTACACTATCATTGGATGATGCAGCAGTTTATTTGGGAATTGATCCGGATATGCCTACAAGAGGAACATTGTTTAAGACATATCAGGCAACATGTTGGTTTTACACGGGCGGAACAGCCACTTCAAGCACTGATTTCAACCGTGTTACAAATGCAAATGTTGTAACAGAAGATGAATTATACACCATGATTTCCAATAATAGAATTGTGATTATGCAGCTTGCCGACTCAACTGCACCTACAGATGTAACTAAAATGAAATATCTTGTTATTTGTGGTGTGAATAAAACGAATAATCAGTTGAAAGTATTTGACTGCCTTGAAACTTCAAACAATTTGCTTAAGTGGGTTGATACCTCGGTAATTTTTGATGGAGGATATGTGGCTTCAAATAGTAATATAAAATTCTCCGGTTCAATTATAGAAGTGGTATCTAATTAACTGTGTTATATAAATATATATAATACTTTTATACAATTCGGGGTACAGTTTGTTACCACGGATTGTATAACCAATATTACATTATGATTACTATGTTTAAGATTGAATTACAAAAATTAAAACACTATTACAATCTAAATACAATATCAAAACAGTTTTATTAATTCTGTTGATAATGATTGAAAAAATGATTTATAATATTTTTGCAAGGAAATATTTCCCAATAAATTTAATAATGAAAGGACGAATCAATTATGAAAACAAAAAGATTAATGGCATTATTTACTGCATTTGTTCTTATGTTGACAGCCTTCACTGCTTCGGCAGAAGAAAGCGGAATCAACACTGATGTAATAACTGTCGAAGAAGCGGAAAATATTGTTTCTGAGACAATTGATACCGTCGAAGAAACGGAAAATATTCCCGAAATCGAAACAGATAATCAAGAAAATCATAATCTTGAAAATAAAGAAATAACCGACGGCAATGAAATTACAGATAATGAAAATATTGATGAAAACAAAAATCAGCCCGAAGAAAATATAAATGATGATAGCGAAAGCAACATAAATATCGAAAATAACAAAGTTGATGAGAAAAGTCCTGTTTCTGAAGAAAATACAGAAACAGAAACTGTACCTGACACCTCCTCCAAAATAAACGGTGTTTATGAATATATCGAATCATTTTTTTCTGATGACTGTGAAATAAGCTATGATTTAAATATTAATACCAGAAAAATATACATTTCAGAAACACAAAAAGATAATCCTCTGAATATTTCAAGTCAGGAAAAGAAGATTATTGCTGATGAAATGATAAAGTTTTATGATTTTATTTTGGATAACACAGATGAAAATCCAGACCCATCTATTGTTAAGCTGGTAAGAGATAAGCCTAAATTTATAAATGTATCATTAAGATTTTATCGAGATCAGTCAATTAGAAATACTTTACCTTTAATAATTCGCGACAATGAGATATCAATCAGAGGCGTAGAAAGAATTACAGATAATCCGGAAAAGATTATAGATTATTTAATTGATTTGGTTGAAAACAAACTGAATTTTGCTTTTGGAATAAAAGAAAAATCCATAAACGATATATTTCGCAGAAATTTTGATTTTGACAACCTGACCATTGATGGTGAAACTCTAAAACTCATGGAAGAACTCGACTTTGATGTGAAAGTGACGGAAGAGCATTTTGACACTGTTTTCTGTGATGCTGCAGAGGTTGGTACTGTTGCAAAATGTAATCTTGTTCGTCTGTTTGCGGGCTCAACTTATTTTATACTTACTATAGAGGGAAACAAGGACTCAATACAACTGTATAAATGGGAAACAGGATGGGCGCCTTACAAAACTGATAATATTTCTTTTGATAACCACGCTATCCTTGAAAATAACCAATTAATTTATACATATACATCATTGACAACCAGGTATCAGGAGCTTGCATTGAAAAATGCAAATTTCAGCAAGAAAACAATGGATATAGAATATAAATTCAAAACTCTTAATAACAGTATAACTATTCCTACATTTAATGTTGAACACACAGCATATGAAGATGATTTGTATGTACAGAAAATCGATACAGTGTTGACTACAAAGAAGGAAGATTATTTTCCGGAGGATGAGGAGAAAGAGGGAAATATTACTGTCACAGAAATGACACCTGAACAAAAAGCAAAAAAGGAAAAAACGAATGCAGACGTTTTAAATAGTTTGGGACTTTTTAAGGGAACATCTAAAGGCTATGAGCTTGACAAAAGCTTTACCCGTGAAGAAAGTGCTGTTATGCTTGTACGTATTCTCGGAGAAGAAGCGAATGTGAAATCTATGAGCTTTGATGGCGATTTTGAGGATGTTACTGTTGACAGATGGTCGTATCCTTATGTTATGTATTGCTATGAAAACGGAATCACCAAAGGAACCGGCGAAAATACATTCTCGCCAGAAGCTGAGGTGACAGCCGAGGAATTTGCTGCTCTTGTGCTCAGACTTATGGGATATACTGAAACAGAGCCTGAAAATGCATTGAAAAACAGTGTTACACTAAATATTCTTAAAGAAGAGTTTGTTGAGGAGCTTAAAAGCGAAGACTTTAACCGCGGCGATATGGTGACCCTTGTATATAGCTGTATGTCCGGTAAAAAAAGTGACGGAAAGATTCTTGCACGTTCTCTTGCAGATAAATCTGTTATAACTTCAAGAGAAGCAGAACGCTTTGAACCTAAAGAGACAGAGGAAATTGAATAATGCTTTTTATATCTTATTAAAGAAAGGTAACAGTTTCCGAATTTCAAAAAAATTATGGAGGTAAAAGTCATGAAAAAAGTATTGATGTTATTATCGTTTCTGATTGTTATGACATTGTTCTTTGTATTATTTGTTCCACAGCCCTTGGCAGCAAATTATAATTGGGATTTGGACGAAAAGCCTGATTTTACGAATTATTCTTTTTATACATACGGCTATTATGATGGTACAAACACTAGTTTATGGAATACTGATGAAATTCAAGTGGATAAAGCAGAAATTAAAAAAATAACTGCAGAAATCTTGGATGTAATAAATACTATAGAATTTTTGCCTGAAAGTAATCCGGATTATTCTGAAGGTGATATGATTATGATGCTCGACTTTACAGAAGAAAATTGGAAAAAAGAAAAGTCGGACATTATACATATAATTTTTACTAAAGATGGTATGTGTATGGATGTGTGGAATAGGGCAAATAACAAAACACATTATGCATTTATATACTGCAATACACAAGGCATCATTGAAGAAATTTGTTCTTTGGTAAAACATATTGATGAAAAAGTTACACAGGACAGGGAACAAAAGGCGCTTGAAGAAAAAATGGAAAGAGAACCATATCAAACCGAGGTTACAGAGATAAAAAAAGTTTATATGGCATTTGCAGAGAATACGCACTTGATACCGGTAGAAGCGGGAATAATTATTGATTTTGAATTTGGAATTTTATCATATAAGACTGTGAATGATGGAAAAATCCATTATGCTTTTTATTCGGATTGGGTAAATCAGGAAAAAAATGACGATGACTATCTCTATATTTCAAAAAATATTGATGATGAAAATCTGATGACATTTAATTATATCATACATAAAGATATTTATGATAATAAATTTTATTTGAACACAAAAAATTCTGATTCTGCAAGGCAAACCGTTAAACTGAACATGGATGCAAACGGTTCAATAAATAGAATTACGGTTGCTTTAAACAGTGGATATAAAGCTGAAATAAATAAGGGAGATTTTGTGGAAAATGGTGTTTTGAAAAATTACGGAGATCTAAACATTATATTTGCTAAAGATGCTGTAGAAAGTGATGATTTTGAAAATCAAGTTAAAGAAGAAATAAAGGAAGAAACTAAAGAAGAAAAACAAAATGATGCAAAAGAGGAAAAAACTGACGATACCCAAACAGAAACTTCATCAGCAGAAGATGATAAATGGGCAGATAAAGAAAAAACTATCGAGCTTTATAGTCAATATCGTGATGAGGATGGTAATATTCGTAGTGTAACTTTTCTTAAGGGTGTTCATTCCGGTAAACGTTATGATTACGAAGTGAATTCCACTGCGAATTTTGTTGTAGATATGCCTGAATTTGGTGTGTCATCAGATGGAATGACAAATGTTACTTTTTACGGCATCCACTTGATTATTAACGGAAAAACATATCCTGCCATGTCTTTACTTCGTGCACAAGGTGATAAGGGTGAAAGATGGTTTGCCGAAGTAACCCACGAAGTACGCAGACCGCAAAATGAAATCAATGAGGCTTCTAAACTGACCAATGATTACAGCATATATATGGGTTTTAAACCGATTTACAATTTTGATGGTTATACTTATGATTATAAATTCATAGATGATATAAACTTGAATTTTACGTTAGTATATACCGATGAATCCAAAACTGTTGTAGATCACGCAGATATATCTTACGAAGGGAACAGAGAAGAAGTTGAAATCTCTGATATAAATTATACCGGTGTATTTCTTACACGTTTTTTGCGCATGATGTATCCGGATACTTACGAAGAACTTGCAAAGGAGCTGGGACTTAGCTTATGAAAAAAATAATATCACTATTATTAATACTTTGCTCTCTGTGTACGATTGTAAGTGCCGAATATAAATCGGAGGCTGATGCTCTCAACAGGCTTGGTCTGTTTAAGGGCACGGAAAACGGCTACGAGCTTGAGCGGCTCTTTACCCGTGCCGAGGGTGCAACTATGCTTGTGCGTCTTATGGGAATGGAAGAAGAAGCCCTTTCCAAAAGCTACTCCAATGTTTTTGATGATATGGAAAATCACTGGGCACAGAGCTATGTTATGTATTGCTACGAAAACAATATTACCAAAGGTACGGGCGATGCTGCTTTCTCTCCGGAAAACGAAATGACAGCTGCCGAATATCTTACTTTGGTTTTGCGTGCTCTCGGATATGAAAATGCCGAGCCCGAAAATGCTCACCATGCAGCTGCCGCATTATTACTTGCCTCAAGCGGCGAACTCAGAGACATTATGCAGATAGGCTTTACCAGGGATAAGATGGTGCATGTATCTTATCGTGCTCTTAAGGTAAAAAATACTGATGATATCATGCTCATAGAAACTCTTGCAGATAGCGGCGCAGTTGATGAAGATGTTGCAATGGAGCTCGGTCTGTTTGAAGAAAAAGAACTTGTTATAGAATTTGATTGATTGTTCGACTTTTTCGACAAATACCGACTTTTTCAGTGTGTTTTATTAAAAATAGATTACAAACTTTAAATTTATATTACTGTTTGAAAACAATATCAAGTCAATTTTAATTTTAGTATTGATATTGTTTGACAAAATGCTTTATAATAAAACACGTAGGGAGCATTTTTTTGATAAAACTAAAATTAATTCTCCTATCTACTCCTTTTGTATGGCAACCCTCTCCGATGCTTTTTTTGTCGGAGAGGGTTGCTGTTTGTTTTTTGAAATTTGACATTTTTTTGTATTCTGATATAATATAGATTGTTATCTTTCGGCTAAAAAAAGAGGTGTAACCATGCGTATTTATCATATTCCCATATTTGTTCCCCACAAGGGGTGTCCTCATGACTGCGTTTTTTGTAATCAGAAAAAAATCACAGGACAGACCGATGAGGTCACTCCCGATACAGTTGAAAAAACCATAGATGAATATCTCGGGTCTATTTCCGGCTCCGGCAATGAAGAAAGATATATCGAGGTTGCTTTTTTTGGCGGCAGCTTTACCGGGATTGAGCCGGAGCAGCAGGCGGCACTGATGCGTGTTGCTCACAGATATCTCCTTGAGGGCAAAATCCATGCAATACGCTGTTCCACACGTCCCGACTATATAAATGAAGAAATTCTCTCTATGCTCAAAGAGTACGGAATGTCTGTAATTGAGCTTGGTGTACAGACCACCGATAGCGAGGTGCTGAAAAATGCAAACAGAGGTCATAGCTTTGATGATGTAAAAAGAGCTGCAGAGCTTATACACAGCTTCGGCATATCCCTTGGTCTCCAGATGATGACAGGTCTTCCCGGCGATACTGCCGAAAAATCTGTAAGGACAGCCAAGGATATCATATCTCTCAGACCGGATTGTGTGCGGATTTATCCCACATTGGTTATGGATGGCACTCACCTGATGGAAATGTACCGCAGGGGAGATTATGTTCCCTTTACTCTTGAAGAGACTGTGGAGCTTTGCTCAGAGCTGCTTGTAATGTTCCGGAGAGAGAATATCCCTGTTATCCGCATAGGTCTGCAAACCACGGATAATATAAATGCCGATACGGTAATCGGTCCCTATCATGCAGCCATAGGCGAGCTGTGCACTGGCAGGATTGTGCGCCATGCTATAGAAAAAAACATGGATAATTCAGCTCTGCTTGAGGTGACGGTTCACCCATCCATGGTGTCTGCCGCAGTAGGGCATAAGGGCGAAAATAAGCGGTATTTTGCAGAAAGATATAATACCCGCCTTAAGGTTGTGTCCGTTGCTGCATCAGAGCGAAACTTAATAAGAATTGTCGATAAAATAGTTGATATCTATGAGTGAATATGGTATAATGAGTTTGCAGAGCAAACTCAATGAATTGCCTTACGGCATGAATTGAAATCTGCGATTTCATGAATTGAGCCTTTGGCTCATGAATTGTGCTGACGCACATTAAAGGCAATTCAATTCATGTTGCGATAGCAACAATTCATGGCTTTAGCCAATTCATGACAACGATAGTTGTCAATTCATTAAAAACGCTTGGCATCTAAATCGTTCACTGATTTTAGTAAAGAGTGTTGAAAAAAGTCGAGAACAAAAATCCCCACTTTGAAAATTCTATGACCTTAAACAGATGAAATTCCAGGTAGATTTTGGTGCGGAAGATGAAGCAAGGCTGACGCCTTGCAAAGATGACAAACCGAAAGATGCCGAAATTGCGCTATTTAAGGCGGGTTCGGATTATTCTCTTTCGGCTAAAGTGTTTTGTTTTGATTGATTAAAAAAATTGAGGTGTTTGTGTGTATTTAAAGGCTTTAGACGTAAACGGATTCAAATCCTTTGCGGATAAAATAAATCTTGAATTTGACAGTGGCATCACTGCAATTGTAGGACCAAACGGCAGCGGAAAGAGCAATGTATCCGATGCCATACGCTGGGTTCTCGGTGAGCAGAGTGTCAAGAGCCTCCGAGGCAGCCGAATGGAGGATATTATCTTTGCCGGTACTCAGAAGCGCAGTCCCATGGGCTTTGCGCAGGTATCCATAAGCTTTGATAATAAAGACGGATTTTTTAACTCCGAGTTTGAGGAAATCAAGGTCACAAGAAAGCTCCACCGAAGCGGTGAGAGCGAATACCGTATCAACAACAATCCCTGTCGATTGAGAGATATCCATGAGCTTTTTATGGATACAGGTCTCGGACGAGAGGGCTATTCTGTTATAGGGCAGGGTAAGATTGACCAGATTCTGTCCTCAAAGGCTGAGGAGCGCCGCCATATATTTGAAGAGGCATCCGGTATTACAAAATATAAATACCGCAAGGCGGAGGCAGAAAAAAAGCTTCTTGCCGCAGATGATAACCTGCTCCGTATAAAAGACCTTATCTCGGCGCTCTCCGATCAGGTGGGACCTCTGGAAAATCAGTCCAGAAAGGCGAGACAGTATTTGGATTTGCGTGAGGTGCTCAAGGGTCTGGAAATAAATATCTCAATCCGCAATATAGACAAAATGAGACAGCAGCTTGCCGAGGGTCAGGAGAAGTTTACCATAGCCTTCAATCAGCTTAACAGCGAAAAAGCCAAGCTTCATGATATAGAAAATGCCATTGAGACAAAAACAAATGAGCTTGTCGAAATTAACGAAAGCATCACCGCTGTACGCGAGGAGCTGTTTAATGTAGAAAAGGGTAGCGGCAATCTGGAAAGCAGGATTGAAATCCTCCGCAATGACAGCCGCAACAATACCGAAAACAGTCAGCGCTGGACTGCAGAGGCAGAGGCGCTTAAAGAAAGAATAGAAACCTGCAAAAATCAGAAAAACGAGCTTGAATCAGCAGCAGAAAAGCTCCGTGCGGATAAGGAGAATATCTCAAAGAGAATAGAGGATAAATCAGCAGAGCTTGAAAGACTTGATACAGAGATTAACAAACGTCTTGAAGAGGTAGAAAATTTTAAATCCGAAATTGTTGACCTCTTAAGCGAAATATCATCAATAAAAGCACGCTCCACCAGTATGGATGTGCTGCTTAAGAATTTTGATGAAAGAAAAGAAAGTCTTAAGACAGACCTTGCAAACAAAAAATCTGCCGGAGACGATATTGCAAAAAGACTTGAAGCCCTGAAGAACTCTCTGGAGGAAAACAGCGGCAAAAAGAAAAAAGCTCTTGATGATATGGAAATCCTCAAGAAGGATTATTTTGAGGTGGCAGGAAAGCTGGATACCGCAAAAAAACAGCAGAACGAGTTTATCACTAAGCTCAACGAAAAGCAGTCCCGAAAAAATATTCTTGAAGACCTTGAAAAAGGCTATGAGGGCTATGCCAAGAGTGTAAAATCCGTACTTGGCGCAAGGATGCCGGGAGTTGAAGGCGTTGTGTCCAAGCTCCTTGAGGTCAGGGATGAATACATAACCGCCATTGAGATTGCTTTGGGCAATATGCTTCAGAATATTGTAGTGACCGATGAGGAGGCGGCAAAAAAATGTATTGCCTACCTGAAGAACAACAAAATCGGACGTGCTACCTTCCTGCCACTTACCTCGGTAAAGGGCGAGCTTGTAAAAAATCCCCCTGTCAGTGACAAGGGCTATGTGGGCATAGCAAGCGAGCTTATAGGATACGATGCAAAATATGATGGTATCTTTAAAAGCCTTCTTGGCAGAACCGTTATTGCAGATAATATAGACAATGCGACTGCCATGGCAAAAAAGAGCGGCTATAGGCTGAGGATTGTTACTCTCGATGGTCAGCTGCTCAATCCTGGCGGCTCTATGACAGGCGGCAGCACCAATCACAATCAGAGTCTGCTCAGCCGTGCAAGAGATATTGAACAGCTTCGTGAGGAAATCGCTTCGATGCGAAAGCAGTCTGATAAGACAGATGACCTTATAGCCGACTATAAGGCCGCCATAAACAAAATGGCTGAGAAAAAGCAGGAACTTGAGGATATCATCCGCTCCTGCGAGCACGAGGATGTGCGACTTCGCTCACAGATAAATTCCGATGAAAGAGGTCTTAACGAGATTACCAAAAGCATAGAGATGCTTACCGGCGAGAGCGGCGATATCATCAACGAAATTGCCGATATCGACAAGCAGAAGGAAGGCTTTAAGAAAGAAATCATGGAGAAGGAAGAAAAAATCCGCTCCGTGAGAGAGTTTCTCTCAAAGCTTGAGGGAGAGGGTGCAGACCTGACCGAGCAGAGAGAAAGCTTTGCCGCAGGCATCACCGAGGACAAAATCACCGTGGGTGCTATCGACAAGGATTTGGAAATGATTGCCGAGAGAAGTGCTCAGACAGACGAAAATATTCTGTCCTACGAAAAGGAAATAGAGGCAAGAAATACCGATATTGCAGCTATTGCCGATAAAAATGCACAGATAGAAGAAGAGATAAAGACTATAAACAAAAGAATCAGCGATGCCAAGACAAACAGCAAGTCTCTTTATTATGAGATAGAGCAGGGCGAAAAGCAGTATGCTAAGGGGCAGGAGGATATGAAAAAAACTCAGCAGTCCCTTAAGGAGCAGAATGCCATTATCTACGACCTGCAGCAGGAGGTTGTACGCTTAGAGAGCAAAAATGCAAAATATGAGTCCGACACGGAAAATGTAATCAACAAGCTCTGGGAGGACTATGAGCTGACCTACAACACTGCTCTGGAATTTAAGAAAACCGACTTTAATATGCCCGAAGCACAAAGGGAGGCGGCATCTCTCAGAGGAAAAATCAAGGCATTGGGCAACATAAATATTGATGCAATCGAGCAGTACAAGGAAGTTAAAGAAAAATTCGACTATCTCACCGAGCAGAAAAAAGACCTTGACGAAACCAAGGAAAAGCTGGAGGATATTATCAAGGAACTGCAGACAGAGATGGTTTCCCGCTTTAATGAAGCATTCGCCATTATCCGCGAGAAGTTTGACGAGACCTTCAGGGCACTCTTTGGCGGCGGTATGGGCAAGCTTACCCTGTCCGAGCCGGACAATGTTCTTGAAAGCGGCATTGAGATTGAGGTACAGCCTCCGGGCAAAAAGCTGCAGAACATGATGGCTCTCTCCGGCGGCGAAAGAGCACTTTCGGCAATAGCATTGCTTTTCTCAGTTCTTGAGGTACGGCCCACCCCTTTCTGTATACTGGACGAGGTTGAGGCTGCACTGGATGATAATAATGTATACCGCTTTGCGGATTATATAAAAAAATACAGCAAGAAAACTCAGTTTATAGTGGTTACCCACCGTAGAGGTACCATGGAGGCAGCCGACATTATGTACGGTGTAACCATGCAGGAGAGAGGTATATCCAAGCTGCTTAAACTGAAATTTGAAGATTTGGAGGATTATACTACAGATGGGGCTTAAAAAAACATTCGGTCGATTATTCGGCTTTGGAAAGAATGATGAAGAAATATTGGAAGTAACCGAAGAAAAAAATGACGAAGCGGCAGAAGAGCTTGATGGGATAATTGAAGATGCGGTTGAAGATATTGCAGAAAAAGCAGAGGATTTTGCTGAAGAAGTAAAAGAAAAGGCTGATGAGCTTATCGATGATATTGAAGAATTCATCGGGGATGATAAGGAGGAAATCTCCGAGCCTGAGGCTGCAGAAGAAGATGCGGCTGAGGGAATAAGCTCCGAGCCCGAGGCTGCTGCAGTTGAAGAGCCGGTCTCTGAGACCGAACCTGAGGAAGCAGAGGAGGCAGTTGCTGAAGATGCGCAAGAAACTCTCGTGGCTGAAATAACGGAAGAGCCGGCAGATGCCGAAGAAGCTGTGACTGCAGAAGTATCTGCCGAGCCGGAGGAAGCTGTTGTTTCTGAAAAAATAATAGAAAAACCTAAGCAGAAAATAGGCTTCTTTGCAAAGCTTAAGAGCGGACTTGAAAAAACAAGAAAATCCTTTAATGACAAAATCGACTCTGTGCTCAAGGCTTTCCGTATTGTAGATGAAGACCTTTTTGAAGAGCTTGAAGAAGCGCTGATTATGGCAGATGTCGGTGTGGAAACATCGCTTTACATTATCAGTCAGCTCCGTGAAAGAGTGAAGAGCGACAGGATAAAAGAACCCTCCGAGGTAAAGGGTGCAATTGAAGAAATCATTGCCGAAATTCTCTCGGAGAACGACACCACAATGAAGCTTGAAACAACTCCCTCGGTTATCATGGTAATCGGTGTAAACGGTGTCGGTAAGACCACATCAATAGGCAAGATGGCAGCACGTTACAAGGCAGAGGGCAAGAAGGTTGTTATCGGTGCGGCAGATACCTTCCGTGCAGCGGCTATAGACCAGCTGCAGATATGGGCAGACCGCTCCGGTATTGACCTTATCAAGCATCAGGAGGGCTCCGACCCTGCGGCAGTTGTGTTTGACACAATATCTGCGGCAAAGGCAAGAAATGCCGACGTAATCATTCTCGATACCGCCGGCAGACTGCATAATAAGAAAAATCTAATGGATGAGCTCAGCAAGATATTCCGCGTTATGGAGCGCGAGCTCCCCGGCTGCTCCAAGGAAACTCTCCTTGTGCTGGATGCAACCACCGGTCAGAATGCGGTAAACCAGGTAAAGCTCTTTCGTGAGAGCGCCGATATATCCGGCATTATCCTCACCAAGCTTGACGGCAGTGCCAAGGGTGGTATTGTCCTTGCTATTGCCCACGAGGAAAAAATACCTGTTAAGCTTGTAGGTGTGGGCGAGGGTATAGAAGACCTGCAGGTGTTTAATGCCGATGATTTTGCGAAGGCGCTTTTTGCTGAATAAGCTGTAAAAATGCCTGTGCCGCGGTTGACAGCGGATTGTGGCGCAGATATGCATAGCCTATGCTTCTCGGAGGCAGAGGAGGATTGAGTTTCATAGGAAGTACGGCTCCCTGCTTCAGACTTTCTTTTGAAAATTCCTCAACCACGCAGGCAACTCCGAGATGTATTGAAGCAAATCTAAGCAGAAGCTGATGTGCGGCAATTTCAATCTGAGGCTTAAGCTCTATATGCTTGTCTCTGAATTTTTCGTCTAAGTAGCGGCGCGAGGTGGAGTTGGTTTCCAGCAGAATGAGCGGTTCTTCCGCCATTTCTTCCCATGTATAGCAGGTTTTCATGGCATATTCGGGACCGCATACAAAAATATCGTGCACCTCAAGACAGGGCTCAATGCACAGCTCATCATCCTCAACAGGCAGGTTTACGAAGGCGAGTTCTGCTTTACCTTCCTTTACAAGCTGCAGCATGTGGTAGGAATATGAGTTTGCCATTTCAATGCGTATTCCCGGATATTCTGCATGAAACTGCTCCAGATACGGCAGCAGGTAGTGGGCGGTGATGGTATCTGCCGCGGCAATAATCAGCGACCCGCTGTCCAGGTGATGAAGCCGTGCCAGTAGTGTTTCGCCCTGTTCAATTGCCATCATGGCGCTTTCAACCTTTTGAAAAAGAAGCATACCTTCTTTTGTAAGGGTAACACCGCGACGGCTGCGGTTAAACAGCTGAGCATTCAGATCCTGCTCAAGCTGACGTATACACTGGGATATGGCAGACTGGGAGATATATAGATGCTGTGCGGCAGTGGAAAATGATGCATGGCGGGCAGTTTCGTAAAAAATTCTGTAGTAGTCAAGCTTTGTTTTCATATAAGCACTCCTTATCACTGTTGTAAGTATTATCTGCTTTACTTATGTCTGTAATTGTATTATAATAATATAGGTTAAGAAAGTCAATAACTTGGAGGAGATTTTTTATGGAAAGAAAAACCGGTACAATTTCAAGAGGTATTCGTTGTCCTATTATCCGCGAGGGTGACAACATTGCTTCAATTGTAGTTGACAGTGTTATAGAAGCGGCTCAGGCAGAGGGCTTTGAACTGCGTGACCGTGATGTAGTGGCAGTGACAGAATCTGTTGTTGCACGCTCTCAGGGAAATTATGCGTCTGTTGATGCTATTGCCGAGGATGTAAAGGCAAAGCTCGGCGGCGGTACAATCGGCGTTATATTCCCCATTCTCAGCCGTAACCGTTTTGCAATCTGTCTGCGCGGTATTGCAAAGGGTGCCAAGAAGGTTGTGCTTATGCTCAACTACCCAAGCGATGAGGTGGGCAATGCTCTGGTTTCACTGGATCAGCTGGACGAAGCCGGCATCAATCCTTATTCTGATGTTTTGAGTGAAGCAAAATACCGTGAGCTTTTTGGTGAGAATCCCCATCCGTTCACAGGTGTTGATTATATCAAATATTACGGCGATCTTATCCGCTCCTGCGGTGCAGAGGCAGAGATTGTTCTTGCCAATGATCCACGTGTGATTCTGCAGTATACCGACAGTGTGCTCAACTGTGATATTCACAGCCGCGCACGTACCAAGCGTATCCTTAAGGCTGCAGGCGCAAAACGTGTATTCGGACTGGACGATATACTCACACAGTCTGTAAACGGCAGTGGCTTTAATGAAAAATACGGTCTGCTCGGCTCCAATAAGTCAACCGAAGACATGGTTAAGCTGTTCCCTCAGGATTGCTTCGATATGGTAGAGAGCATCCAGGCTCAGCTTTTGGAGCGCAGCGGTAAGCATATTGAAGTTATGGTATACGGTGACGGTGCATTCAAGGATCCCGTGGGCAAAATCTGGGAGCTTGCAGACCCCATTGTTTCCCCTGCATATACCAAGGGACTTGAGGGTACACCAAATGAGCTTAAGCTTAAGTATCTGGCAGACAACGACTTTGCAGATCTCAAGGGCGAAGAGCTTAAAAATGCTATCGAAGCCGCTATCCGCAAAAAGGATGATGACCTGGTGGGCAACATGGCTTCTCAGGGTACAACTCCCCGCCGCCTGACAGACCTTATCGGTTCACTCTGCGACCTCACAAGCGGTTCCGGAGATAAGGGCACACCTGTGGTTCTTGTTCAGGGATATTTTGATAATTTAACTGATTAATTCGATAGTAATAGATATTATAAATCAGCATATTTATATACAATGAAAGGGCGTTGCCTCAGCAAGTGATTTCACTTATTGGGACACGCCCTTTATGTATTATATGAGTATTAAAGCAGCATAAAATCCGTGCTCAGAAGAGAATTGTTTATTTTCTCGCAGAGCAGAGAATGGTCAGGGCAAGAAACTGTCAGGTCTGCCTTGGGTCTGTGGAGCTCCAGTATTTCTATTACATTGTCTTTTTCTTTAAGGAGTTCACCGGGCACATACAAGGTACGCTGAGGTCCTATTTCCCAGTATCTGCCAAGGTTAAAGCCGTTTATCCATACATTGCCCTTGTGCCAGCCTGCCATGTCAACAAAGGTGTCAATACCTGCCTTTGCATCAAAGGTTCCTTTGCAGAAACAGGGCTTGTCCGTAAGCTCAATACCTTTTTTGTACTCAAGAGACGATATGGATTTGAGCGGCAGACAGTCTATAGTGTAGCGCATATTGTTTGCATAGTTATAAAGGAAGCTGCCGTCGGGATTTTGAATTTTCACCCGTACAGCACCCAGGATTCCTTTTCTGTCATACATTTCGTAGCCATAGTTGATTCGTCCCATGTTTTCGACCAGTATTGTCAGCTCGCTGCCGCCTTCTTTTACGGTGAATTTTATTTCGGAGTTGTTTTCTGCATCCCTCATCTGAGTGCCGATATATTCTCCGTCTATATATACGGTTGCTCTGTCTGCAAGCCCTTCGATATATAGATACCGCACTCTCGGGTCGGTGTATCTTATCTGGGATTTGTAGCATATATAGCCGTAGTCCTGGTCAAGATCCTCCATGCATATTGTGCGGTTTGCCATGACTCTTTTTTCAGACAGGTTATCTATGCTGTCAAGGAGCATTGCGCTTTCGGTAAGCTCAATATTTTTTATTTCCTGAGCTTCATAGTCAAGGGGATTCACATGAGGTCTTTTTTCTTTTTCCAAATACTCGTCAAGGACATCTCGCAGCTCAAAGTATTTTCCTGTAGGAGTTCCCTCCTCGCTTACGGGGGCATCGTAGTCATAGCTGGTCATAAGCGGTGCATAGCCTGTGTTGCCCACGCTGTGAAGAGCTCCGCTTGTAAACTCAAAGTTGGTTCCGCCGCAGAACATATAGAAGTTTACACACACTCCCATTCTGAGTGCTTCTCTGAAGTATTCAGCCATATATTTGCCGGTAGTACTCTTTAAAAACTCTCTGCCCCAGAACTGTATATATCCCGTCCATGCTTCGCCACTCATAAGCGGCTTGTCAGGCTGAAGCTCTCTCAGCTTTTCAAACTGAGGCAGTGAGTCCGGGTGTGCGCAGTGGTCAATGCCGTTCCAGTTGTCATCAAGAGTGCCGTTTATATATTTGAAATTGTCAACACCGTTGGCACTGATAAAGGGCACGTCGATATTTTCATTGCGGTAGAAATCACACAGCATCTGCAGATATTCCTTGTCATCGCCAAAGCTGCCGTATTCGTTTTCGAGTCCGACGAGAATTACAGGACCGCCGTTGGTGTAGAGATAGGGGCGTATTTTGTCGCAGAGCACCTTGTTGTACCTGTTTGCCGCCTCCATGTATGCCGGGTCGCTTGAGCGCAGGCACAGGGTTCTGTCCTTAAGGAGCCAGCTGGGCAGACCGCCCATTTCCCATTCACCGCAGAGATAGGGCGAGCATCTCAGCAGCACCTTAAGCCCGTTTTGCTGAGCTGCTTCCAGGAAACGGCACAGGTCAGCTCTGCCCTGAAAGCAGTATTCTCCCGGTCTTGGCTCAGTCAGATTCCATGGTACATAGGTTGTAACCGCCGTAAGTCCGAAATCATTCATAAGCTTTAATCTTCTGTCCCAACCCTCAGGCAGGATGCGGAAGTAATGCATATCGCCGCTTACAAGGAAGAATTTTTCATCGTTAAGGTAAACACCGTCTTTTTTAATTTCCACTGTATTTTTCATATCTGTATCTCCCGCATATGAATAAATTATTTCTATATTGACGATTATAACATTTTCAAAAATCCATTACAATAATATTATTTTGACAATCACTATAAGAATATTGATATTTTTGCTGGTTTATGCTATAATCAATATAATTGGAGGTGAGCCGGTTGAAGGTTTCTTTATTTTTGCCTGTCGTAACATTGAGAGAAAAGACAATGCCTTTCTATCTCAGCAGTATAGGAGAGGCAAGATTTCAGACAATTGTTCACAGACCCCTTGGTATAGAGGACCATCAGTTTTTATATACCGTGAGAGGAGCGGGGGAATGCTTTATAAACGGAGAGTCCTTTGAATTAAAAAAAGGCAGTCTGTTCTTTTTGCCCTCATCATATCCCCATGAGTACCATGCCCTGACAGATGACTGGGAGACAAAATATTTTACATTCAACGGCAGCGGGGTAAAAGACTTTTTTGATTTTGAACCATGGATAGCCAATATGGCCGAGAAGCTTGATTTCCCGGAATATCACCGCAGGCTGTATGAAATGAAGCAGGATATAGCGCTGGATACCAAGCTGAGTGTATACCTGTATTCAATGCTTTTGGAATTACGGGATTGCCTTGAGTTCAGCTCTGCTCCTTCACGCAAGCAGCGTGATATCATCACTGCGGTGCTCCACGGTTTTTCCGAGCAGCCAGAGAGCACTCTTTCTGACATTGCAGGACGTTTCGGTATATCAGAGGAGCATTTTTGCAGAGTGTTTAAAAAGCACACAGGCTACCGCCCTTTTGAATATATGAATCTGATTAAGCTGCAAAAGGCAAAGGAACTGCTCAGCAATACCAATATGGATATAAAGGATATAGCCGCTCATATCGGTTTTGAGAGCCACAGCTATTTCAGCTTGCTTTTTAAAAAATATGTGGGCGAAAGCCCGTCGCAGTACAGGCGGGGGACTAAGCACAGCTGAATATAATTTATTAACAAGAAGGGTGATTATTGAATTTGATTTATAGAAATAAAATTTTTGAAAAAACTATTGACAAACATGAAAAACAAGTGTATAATAACTCAAGTGTAAAGTTAATTGCTTTACACTTGAGTTTTGTAATTTAAGGTGAATTATGAAAAATCTTGAGATGTCTTATCTGATGGATTTCTACGGAAATCTGCTCAGCGATAAGCAAAGGGAAATAATGCAGATGTATTATCAGGAGGATTTGTCTCTCAGTGAGATTGCAGCTGAGTACGGCATAACACGTCAGGGCGTGAGAGATAATATAGTAAGAGCCGAAAAAGAGCTGACTAACTATGAAAATTCTCTCGGACTCTGGAAGAAGTTTTCCCGTATCACCGACAATCTGGGCAGAATCAGAGCTCTTGTGGAGCAAGGCTCAGATATGAAGAGTTCAGCTGAGATTATAAGACTCATAGCTGATGTTGAAAACGATATTTAAAAGGAGTTGATTACTTTGGCATTTGACAATCTTACCGAAAAGCTTCAGGACGCCTTTAAAAAGCTTAAGGGTAAAGGCAAGATAACAGAAGCAGATCTGAAAACTGCGATGCGTGAAGTAAAGCTTGCACTCCTTGAGGCAGACGTTAACTTTAAGGTGGTTAAGGATTTTATTAATTCCGTATCCGAAAAAGCCCTTGGTTCTAACGTCCTTGAGAGCCTCACTCCCGCCCAGCAGATTATCAAGATAGTAAACGAAGAGCTCACTGCGCTCATGGGAGAGAAGGTTTCCAAAATCAATTACTCTTCACAAACACCTTCGGTTATCATGATGGTTGGTCTCCAGGGTGCCGGTAAAACTACCACCAGTGCCAAGATTGGCGCCCTGCTTAAAAAGCAGCACAAGAGACCTCTTCTTGTTGCCTGCGACGTATACAGACCTGCTGCAAGAAAGCAGCTCCAGGTTGTGGGCAGTCAGGTGGATGTACCTGTGTTCTCCATAGACGATTGTACAGACCCTGTGGAGATTGCAAAAAAGAGTATTGAACATGCTAAGTACTACAGCAATGATGTAGTCATCATAGATACCGCCGGTCGATTGCAGATAAACGAAGAGCTTATGGATGAGCTTGCCAATATCAAAGAGGCAACCAAACCTGCCGAAATTCTTCTTGTTATTGATGCAATGACAGGTCAGGATGCAGTTAATGTGGCATCGGGCTTTGATGAAAAGCTGGATGTAACAGGTGTTGTCCTCACCAAGCTTGACGGTGACACCCGGGGCGGTGCAGCACTGTCAGTAAGAGCCGTTACCGGCAAGCCCATCAAGTTTGCAGGTCAGGGTGAAAAGCTTGGCGATTTGGACTGGTTCTATCCGGACAGAATGGCGTCAAGAATTCTTGGTATGGGCGATATGCTCACGCTTATTGACAAGATTACCGAGGAATATGACGATAAGAAGGCTGCAGAGCTTGAAAACAAGATTCGTCATAAGTCCTTTGACCTTGATGATTATCTTGACCAGATGAACCAAATGAAAAAAATGGGTTCGCTTACCGATTTGCTCGGTATGATGCCCGGCGTTGACAAAAAGGCACTTGCCAATGTTGATTTTGACGATAAGCGCCTGGTGCACATTGAAGCTATGATAACTTCAATGACAAAGCAGGAGAGAAAAAATCCCGATATTATAAACGGCGCCCGCAAAAAGCGTATTGCCGCCGGAAGCGGTACCACTCCTGCAGAGATAAACGCATTTTTGAAGCAGTTTGATCAGATGCGTCAGTTGATGAAACAATTCAGTAATCCCAGCAAGATGAAAAAAGCCATGCGAGGCTTTAAGGGTCTTATGAGATAGATTGCTGTTTAAAATATTGTTTACAGATTTTTTTGGAGGTGAAAATAATGGTAAAAATTCGTCTTAGAAGACTGGGTTCAAAGAAAAATCCTTTCTACAGAGTTGTAGTTGCAGATTCAAGATACCCCAGAGATGGTAGATTTATTGAGGAAATCGGTACTTACGATCCCCTCACAAATCCCTCAACCATCAAGATTGATGCTGAAAAGGCTAACAAATGGTTGGCAGATGGTGCACAGCCCACAGACACTGTTAAGCAGCTGCTCAAAGTCAGCGGAATTGTAAAATAAGCTTTACGGAGGTTGATTGCACATGAAAGAATTGTTGGAATATATTGCCAAATCCTTGGTTGACTGTCCCGACGATGTTTATGTAACAGAGTCCGAAAGTGAACGTGCTCTTGTGCTGGAGCTTCATGTAAATGAGTCTGACATGGGCAAGGTAATCGGCAAGCAGGGCAGAATAGCAAAGTCTATCCGTGCTGTAATGAAGGCTGCTGCAAGCAGAGCAAACAAGCGTGTGGTAGTTGAAATCGTTCAATAATTACAACAATTAACATAAGGCTACCCGTTTCAGGGTAGCCTTATGCTGTTAAAGGAGAAATCTGTTATGGCAGAACTTATAGAAATAGGGAAAATAGTAAATACCCACGGACTTAAGGGCGAGGTCAAAATTGTACCCTGGCTCGATTATCCCGAGGTGTTTGAGGCTTTTGATGTGGTATATACAGAAAATCAAAAGGCGTCATATAAAGTAAAAAGCGTAAAATACCAGAAGACGAACATAATTGTAAAGTTTGAAGGTCTGGATAATATAAATGAAGCAGAAAAGCTTAAAAACAAAACCCTCTATGTTGAAAAATCTCTTTTTGACGACCTGCCCGAGGGCACATATCTTATAGCCGATATTATCGGTCTTGAGGTATTTGAGGACGGAGTAAGCTTCGGAAAGGTAACCGATGTCTTTTCCACAGGCAGCAATGATATCTATGTTGTTGAAAAGAAAGGCGAAAAGCCTCTTCTCCTTCCGATTATTGATGGAGTGCTTGAAGAGGTCAATATAGAGGAAGGCTATGTCAATGTAAGAATTCCCGCAGGGCTTCTTGATATATGACAACAGGAGATTTTTTTATGAATTTTCATATTCTTACACTTTTTCCCGAGATGTTTGAGGGAGTCCTTGGCGAAAGTATGCTTGGCAGAGCCCGGGAAAAGGGAATATTAAGCTTTAATCTGTACAATATCAGAGATTGGGCGGGCAATAAGCACAATCGTGTGGATGATGCGCCTTACGGCGGCGGCAGAGGTATGGTTATGCAAGCGCCGCCTGTATTTGACGCATATACTGCTGCCTGTGAAAAATGCGATGCAAAGCCCCATGTGATACATATGTCACCCAAGGGCGATGTATTTACTCAGGAAAAGGCTATAGAGCTTTCAAAAAAATCCGATATACTTATAATCTGCGGTCATTACGAGGGCATAGACCAGAGGGTGCTTGACGAGATTGTGGATGAGGAGATTTCCATTGGCGATTATGTGCTTACCGGGGGAGAAATTCCCGCTATGACTGTTATAGATGCTGTCAGCCGTATGATAGACGGCGTTCTGTCCAATGAGGAGAGCTTTACCGATGAATCTCATTTTGGCGGTCTGCTTGAATATCCTCAGTACACCAGACCCTTTGAATTTCACGGGGTGGAAGTACCGGCTGTTCTCACAAGCGGAAATCATGCTGAGATAGCTAAGTGGCGGCATCAGCAGTCCCTTGATATAACTCAGGCAAAAAGACCCGATATGTATGAGAAATACAGAGAGCTTCACAAAGAAGAGTTCGAACCCAAAAAGAAAAAAAGAAGAAAAAAGATTGATGCGTAGCTTTTGTGCATTCGCATCAATCTTTTTTGGTAAATTAATGAAAATCATGTCAGTATCTGAGCAGCTTGCATAGAATAGCTTGTAGTTTGTGGCAGGCACTGCCCGATTTTTGCGGGATGACTGTATCAAATTTCATTTTTGCTGCTGATTTTTCTGTTAATCTCTTTCATAAACAATATTGTGAACGGTACGCTTACCAATGCCGTAAGTGCATCTGCCGTTGCCTGGGTCAGTTCAACTCCGGTAAGACCGAGCACATTCGGCAATATCAGCACACAGGGAATAAAGAAAAGTCCTTGTCTGCAGCATGAGAGCAGCACAGCCTTTATCTTATAGCCAAGGGATTGGAAGGTCATGTTGCACACTACGTTCAGCGGCAGAACAGGCATTGAGATTGCCTGAAAACGCAGTGCTCTTGTGCCGATTTGTATAACCTCGGCATCGTCTATAAATAAAGGCAAAATTTTCGGAGCAAAAATAAATGCTACAGCACCAAAGCTTACCATTATTACAGTGCCCATAAGATATGTGAAACCAAATGCAGATTTTACTCTTTCCGGTTTTCCGGCGCTGAAGTTGTAGCCTGCAACCGGCTGATATCCCTGACCAATGCCAAGACCTACGCAGAATATGCAGGAAAATATTTTGCTCACAATACCCATTGCCGAAAGCGCTGCATCACCGCCCCATATACCTGCCTGGGTATTCAGCAGGACTGTAGAAATACTTGCAAATCCCTGGCGGCAAAAGGACGGGGCTCCGGTTTTGAATGTTTCAAAAAGAGTTGCACCGTAATCACATATTGCATTCAGCTTAATCCTGACCACACTCTTATTTAATACAAAGCTGCTAAGCAGCAGGCAAAAGGAAATCACCTGGCTGATAAGTGTGGCAATTGCCGCACCGGATATTCCCATGTTGAAATTAAATATAAATATGGGGTCAAGTATGATATTGAGTATACCGCCCGTAGTAAGACCAATCATGGAGTAGGTGGCTTTTCCCTCTGCACGGAGCACGTTGTTGAGCACAAAAGAGCTCATCATCACCGGTGCGCCCAGGAGAATGTATTTTCCGTATTGCTGAGCATATGGAAGCACAGTATCCGTTGCTCCCAGACTGCCCATCAGCTGTTTTGAAAAAATACTGCCGAACACCGTCAGCAGCAGTCCTGCTGCAATGGCGGTAAAAAAAGCTGCCGATGCATAGCTATTTGCTTCCTCATAGTCCTTTCTGCCGAGAGAGCGGGATATAATGCTGCCTGCACCCATGCCCAGTGTGAAGCCGACTGCCTGTATAATCGCCATAAGTGAAAAAACCACACTTACTGCACCGGACACACTTTTGCCTAACTGAGATACAAAGTATGTGTCGGCAATGTTGTAAAGGGAAGTTACAAGCATACTTATTGTTGTTGGCACTGCAAGGGTCATTACAAGCTTTGGTATGGGAGTTTCCGTCATGCGCTTGTATTGTTTTTCTTCTTTCGTAAGTTCCATGTATGTTTCCTCCGGTACAATAAAAATACCATGATAAAGCCATGGTATTTTTATTGTATATTATTTGTTGTATTCTTCAGCCAGTGCCTTGAATGCGGGCAAAGCTCTTTCAATCATATCGGTTGATACGCAGTAAGAAATACGGCAGTATCCCGGCATTCCGAAGCTGTCGCTTGCAACCAGGAGCAGGTCATGAGCCTTTGCCTTCTCGCAGAATGCGCGTGAGTCTTCCTCAAGTGTTTTTACAAATAGGTAAAATGCTCCGTCGGGTCGAACTACCTTGTAGCCGTATTCTGTCAATGCGTTGCACAGCAGGTCACGATTTTTCTTATATATTGATATATCAGAGGTTTTGCCGATACAGTATGGAACCATTTTCTGAAAGAGACTGGGGGCGCATACAAAGCCCAGTGACCTTCCTGCTCCGCACACTGCAAAATATACTTCGTCGTGACAGTCTGAAGCAGGAGGAACAAATATGTAGCCTATACGTTCTCCGGGCAGTGACAGGGATTTGCTAAAGGAGTAGCAAACCAGTGTATTTTTATAGTAATTGGGTATAAACGGAACCGAAATATCATCATATACCAGCTCGCGGTATGGCTCGTCTGCAATAATGAATATATTGCGTCCGTATTTTTTCTGTGCGTTTTCAAGTATAGAGGCAAGTTTTTTTATAGTATTCTCAGAAAGCACCGCGCCAGAAGGATTGTTTGGAGAGTTGATGATAACAGCCTTTGTGTGCTCTGAGAGCGCTGCTTCAAAAGCATCAAAATCCACCTGAAAATCCTCTTCATTGCATTTAACTTCAACACAATTCATGCCTGCCTGAGCTATAAACACTTGGTATTCCGGAAAATACGGAGCCAGCACGATAGTTTCGTCACCCTCCTGAGCCAGTGCACTGAGAGAAATTGTCAGTGATGCTGCCGCACCGCAGGTCATGTAAAAGTCATTTGCACTGCATTCTGTGCCGTGAGTTTTTATTATATAATCGGCACAAGTCTCTCTCACACCTTGATCTCCCTGGGCGGAGGTGTAGCCGTGGAGCGCCACCGGGTCTCCGTTGCATATCAGGTCTGTAAGTGCCTCTTTAACACAGTCCGGCGCAGGAACGCTCGGGTTACCCAGACTAAAATCATACACATTTTCTGCACCAACCTCGGCAATTCTTTTTTTGCCGTATTCAAAAAGCTCTCTTATTTCGGAACGCTTGCTTCCGAGAGCATACATTTTTTCTGAAACAATATTTTTCAATGTGGTTTCCTCCCATTATGACATATTTATTAATTACATTATAACACAAAAAATATGATTACGCAAATTTTTATAAAGTTTTCTGCTTTATCATACAGATATATGTTTGTCAGAATATTTTCATTTATTTGGTATGCTTTTTCAATCATAGTATTCCCGATAACTATTCTCTTATCGTCAAATTTTACAATACAAAAAATTTAAATAGCAAAAACGTAACAATATACTGTTGCATATTACCCGGATTGTGTGATACAATTAATATATATTATAGCCGGAGGTGATTTGATATGGCAAAGTCCTCAATGCAAAAGCTCAAGCTGCTGTACCTTTATACAATGCTTATGGAAAAAACGGATGAAAATCATCCCATGACAGTAAAGGATATGATATCCGAGCTTGCGAAGTACGGTATCAATGCCGAGCGTAAGAGTATATATGACGACCTGGAGCTTCTCAGTGATGTTTACGGTATGGATATAGTCCAGGTTAAGAGCAAGACCTTCGGATATTATGTAGGTAGCAGACAGTTTGAACTGGCAGAGCTAAAGCTCCTTGTGGATTCTGTTCAGAGTGCAAAGTTTATGACGGCAAAAAAGAGCCTCAGTCTCATTTCCAAGATTGAGCAGCTTGCGGGTCATTACGATGCTCAGCTTCTTAGACGTCAGGTGTATGTAACCAACAGGGTAAAGGCTGCAAACGAAAATATATATTATAATGTAGACAGAATTCATGATGCCATTGCCCGTAACCGCCGGATTACCTTTAAATATTTTGAATGGACCATGGACAAGACCAAGAAATATCGCAAGGACGGTCAGCTGTATACCGAGACCCCCATATCTCTTACCTGGGATGACGAAAATTATTATCTTATAACATATAAGCAAAAGTACAACTCATTTACTCACTATCGTGTAGATAAAATGGAATGTATCTCCATAACCGATGATGAACGCATAATGCCTGAAAAAGAGTTTGACCCTGCCGAATATTCCAAAAAAGTTTTTTTAATGTTTGGCGGTCAGGAAGAAAATGTCACTGTAGAGTTTGATGCGTCTCTTGCGGGCGTTGTTATAGACAGGTTCGGTATGGATGTGTCCATGCATAGGACTGATGACAACAGATTTTCTGCAAATCTCAGGGTAGCGGTGAGTAATCAGTTTTTGGCATGGATAATGAATTTCGGCACAAAAGCAAAGATTATCGCTCCAAAATCCGTAGCGGATAAATTCGTGCAGCTTCTTGAGGAAACAAAAGGAAATTATGCCTAAAGTATAATTCAGAGTATACATAAATTAAACTTTTACATTTTAACGGATTGCAAGAATACAAAATGGAATTTTGTGAAATAATAACCACAAATTAAATGGAAAAATGTGAATTTTCGGATTGACAGGACAGGAATTTTGTGATATTGTATTTTTGGAGGTGCTTGAAATGGAACTTTTAAAAAGAAAAATAGATGATTATCTTATAACATGGAAGCAAAATGCAGAACGATTGCCACTGATTGTTAAAGGCGCCAGACAAATTGGAAAAACTGTATCTATACAAAAATTTGCAGAGAAAAATTATAAAAGCGTTGTAGAAATTAATTTTGTGCTGCAAAAACAGTATAAGAAAATATTTGATGATGGATTTGAAGTAGATACAATTTTGAAAAATATATCGTTAATAAATCCTGACTTTGAGTTTATCTCTGGGCAAACGCTTTTGTTTTTTGATGAACTGCAGGCATGTCCGAACTGTGCAACAAGTCTAAAGTCATTTAAATTAGACGGACGATATGATGTTATATGCTCCGGCTCTCTTATGGGAATAAGCTATGAAGAAATTGAATCAAACAGTGTAGGATTTAAGGAAGATTACGAAATGTATTCGATGGATTTTGAAGAATTTCTTTGGGCAAAGGGATATCGTGAGGAACAAATTGAAGAAATGTATAACAAAATGGTTAGCATTACGCCTTTGTCAACTGTTGAGTATGAAATTATGCTTGAAAATTTTCGCGAGTATATGGTTTTAGGCGGAATGCCTGCGATTGTAAAGTTATTTGTTACAAATAAAAATTACAGTGGAACCTTGAAGATGCAAAAGCAAATTTTGCTTGACTATGAAGAGGATATCACTAAATACGCAAAAGGATTGGACAAAGGGAAAATTTTAAATGTTTACAGAAAGATACCAACATTTCTTGGAAAGGAGAATAAGAAATTCCAAATTTCAAAAATTGAGAGTGGAGCAAGAAACAGAGAGTATGTGGGAACGGTTGAATGGTTAATTTCAGCCGGGATAATAAATGCATGTTATTGTTTAGAAACTCCTGAACTTCCGCTTAAAGGAAATGACAATGCCGATAATTTTAAACTGTATTTTGGAGATACTGGACTTTTAGTTGGCTCTCTTGATGAAGAAGCGCAGGAAGATTTGCGTGCAAACAAGAACTTTAACACCTATAAAGGTGCAATATATGAAAATGTAGTTGGAGAAATGTTAAAGAAGCAAGGATACGATTTGTATTTTTATCGAAATGAAAAGGGAACGCTTGAAATGGATTTCTTCGTGAGAGATTCGGAATCTCTTGTACCTGTAGAGGTAAAAGCAACAGACGGAGCAACTGTTTCGCTAAATAATCTGATTGATAAAGAAAAATACACAGATATTAAGTATGGTATTAAATTTGCCAATAAAAATATCGGATATAATGGTAAATTTTACACCTTCCCATATTTTATGGCTTTTCTGTTGAAGAGATTTATGAAGGAAAAAAGCCGGTAACAGAAATTTTAATAAGAACCTCTCGAAATTCAATCAAACTAAAGTTTGTGAATTTCGGAGAACCTTGTTGTATTTAAAATAAAGAAAAATCAGCGTCTTACAAATGGTCGGATGCTGATTTTTTGTGTATTTAAATCCGGCGTGTAGCACAAATCGTTATTTTTATTTGCGGTGTTATTGAGGATACAAAGAAAGTCGCTATAAATATTATGGCTGATATAGTGTCAGGGGTTGATAAAGAAAATTATGTTCAAAAATTACACCTTGTGCAATAAACTGTGCAATAGGGGCATAGATGTAGAAAATAATAAAAACAAAAGAAAAACCGCAAAGCTATGAGCAAAGCGGTTTTTACCTTGGCAAAGAATAATATAGATGCAAGTATATTTTAGTGATATTCCAACTTTGTTGGAGTGATATTTTTACTTTGTAAAAGTGTTATTGCAAACTTCGTTTGCAGTTATATTATATTTGCCATCACACTGCGCGTAGCACAATATCACTCGGCATAAGCCGAATACAACTGCGTAGCAATATAACTTGCCGTAAGGCAAATATAACTAAAAAAAGACATCCAATGGATGTCTTTAATTCTGGTGGACCATCAGGGACTCGAACCCGGGACACCCTGATTAAGAGTCAGGTGCTCTACCAACTGAGCTAATGGTCCGTTATTAAATTTTGTGTTGTTTACCGCAACAACATTGAATATTATACATCATCAAATTCCAAATGTCAATACTTTTTTTGAAAAAAATTCAAAAAAATATATAAAACGGATATATAACGCGTATATAGGTTACATAATAAAAATTATGAAATCTATATACGCGCTGAAAATGATGGGTTAATCCGAGTTTCTTCTATTATATATGCAAATATATACGACAATGTTATGAGTTCTTGATTAATCTGAATGCCTCATCTGCCGCTTCATAGTCATTGCAGGTCTGCTCTGTCAGATACAGCGCAATGGCATTATAGAGGGTTTTAGCACTTTCAATACCGTTTTCTTCAAGAATTTTTGTATGCTTTCGTATTTCGTCCAGGTCGGCGGAGCGGTAAGGAGAGGCTGTGTCAGTGTATCCGTAAGAAAAACCATGATTCAAAGCTTCTTTAATAACAGGAATCAGGTGCCTTGCACTGTCTGAAACAGTTGAGATTTTCAAAAGATGCATGGCAGATGTGATTGCAGCCTCTATTCCGTACTTAGCCATATGCAGACTGGACCTGTATATCTGAAGCTGCTTTGATGTCAAAAACTTGCATCGTATATCGGAAGATTTCATCGTGCGGCAAAAGTTGATGTAATTTTTGCCGAATACCTCGCATACAAATGAGGCTGAGCGAATTTCATTATCAGACATATTCGGTATGTCAACAATCGAGTTTATAATTGCGCAGGCATTGGGATATGCCATGCTCAGGTCAGAAGAGGTCAGAGTGTCTGATATAGTGACAAACACCTTTCCGTGAGCATGGAGCCTTGACAGAGACGCTATCACTCCTGGCACTGACCTGTCGTTTATGGCAAGTACTATAATATCCGAGTCCCGGTACAGGCTGTCCAGCGATTGATATATCATAGCATTTGCTTCTATGGCAATATCAACACAGGTTTCTATAGCTTTGTTGTAAAAGCCGGAAATTTCAAAACCGCGTTTCCCCTCAAAAATTCTGTAACATGCGGTAAGCTTTTTTCCTCCGCCTACAAAAGATACTTTCATTGCATCATAACCTTTCTTATTATATAAATATGTATATTTAGTGTCGCAAGAAATAAGATAACACAAAATAAAATACATTTCAACAGAAAAATGTCGAAATTTCTCTTGACAATTTAAAAATTTCAATATAAAATATATCTGATACGCATTTTTGAAGTTAAAGCATATGATTTTTTGTTTTTGTACCATTATATAATTAATTTATATAGGGGATTATTTCATTTGTGTTTCAAAAAGGCGGTTATTTTACATGGTTATAGCAGAATTGTAACATAGATTACTCTATCATTACAGTTTTGTTACAACATAAAATACTGCATTGACTATTTCATGTTTTTGGTGGTATAATCAGTGCAAGGTCGGAGGAATACTCTGACAAAAGTGATTACCGGTATAATGAAAGAGGTGCCGGAGGTCATACATAATTCTACTCTTTCAAAAAATTTATTAAGGAGGATTTGAGACTATGAAGAATCTCAAAAAAGTTTTGGCACTCGTAGTTGTATTTGCTATGATGATGACAACAGTAGCTTTCGCAAGCTATCCTGATGTTGACACAACAGCTGACTACGCTGGTGCAGTTGAACTCCTGTCCGCTCTTGAAGTACTCAAGGGTGATGATCAGGGTAACTTCAATCCCGACAACACAATTACAAGAGCAGAATTTGCTGCTGTTGTATGCCGTGCTCTCGGACTTGAAAACAGTGCAAACAGTGCGAAAGGCGCTACAATCTTTACAGACGTAGCTGCTGACCACTGGGCTACCGGTTATATTAACCTCGCTTCACAGCAGGGTATTATAAACGGTAAAGGAAACGGCATCTTTGATCCCGAAGGCAATGTAACATTTGCTGAAGCAGTTAAGATGCTCGTTGTAGCTATCGGTTACGAACCCATGGCTGCACAGAGAGGTGGATACCCCACAGGTTACCTCACAGTTGCTAACAGCACAAAGATGACAGCTGGTGTTTCAGCAAGCGGTACAGATGCTGCTGCTCTCAGAAGCACAGTTGCTATGCTCACAGCAAACGCTATGGAAATTCCTGTAATGGATCAGACCGGTTACGGTACAGAAATTACATATGAAGTACTTGATAACTATGATGATTACACCACACTCCTCACAAACATGGATATCTATGTTGCTACCGGTGTTGTAGGTGACACAGACAACGATCAGGATACTGTTGAGTTTACACTTTCTGAAGCTTCTGATGACTACGAGTTTGGTTATAACACAAAGGGTGAAGTTTTGGACAAGGTAGAAGATGGTAAAGCTGTTTATACATTTGATATTGCAGATTCAAACATCGAGTCTTACTATCAGCAGAACGTAAAAGCTTACGTTTACAAAGCTGCTAAGAGCGATTATGAAGTAGTTATCGCTGTTCCTTCAGGTATTGGCGCAACTCTTACAATCAATTCTTCTGATCTTGATGTAAGCAATGCAAAAATTGGTGATGAGAAAGTAGCTGTAGAATACTACGAAACATCCGATGCTACAAAGACAACAAAGATTTATGTAGATGAAGATGCTACTGTTTATGTAAATGGTGTTCTTACATCAAATGTTGCTGATCTTGCAATTTTTGCTGATGAAGATGCAACAATCGAATTTGTTGAAAATAGCGATGACAAGTACTATGATAATGTTCTCGTAACAGTTTACACAAATGCTATCGTAGAAGAAGTTAAGGCTGATGATCCTGAATTCTTACAGATTGCTCTCGTAGATGGTAAAAAGATTGAACTTGACCTCACAGATGAAGATGTTGTAATTGAAATCGTTGACAAAGACGGTAATGCTATGGAACTCGCAGATTTTGCTGAGTACGATGTACTTGCTGTTGTAGTTGGTGACCTTGCTGAATCAGATGCTTCTAAGGTTGGATTTGGTGTTAAGGCAGTAACAGAAGAAGTTGAAAAGATTAAGATTATCAATCTTGGTCAGAGCTCAGTTACTGGTTCTATAACAGAAGCTTCCGACGATTATATCTACATTGATGGTACTGAGTATGAAGTTGGCGCTTTTGTTGACTACAATGATGTAGAAGTATTTGATGATGTAGACGATCCTTCAACAGCAAAGCTTGGTACAGAAGGTATGTTCTTCATTTCTGCTACCGGTAAGATTATCGGTTTTGACGGTGAAGCTGGTGCAAATGCTAACTATGGTTTCATTCTCCAGACTAACCTTAACACTCAGGGCTTCGAAGATGGTTGGGAAATCATGATGCTGACAGCTGAAGGCACCAGCACATATACACTTTATACAACAGTTTCTCTCAACGGCACATCTATTAAGCCTACATCAACAGAAGGTGCTACAGCTATTGCTGCTGCTCTTGATGACTTTGATGTTGCTGATCAGCACAAGGCTACAGCTGATGACAGAATTGTTGAATACAAGCTCACAGCTGATGGTAAGATTAAGACTCTTAAGTTCTTGAGTGATGTAGATGCAATTGCTGCAGATTCAGAGTTTAAGGTAAAAACAAACAAAATTGGTGGCAAATTGCTCTCAGAAAATATTATTGTTTTCGATGTAAGCAATGATGATGCTGATGATTGCAAGGTAATGGATATTTCTTCACTTGTGGATGAAGGTAAATATGCTGGTTTTGTTGCTGGTAAGAAGAACAGTGAATACAAGATTCTTGTTATGACTGCTGGTTCTGCTAAATTTGAGGCTGAAGGTGCTCTCATGTTTGTTGAAAGCATCAGAAAGTCTACTTATGGCGCAGATGATGCTATAACAGTTAAGTATCTCACAGAAGGTTCTAAGACAGCTCAGGATGCTATCTTTGTAGACACTGAAGCTAATAAGGTTTATGGTGGCGCTTACGATTTTGAAGACCTTAATAAGGGTTCAATTTTCGTTGCTAACGTAAATGCAGATGGTCTTGTTTCCGACTATGCAGTTCTTGCTGTAATGGGCTCTGACTATGACTTTGATGTAGATGTAGATGTTCTTGAAGCGATGAACACTGAAGATGAAGACGTACAGTTTATGTATGGTTACATCTCTAACATTGATAAGAGAATCGTTAGTGTAACTGACTATGTTGGTTATGCAGAAGGCGAATTTACAACTAACGAAGCATTTAATGCATACCAGTTCAATACCAGAATTAAGAATCCTACTGTTGAAGCAGGAAGCTGGGAAAAGAACGGCGTTGGTAACACACCTAAGAATGATAATGCATACCCTGTATTCATCAAGCTCTTTGATGGTGATGTAATTGATGTTTACACAAGTGCAGCTCTTATTGAAGATGCTCTTGTTGGTGCAGAAGAGGATGAAACTCCTGTAGTACCTACAGTAACACTTTCTTCAATTGCTGTAGAAGTATCTGCAATTGAGCTTGCTGCAGGTTATAGCGCTGCTGATGAAGAAGCTGCTGTAAAGGCTGCTGTTAAGGTTACAGCTACATACTCTGATGAAAGCACAGAAGATGTTACTGCTGAAGCAACAGTAACTGTTGATACAGAAAACAATAAGGTTTCTGTAGAATACGAAGAAAAGACTGCTGAAGCTGAATATGCAGTAACAGAAATTGCTGCTTCTACAGAAGCTGTTGTAGAAGACGAAGTTGAACTTGATTTTGAATAATATTCATAGTCTTTGAATATCAACTTAATAAATGGGAAGAGTCGGACGAAAGTCCGGCTCTTTTCTTATATAATTTCATATTGATTGCATTTTATGATATATATTTCAATCAGCTATAGGCAGCTAACATAATAATTTTGTAAAAACGTTGACCGGATTGGTTTAATATGATAAAATTGCATCTGGAATAAACAGATTGGTTTTAAGATTAAAGTGAATCGGAGGTGATTTTATGGATATTTGCGGATACATTTATTTATATGACATAGAGACAAACCGTCAGGATATATTGAAAATATCTGTATATAACTGTAAAAGCATTTCCGATATAACCGACGAAACCTGTGTCAGGGATTTTATCTTTGATAAAAGGACTCAGAAGCTTATTTCCGCAAACAATGATTTTTCGTATGTGTCGTACCTGATGCTATGCGAAATCGCCGCTACTGCTATTGAGCTTGACAAGCTGGCAGAATATCCCGTAACTGCAGAATTTAATCTTGACCATAATGGAAACCCATATATTAAGGTTCATAATACATGTAGAGAAATATTCCCTTTGCCGAATAAGTCTGATGTATATATGAAAAACAAGGTATATTTAAATATAACAGATAGGCTTGTCGGCTCGGAATGTACTTCTGTGTTAAGAAGCAGTCTGATTGTGAATTTTCTCAATTTTATTGCACTTAGGGATGGATTTGTCCGCGATTGGGTGTTTGCGGCGGTATGCGGTCGTGTTTTTGTGAATGGAACATATATTGCCGAGAGCGTAATGGGCAGAGCCCGGCTGAAAAGCATATTGCCTAAGTCTTTTGCTTTGCTGAAAAATAGGTTTGCTGTTGTACCGAGCCGTCTCAGCATGAAGCATTACAAAATAGCCGAAAGTGCAATTATTAATAATAATGATTTCACCAATCCTTTTCATAAGCTTGCTTCAACTGCTTTTGAAAAGCTTGCAGGTACAGATTATGATATTTTCAGCGCAGTAGAAAGCCCGGAATTTCTCGTCTGCTTATCAGAGGAAATTGAAAAAGGATTTTCAGAGTATTTCGGCAATCTTGTGTGGCAGGGTGTTGTTAAAAGCTATGATGATTTCGACCATATAACCTATGATGATCTCCTGAGTCTCAAGCTGCCTTATGGCAGAGATATGCTGAAATATCATATGATAAATAACCGGAAGTTTTTTAATCAGCATAAAAACAGAAAGATTGCAGCGTTATTTTCTAATGGAGAATTTTTTTGAATCATAAAATCCTTTTAATTTTTTATTGGAAATTGTTTATTTTAATATAGTTTTGGCAATTTGATAACATAAAAATATGAAAATGACTTATATTGATTTTTCACTTTAATGTAGTGTGATTTAAGCAAATACGTAAGTTAATACTTATGAGGAAGTGATACATTGATTTGTATTTTACATTCGGGCATTTGCCCGTTAAAATGAATTTTATATTTCCAATAAAAATATTTCCTATTTATCACATTGACTATTTCTTCCTTATGTAGTACAATTAGCATAGTAAATTTATTACATAAGGAGACTAACTATGGCTATAGTATTTGACAAAGAAAATTTTATTTTTAATCTTCAAACCCCCGATACAAGCTACATTATAGGTATCTATGACAATAAGCTCCCTATACATGTTCATTTCGGCAAGAGAATAGAAAAAACATATGATATGTTCAGCATGCTTGACATAGAGCCTATTAACTACGGAAGTGCCCATGCAGCTGTCAGCCTTGATTTCAACGACCCTGTTACTCTTGCGGGTCTTCCCCAGGAGCTGCCCACATACGGCTGCGGCGACTACCGTACACCTGCTTTTCATGCACAGTATGAAAACGGCACAACGGTTACCAAGCTTTGGTATACAGGCCATAAAATATACGATGGCAAGCCTGAGCTTGAGCAGCTTCCCTCAACATATGTTGAATCCGACAGCGAGGCGCAGACTCTTGAGCTTTATCTGAGAGATGAGCTTACCGGAGTTGAAGCAGTGCTTTGCTATACTGTATATAATGACCGCAATGTTATCACCAGAAGCAACAGATATATCAACAACGGCAATCAGACTGTCCGTCTCAAAAATGTGCTCTCCGCTTCATTCGATATGGATGGATGTGATTATGATTTTGTGCGTTTCAGCGGCAGCTGGGCAAGAGAACGTGCTGTGTACAGAAGCCCTCTTATTAAGGGAAATCAGTCTGTGGAGAGTCTGCGCGGTTCTTCGGGACATCAGCACAATCCTTTTATCTGTATTGCAAAGCATGATGCTAATGAGGATTATGGTGATGTTTACGGTATAAATCTTGTTTACAGCGGAAACTTTGTATCCGGTGCCTGTGTGGATACCTGTGACAGAACAAGAGTTTTCACAGGTATAAATCCCTTTGATTTTGAATGGAAGCTTGATAAAGGCGAATCCTTCCAGACTCCCGAGGCTGTAATGGTATTTTCAGATAGCGGCTTTACAAAGCTGAGCCAAACCTTTCATGAACTTATAAGAGAGCGTACTTGCCGTGGCACATTCCGCGATATAAGACGTCCCGTGCTCCTTAATAACTGGGAGGCTACATATTTTGACTTTACCGAAGATAAGGTTGTTGATATAGCAAGAAAGGCTGCAGAAGTTGGCGTTGAGCTTATGGTGCTTGATGACGGATGGTTTGGTGTACGAAATGATGACCACTCCTCACTTGGAGACTGGTTTGAAAACAAAGAAAAGCTTCCCAACGGGCTTGAAGGACTTGCAAAGAGAATAAATGACCTTGGTCTTAAATTCGGTCTTTGGTTTGAGCCGGAGATGATTTCTCCTGTAAGCAAGCTTTACGACGAGCATCCCGACTGGTGTCTCCATGTACCGGGCAGAAGCCGAAGTGAAAGCAGAAATCAGCTTACTCTCGACTATTCACGTCAGGATGTGTGCGACTACATAATAGACACACTTTCTGGCATCTTTGAAAGGGCTAATATTGAATACATAAAATGGGATATGAACCGCAATATGAGTGAAATCGGCTCTGCTCTTCTCCCGGCTGACAGACAGAGAGAGACTGCCCACAGATATATGCTGGGTCTGTACAGAGTTCTCGGTACAATCAAAAAGAGATTTCCTCATATCCTCATGGAGGGCTGTGCAGGAGGCGGCGGTCGCTTTGATATGGGCATGTTCTGCTTCTTTGACCAGTTCTGGACCAGTGATGATTCTGATGCAATAGAGCGTCTGTATATCCAGACAGGAACAAGCTATTGCTATCCCACAACTGTTATGGGAGCTCATGTGTCTGCTTCGCCAAATCATCAGGTAAAGAGAGTTACCGATATCAAAACCAGAGGATATGTTGCACTGGCAGGACAGTTTGGCTATGAGCTTGATCTGAATACCCTTACCGATGATGAAATTGAAGAGGTTAAGCAGCAGATTAAGCTTTGCAGAGAGCTTGACCCTGTGTTCCACAGAGGAGATATGTTCCGTGTAAGCAGCCCCTTTGACAGCAACTATACTATATGGGAATTTGTGTCCAAGGACAAGAAAACTGCAATTGTGGATATATTCACTGTAAAAGGAACTCCTTATTCACCCTACACAGTGTTCAGACTTAAGGGTCTTGACCCTAAGGCTTCGTATAAGGAGAGATTTACCGGCAAGATTTATTCCGGCGATGTGCTTATGTCAATGGGCATCAAGCGGGATTGCCCGGCAGATTTTCTCTCGGAAATGATGATACTTGAAAAATGTAATTAAGGAGAATAATTATATGAGACATTACGAAAACCTTTGTATTCTTCACGAAAACAGAGAGCCTCAGCGCTCTTATTATATCCCTTATGACAGTCTTGAAAAAGCTCTTGCTGGGGATAAGAACAAATCTGCATACTACAAGCTTTTAAACGGCGAGTGGGACTTCGCTTTCTACAAGCGCGATATTGATGTGCCCGATACTGTGGAAAACTGGGATAAAATCCCCGTGCCCTCCTGCTGGCAGATGCTTGGCTATGAGGAGCCCGGATATACAAATGTTAACTATCCTCACCCCGTAGACGACCCCTTTGTGCCCGATGACAATCCCTGCGGAGTGTATCATAAGGAATTTGACCTGGACGAAAACTGGAGCTCCAGAGAGACATATATTGTCTTTGAGGGTGTGTGCTCCTGCATATATCTCTATGTAAACGGCAGCTATGTGGGCTATTCCATGGGCTCGCACCTGCAGGCTGAGTTTGATATCACCGGGTATGTACACAGCGGCAAAAATGAGCTTACCGCAAGAGTGCTCAAATGGTGCGTGGGCAGTTATCTTGAGGATCAGGATTTCTTCCGCCTTAACGGCATTTTCCGTGATGTATACCTGCTTTCCAGAGAGGAAAATCATATTGTTGATGTAGATGTATCTGCAGATACAGAGCGTATTTATGTCAGCCATGACAATTATGAAATATATTCTCCCGACGGTAATATTGTAGATCCCGGCTTTGAACCTGTGCTCTGGAATGCTGAAAAGCCATACCTTTATACAGTTGTTGTAAAGGGCGACACAGAGTATATTCCCGTAAAAGTGGGTATGCGTGACATAAAGGTAAGCGAATTCGGCGAGCTGCTTATAAACGGTGTTTCTGTAATCCTCAAGGGTGTTAACCATCACGATACACACCCCACCCAGGGATATTATGAAACAGACGAAGAGCTCCGCAGCGAGCTTCTCAAAATGAAGGAGCTTAATATAAATACCATCAGAACAAGCCATTATCCTCCCACACCGGAATTTTTGAATATGTGTGACGAAATAGGCTTCTATGTGTGTGATGAAACTGATATCGAAACCCACGGCTACGCTACCAGAGAGATGGGCGGAACCGGCTATGACAACGATTACATATGGCCATGCAAAAATCCCGAATGGAAGGAAGCTTTTGTAGACAGGGCAGAGCGCATGGTTGAAAGAGACAAAAATCATCCCTGCGTTATTATGTGGTCTCTGGGTAATGAGAGCAACTACGGTCTCAACCACGAAGCGATGATTCGCTGGATAAAAAACCGTGATACCACCCGCCTTGTGCATTACGAGGGTGCGTCGCGGGATATGGGCGGCAATGCCGATATTGATGTAAACAGCTGTATGTATCCTGATATGGAAAGACTGATTGAAGCTGCCACAAACAGAGATATGCGCCCGTACTTCCTGTGTGAATACTCACATGCCATGGGCAACGGTCCCGGAGATGTACGTGACTATATGGAGATTTTCCGCACCTATCCAAAGCTTATCGGCGGATGTATCTGGGAGTGGACAGACCATGTTGTTATGCGTGATGGTGTGCAAAAATACGGCGGCGATTTCGGCGAGCTCACCCATGATGTAAACTTCTGCTCCGACGGTCTTGTGTTCTCCGACAGAAGCTTTAAAGCAGGTTCACTTGCTGCCAAGTATGCATACCAGGGCTTTGACCTGCAGCCTACAGAGGATGGCAGGCTGGAAGTTACAAACTACTATGATTTTACAAACCTTGATGAATACACTCTCACTCTTACTCTTGAGCTTGACGGCAAGGTTATTGATTCTAAGGATTATGTGCTCAGCATAGAGCCTCATGAGTCGCAGATTATTGACTATCCCTTCGACAATCCTGAGGACTGCGATTACGGTGTGTTTGTGACAGCTTCTCTCAGGGACAGCACCGGCTATGAGGTTGGTATGGTTCAGCATGAGGTTGATGTGGCCGCATATGCAGTAGATTTCGGCGAGCCTCTGGAAAGCTTCACCCAGGACAAAGAGAGAATATATATCGAGGGTGACGGCTTTAAATATGTGTTCAACAAGCACTACGGCGAGCTTGAATCCATGGTGAAAAACGGTGTTGAACAGCTTGACGGAAGAGTAAAACTGACTGTATGGAGAGCGCCTACGGATAATGACCGGCGTGTGCGCTATGAATGGGGTATATATGAGGACAATATGTCTGCTGCCAACTTCAACAGACTTTTCAACAAGGTATATACCGTTGCAATTGACGGCAACAGCATTATTGTATATGGCTCTCTTGCAGGTGTTGCCAGAGTTTCTGCTATTAACTATACTGCTTCTTACGAATTCTTTACCGACGGCACAGTGAAGGTTTATCTCAATGCTACAGTTGACAAGAGTGTTAAAACCTATCTGCCCAGACTCGGCTTTGAATTTACTCTGCCCAAGGAAAATGATACCTTCACATATTATGCCCTGGGAGAGCTGGAAAACTACTGTGACATGAACTGCCATGCAAGAATGGGTCTTTACACAAGCGATGCAGACAGCCAGTATGTAAATTATGTATATCCCCAGGAGCACGGCAATCACTATATGGCAAGAATGCTCACCATGGGACAGGGCATCAGCTTTGTGACGGATACCGAGTTTGAGTTTAATGTATCCTCATACACAAGCGAGGCTCTTACAAAGGCTATGCATACCGATGAGCTTGTGAAAAACGGCAAGACCAATGTACGCATAGATTATGCTGTATCGGGCATCGGCTCAAACAGCTGCGGTCCAAGTCTTATGGAAAAATATCAGATAAACGAAAAAGAAATTGAATTTGAATTCTATATTAAATAATTAAAACAGCAAAACAACAAAGGCTACAGCAAAATGACTGAATGTTCATTTTGCTGTAGCCTTTATTTTTTTGCTAAAATCCGGCTTGAAACTGTGTTTTTAAAAAATTTCAAAATCGTAGGCGAAAAGTGACACCCAAAAAGGATACAATTAAATTACAGCAATACCGGTGTTGTGATTTTAAAATTTTGAAAAGGAGATTTAAAACTATGAAAAACACAGAAAAGACAAAAGAAAAGCTTTTGCCTCAGACAGAAGTAGAAAAGAAACCTGCTTCTGAGGGCAAGGAGAAGGAAAAAAGCTTTGCGGAGAAAAAAGCGGAATTTGCCAAGCTTATATCCGGCGAGTACAGGGAGGTGTATGAAGAGCTTCTCAAAGAAAAAACCGCTTCTGGTCTTAAGGAAAATAAATCCCTCAGGGAGGAGCTTAAGCAGACAGAGGAAATTCTTGAGATGCTGTCCGACAGATATTCTGCCGGCTCTGCCGAAGAGCTTAAAAAAGCGCTTAAGGCAGACAACAGCCTGTTTGCTGAGAATGCCGGCAAATACGGCATGGATGTAAACAGCTACCGCTACATGAGAAATCTCGAAAGAGAGAATGCCAGAGCCAAGGCTCAGCTTGACCGTTCCAAAACCGAGGCGGAAATGGCTGCAAAAATGAGAGCCTGGTATGCAGATTCAAATTCTGTAGCACAGCAGTATCCCGATTTTAATCTTGCGGATGAAATCAGCAATCCGAGATTTATTGAGCTCATGCGCGGTGGCGTGGATATGAAGACCGCTTATGAGGTGCTTCATCATAATGATATTATTGAAAATATCCGCAGAGAAAACGCTGCCGAGGCAAAGAAAACAGCAGCCATGGAGCTGGAAGCCAGAAACAACAGACCGATAGAAAACGGTTTGTCATCTCAGAGCAGCGCAGTGCTCAAAAAGGATGTATCCCTGCTCACTCCCGAGGAAAGAGCCGAGATTGCCAGACGTGCCGCAAGAGGCGAAATCATATCATTTTAAACTGAAAATAAATTAAAGAAAAGGAGAAATAAATAATGATAAAACTTAATCTTACAATGTTCGATATGAACCCAAACACAACCGAAACAGTGTCCGAGGAAATGAAGACCTATTACAGCGGATATCTTATTGACAATGCCAAGCCAAATCTTGTTCATGACCAGTTCGGTCAGAAGCATCCTATTCCCAAAAACGGTGGAAAAACCATCAATTTCAGACGCTTTATGCCCTTTGACAAGGCGACAACTCCTCTTACCGAGGGCGTAACCCCCGACGGCGGCGCACTGTCTGTAACCTCTCTTACATCCACTCTTGCAGAGTACGGCTACTATGTTACTCTGTCTGATATGCTCACTCTCACCTCTGTGGATAATACCCTCACCGAGACCTCTGAGCTTTTGGGCAACCAGGCGGGAGCAACTCTTGATACAATCACAAGAGAGGTGCTCAACGGTGGAACAAATGTTATGTATGCAGGCGGCGTAAGTGCAAGAAGCTCTCTTACCGATGATTCCAAACTCACCGTTGATGATATTTTCAAGGCTGCAAGATTTCTCAAGACTCAGAATGCTCCTAAGATTAACGGCTCATATGTGGCAATTGTACATCCCGATGTTGCCTATGACCTTATGAGAGACCCCGAGTGGATTGAAGCGAATAAATACAGCGCCGCAGCAAAGCTTTTTGATGGTGAAATCGGCAAAATAGGCGGTGTGAGATTTGTAGAGAGTACAGAAGCAAAAATATTTAAGGAAGGCTCTGTGAGCGTGTATTCAACCCTGGTGCTGGGTGCAAATGCATACGGCGTTACCGAGCTTGAGGGAGGCGGACTCCGCTCCATCATCAAACAGCTCGGCTCCGGCGGTACTGCAGACCCTCTCAATCAGAGAGCAACTGCAGGCTGGAAGGCTATAAAAACCGCAGAAAGACTTGTAGAAAACTACATGATCAGAATTGAAAGTGCATCTTCATTCAACGGAGATGTTAACTGATTGAGCTAAGGGCTAAGAAAACAGCATAATGCTTATTTGTCATTCCGGGTGAGCCCGTACAGAGGGGATTACCGAGTCCTGTCACATTAGAATCAGGCTTGCCCGGAAGGGCGATGATAATTATTAAAAAATATTTATTTGGAGGATTATAAAAATGGCAAAAACAAAATCTACAACAAAATTTGAAACTCTTGCACAGGAGAATGCATATTACAACGAGCCTGTCACAGTAAAGCTTTTTAAGGACAGCGGCAAATACAAGGACGATGTATTTGTGGCAGTAAACGGAGTTGGAATGATAGTTCCCAGAGGTGTTGATGTGGAGATACCTCGTAAATATGCCGAGGCACTGAAAAACTCTGAGCTTCAGGACAGCTTTGCGGCTGAATATCAGGCAAAGCTCAGCTCTGCTGCCGGCGAGCTTGTGAGTGAATAAAATGCCAGCAGATTTTGCTGCGGCAAAGGCGGATTTCCTGTCCGGTGCGGGTAGCCTGGCAGATATCGCCCGCAGACACGGCATAAAATATTCCACCCTGCATTACAGAGCAAAAAAAGAAAATTGGGATTCTCAGCTTGCTGAGGACCCCGCTGCACAGCGCAGGGAGAGGATAATTACACTCAGCGACAGGCTGCTGGATAAAATTGAGCAGTCCATAAACGAAATAGACAGATGCATAATGAAAACAAAAGAAAAAACAAAGACCGTCGAGTATGATTATGACCTGAAAAAGCCTGTTGCTGAGACAGTTGAGGAAAAGGAAAATATAGAGATAATCGACGGTATGATAGATAAGATGGGGCTCAAGCAGCTTGTTTCCACCCTTAAGGATATAAAGGATATTCAGCTGAGCATATCCGGCGGAGACAATATCCCGGAGGATGATGAATGTGGAGTTGTTGTGCTGGGGCAGGTGGACGAGACAACCCTTGAGCAGGAAAGTGAGGAAATCTTTTGAAAAACACAATCTGGGTGCCTCAGGAGAAGCAGGCTGTTTTTCAGTCCAGGGGAGAGTATGAAGCTCTCTATGGCGGAGCGGCAGGAGGAGGCAAATCCGATGCCCTGCTTACCGAGGCTCTCCGGCAGGTGCATATTCCCCATTACCGTGGGCTGATATTGAGAAAAACCTATCCCCAGCTGTCGGAGCTTATTGACCGCAGCAGGGAGCTTTATACAAAGGCATATCCTAAGGCAAGGTATAATGACAGCAAGCATTTCTGGTTGTTTCCCGGAGGTGCAAAAATATATTTCGGAGCCATGCAGCACACCAAGGACAGGATAAATTATCAGGGCAAGCGATATGACTTTATTGCCTTTGACGAGCTTACGCATTTCACCTGGGATGAATATTCCTATATGTTTTCACGAAACCGTCCCTCCGGAAGCGGTACCAGGGTGTATATGCGCTCTACCACCAATCCCGGCGGAATAGGTCACAGCTGGGTTAAGGAGCGGTTTATCACAGCCGCTCCGCCCCTTACTCCCATAGAATCCAGAATGAATGTTGTAAGTCCCGACGGCAAGCTTATCACTGTTAAGCGAAACCGAATTTTTGTTCCGTCAACGGTTTTTGACAATAAAAGACTACTTGAGAATGACCCAAACTACCTTGCCAATCTGTCGATGCTGCCCGAAAAAGAGAAAAATGCGCTTCTTTACGGAGACTGGGACAGCTTTTCCGGGCAGGTGTTTTCTGAGTGGAAAAACGACAGCGCCCATTATACTGACAGGCGCTTTACCCATGTTATTGAGCCCTTTGAGGTGCCGGCAAGCTGGAAGATATACCGGGGCTTTGACTTTGGCTATTCCAAGCCCTTTGCCGTAGAGTGGATTGCCATAGACCATGACAGACGCGCCTATGTAATAGCAGAGCTGTACGGCTGCACAGAAAATGCAGATGAGGGCATACGTCTCACTCCCCAGCAGATTGCCGCTAAAATACGCACTATAGAGGCGGAGCATCCCAATTTGCGCGGCAGGCGTATACATGGCATTGCCGACCCTGCCATTGCCAAGGCAGAGACAGGACAGTCCATAGCGGATATGATGGCGGGGGAGGGTGTGTTTTTTGATTTCGGAGACCATGAGAGATTGCCGGGAAAGATGCAGTTTCATTACCGATTTGCCTTTGACGATGAGGGTATACCGATGATATATGTATTCAAAAACTGCCGCCATTTTATCCGCACTGTGCCGAATCTTGTTTATGACAGCACCAATGTTGAGGACATAGATACCCGCAGTGAGGATCATATATACGACTGTGTTCGCTATGTGCTTATGGATAATCCCATAAATCCGAGAAAAAATTCTCTCACAAAGACTTATGGGGAAGACCCTCTGGATATGAATTGTGAAGGCAGTGTAAATAAATATAATTTTTATTCATACTGATTGACAATTTGGGCAGAGCGATTTATAATGAAGTTATAGTCGAAGTGACCAACACCAAAGGCACCTCAATGGTTGAATTTTCGGCTAATAATTATCGGAGGACAAAATCATGAAAAAATTTATATTTGCAGTTGTAGCACTGTTGGCGGTGTCTATGATGTTTACCGCCTGCGGAAAGAAGGATGAAGCTAAGGACGAGCCCGTAAGCCAGACTCAGAATGCTGATGATAAGGCAGCAGCCCAGGTGACAGAAAAAGAAGCTAATACAGAAGAAAACAAAGCTGAGTCCAAGGAGGCTGATGCAGAGTCTGCGGCTCCTATTACAGATGAGGACGGAAATCCTATAAAACCCGAGGATTTTGAAAATCTAGTGGATACCTTCAACAATACAGAGGATGAAGAAGCTAAGGAAGCGGCACGCAAGCAGCTTGAAGCAATACTAAAGCAGGCAGAGGAAAATGCTCAGTAAATAAAAACTTTATACATCCCCCTTGGAGTGTAGGAAAAAACACAAGGCAAAGGAATGAATATAACAAAGCCTGTTGTAAAGGCAGCAAAAAAATAGCGGTTGTGACGGATTTGAAATCCGTCACAACCGCTGTTTTTTTATTCGCTAATTCTGTATTCAGCCAGCTCGGGGATAAGCACTGCAAGATTGTCTGCAACATAGTTTGCCACCCATTCCGCACCCTGAGTGCTCAGGTGAGTAAGGTCCTCGCCGCTTTCGCGGAAGCCTTGGTTAGAGTGAGTTAATAGTTGTTCCTGAGTGATAATACCCTGCTCAACCAGCTTGTACATATACAGCAGCTTCTTGGTACCCTCCAGGTCTGCATCCAGCATTTCAATTGTCTTTGCATGAACATCTATGCAGGGAATATTATTTTTCTCTGCCAGTTCAGGCATTACATATGAAAAATCGCCGTGGAAGTTGCCCTGAACACCTCTGTTGGGAGGTACTACCAGAACAATCTGTACATCCATAGCCTTTGTCTCGTCGATAAGCTTCTGGAGATAGTCTCTGTAGGTATCAATGTAGTTTACCTTAGTGGTGTCCTTAATGGGCACATAGTAGTCATTGTGGAGGTAGGATACCAGGAGATAATCACCTGCCTTCAGCTCGGATTTTACACCGGGCCATTTCTCTGTATAATATTTTTCGGTTGTCCAGCCTGATACAGCGTCGTTTATAACCCTGATATCATCTGTCCAGAGATTTTTGATAGGCTCGCCCCATCCCTGCTGACCATATCTTGTTACGGGCCACGGTGCTGAAATTGAGTCGCCGGCAATGCGGATGGTTGGTGTTATCTTGGTACTGAGAGCCTTGCACAGAGGTGTCAGATTTGTTGAAGCCATTACCATAACCTTTGTAACAGAGCCGTTAATCTGACTGAGTTCAGGCGCTGTTATCTCGTTTTTGCCGGGGTTGAGAGTGATGTATTCGGAATATACATCTGTAAGTGCTCCGTCGGTATAGTTTGCAATAACTGCAAGTGCGTTAACAGCTTCTTCTCTATAATTTGTTACAACAGCTTTTAAATCATTGATTGAATATGTTATGTAGAAGTCGGAGTCCATAAGGATATGTGCTATGCTGTTTTCTTCGGCATAGGTCTGTGCATAGGAGCCACCGTAGCAATATATGGTGAGCGCTGTCTGATTTTTAAATGTATTATTAGTCATTGATATTACGCTGTTGGGGATAACAGCCTTTTCCAAAAGCTCAGATGCATTGGTCTGCTGGAATGCTCCTGTTTCAATATATTCAAGCCCGTTGTTGAAGGTAATTTCCGAAAGACCGGTGTTGGCGAAAGCATACTGCTTTATCCTTTTAAGAGTAGATGGGAAGGTAATCTCCTTAAGAGATGAGCCGCCGCGGAAAGTATCAGCGCCGATTAAGGTTATTCCTTCGCTGAATTCCACCTTTACGGCAGATGCAACATAGTTATGCCAGGGGCGGAGCTCATACCATGTGGGTTCGTCGTTAACGGCACCGTCGCCGTCGATATCTATAGTGGTCCAGCCGGGCATATCACCTGTACCGGTAAATGTCATGGTATTGGTTTCTGTGTCATATGCCCAGGTGATTGTATCGTTAGCTTTGCCGCCGGGCTCTTTAATATTCAGTATACCTTCGTAGTTGTTTATTGTTTCATTTGTATCTTTATCTGTGGTAGTACCCAGTGCCCATGTGTGAGCATAAGAATTTTTTGTCACGTTAAGCACAAAGCCTTCTGTGGTGCCTGTAAGGCTCTTGTGTCTGTGAAGTTGGTTCACATCATTTGGATAGATACAGGTTACACTTTCGGGAACAGTCAGCTCTTTAACGCCTGAGCCGCTGATGATTGCCAGGCCGAAGGTATGGGTTCCGTAAGGGATTTCCAGCTCGGTAAGAGATGTACAGCCGTTGAATGCATTGTCACGGATAATCTTTATGGTTGTGGGAAGCTCTACACTTTCGAGAGCGGTAAAGCCCTTGAAGCATACCTTACCCACATTGGTGATACCCGGATTTATAATTGCTTTTTTTGCAACTGCTTTGTATCCGTGCCAGTCGCGTTCGTTGGCGTCGGGCATATCACCTTCACCGGTAAATATAAGTGTCTGGTTTTCCCAGTCATATTCCCATGTAATTTTATCGCCCACACTGCCGCCGTCCTTTAATACTTCATATGTCTTGGCAGCTTTTGTGCCGTCTGTGAGCTCACAGCTGTTGCTTTCGGACATTGCCCATGTATGAGCCGTACTGCCGCCGTACACATAGAGCTTGAGGTCTGCGGGAGTATAGCGCAGAGCAGTAGAGTGAATATCTGTTACGGATGAGGGGATAACCAGCTCTCTCAGTCCAGTAACACGGTTGAAAATACCCGAGTCCTTAAAAGTTGTGAAGCCTTTTGGCAGTACAACTCTTGAAATTTTTGGCGTGCTGTTGAAGGCATAGCCGTATATTCTTCTCAGGGTTGAGGGCAGGCTTATGGCGGTCATAGCTGTGTGAGATTCAAAGTTGCGGCTGCCTATTTCGGTTATACCCTCGCCGACAATGGCATATCTTATTTGCGATCTGTAAGCCTTCCAGGGATTGTTGCTTTCGGTTCCCTCTGTAAAATCAGGCATAGAGCCTGTTCCGGACAGGCTCAGGGACAGAGTATTGGGGTCATAAGTCCAGGTGATGGCATTTTCTGTGCCTGCTCTGTTTGCCAATGTGTCGGTAACTGTATCTGCCGCATCGCCGATAAGCTCGTAGTTGATGTTTACATCCAGGTCAGGATTATTAACCCAGCTTGCCGCATATGAGCCGCGGTATATTTTTACAATAAGATTTTCATTTGCTTCTGCAAAGGTGTTTGTTGTGTGATAATAAAAAGCCGGAACCAGGCTGGTTACGCTTGCGGGAATTGTCACATCGGTAACAGCGGTTTTTCTGAATACTGCGTTACCCATGTGGGTGATTGTTTCGGGAAGTACTACGGTTTCCAAGGCTGAGCATTCCTGGAAAGCCTTGTCGCCGATGGTTTTTACGCCGGATTCAAAAACAACTGATTTAAGAGAGGTACAGCCCTCTAAAGCTCCCCACTCAAGACCGGTTATGTGAGCCGGGATTGTCAGCTCTGTGAGTCCTGTGAGTCCGGAAAGTAGCTGACGTCCGATAGATGTCAGTGTTTCTTCAAATTTTACATCAAGAATTTCCCCCTTGAAGTCATTCCACGGAAGACCGGCTACATGGGAATTGCCGCTCCATGTCATAGTACCGGTACCGCCTATTGTGAGCACCTTTGTCTCTGAATCATAGGACCAGGTAAACTCGGCATTCTTGCCATCGGTAAAGGTACCGCTTTCGGCCTCTGCACCGGCTGCGCCGAGAGGTACAAGCCCCATGAGCATACACAGTGTACACAGAATGGCAATCATGCGTTTTGTTTTTGTTACCATACGAATCTCTCCTTTATTTAGCCATCGGAGTTCGTTGGTACTCCAATGACTATAAATTTTGTTAATAATATTATATCACATGATTGCCGTGTATTAAAGACTAAAATTTTAACTTTTGGTATTGTTGATAAAAAAGTTGCTTGCTGAAGCAACCAACACTAAAGGCGCCTCAAAGGTTGAATTTTCGGCAACTTTCGGCTATATAGTTATCCACTTGCGGAAAATCATCACGAATATGCCTGCTGCAGACATTTTCGGCACGTCTGCTTCAAACACCACGGGGCACCGGGCTATCTCTGTACCGTCAGAGGAAACAGTTATTTCTCCGGCACGTTCACCTGCAAGCCTAGGCGCTGTGATAGGCTCATCTATTATTACCTCCCGTTTTGTTTCGGGACGCTTGCTTTTTTGATAAAGTATATTTATGTCCTCGCTGGATACCACATTTACCATTTCTTCTATTCCTTTATCCACATGTACAGTGCCTACAACCTCACCTTTTTTTACAATTTCGGACAGACCATAATTTGAAAAGCCGTAGTTGAGCAGCTTGCTTGCATCTGCAGAGCGTTCCTTGGAGGTGGGTGCCGCCATAATAACGGCAATCAGGTGCATCCCGTCTCTTTTGGCAGTAGCAGAAATACAGAATTTTGCCTTATCGGTGCTGCCTGTCTTGAGTCCTGTTGCCCCGTCATAAAAGCGTATGAGCTTGTTGGTGTTGGATAGGGTGAAGGCACCGTTCCGCAGTGAATCCATCCATATGGTGGTAAACTGAAAAATATCTTCGTGCTTCATAAGCTCGCGGCTCATAAGAGCTATATCATATGCTGAGGAGTAGTGACCGTCGGCATCAAGACCGTTGCAGTTTACAAAATGAGTGTCATTCATACCAAGCTCTGCCGCGCGGCTGTTCATCATGGCTACAAAGCCCTCGGCACTGCCTGCCAAGTGCTCTCCCATGGCTACTGCGGCATCATTGCCCGAGGCAACGGCAATCCCTTTCAGAATATCACGCACGCTTAATTGCTCGCCCTCATCGAGAAATATGGTTGAGCCGCCCATGCTTTTTGCATAGGCAGAGCCTATGACCATATCGTCAAAGGTGATTTTGCCGCTGTCAACAGCCTCCATGGCAAGAAGCATTGTCATTATCTTGGTAACGCTTGCCATGGGCAGCTTGGCATGGCTGTCTTTTTCATACAGTATCTGTCCGGTTGAAAACTCCATCAGAAGTGCCGACGGACAGGTGAGTTCAAGCTGTTCTCCCTCGGCAAGAGCCGGAATACATCCTGCAGTAATGATGATACATAAAATAACAGAAATTATTTTTTTCATACAAATCGTCCTCATTTATTTCATTTTGGTAATTTATATGACATACTGCTTGTTCCATATGAATTTTAAGTATTGAAAGAGTGGAGAGATTGTGGTATAATGATTTCAAGCAAAGCTTGAAATCGTCGATATGAATTCTTAACAGAATTCTCGATATGTCATAAATGACTCGATATGCCTGACGGCTCGATATGTTGCCTTGCGGCAACGAGAATTCATATCATATCGAGTTTGAGCGGATGCGAAAAACATATCGATTTTGCGATAGCAAAAATATCGGGCAAACGGAGTTTGCATATCGACAAAAAACACTGTCCCCTAAACTGTTTATTGATTTATAACAAGTCATGATTATATAAGCTGTTATTCTCTTTTCGGCAAAAGTGAGGTAATTTTATGAGAAATGTATCATTGGATTTACTTAAAGTTTTTGCTTCATATATGGTTGTGTTTATTCACATTAAATTTGCAGGAGTTGCAGGTGCTGTAGTTACGTCCTTTGCAAGATTTGCAGTGCCGCTGTTTTTTATGGTATCAGGATATTTTAGTTATAATAATGACTTTAACAGAATTAAAAAGAAAGCTTTTCACATATTTAAAATCTTTGCGTGCAGTATTTCACTGTATATATTATGTTATATACTGGTATTGGGATGGGAATCAGCAATAAGCGAAAATATCACTTATTACTTTGACTGGAAAAAATTCATTTTGTTAATAGGTTTTCATAGTATGAACACAACAGATCATTTATGGTTTTTGTTAGCATTGATTTATTGTTATATTATGTATGGCTTTTTGTGTGTAAATAAAATTAAACATAGATGGTGTTATATTGCTTCAATTCCGCTATTATGCATACATATTTTAATGGGTGAATTTTTATCCGTATTTGGTATCAGTGTTCAGACTTGTTTGGTGCGAAATTTCTTATTTATGGGATTTCCGTTCTTTATGTTTGGAATATATGTACGGGAAAACGAGAAAAATATTCTAAAGTTTTTTTCAAACAGGAAAATTGCTTTATTTGTGTTATCAGGTGCTTTAGAATCTGCAATATCTGTATTGGTACTCGGATACAATGAAATTCATTTGGGTACTTTGTTAATAGCACCTGCTTTATTTGTGCTGGCTTTAAAAATGAAAGATATTCAATATAATAAATTCTTTGTATTACTGTGCAGGTGCAGCACATATATTTACGTAATCCATATTCTGATATACAGAATTATAGACAAATTAATAGATTCTCTGAATGTTTCGGCATATACAACAATCTGGTATTATTCAAGTCCCATAATGATGTGCGTTATCAGTACCGTTTTTGCACTGGTAATTGATATGGTCGTGTCGGGACTTAAGAAAAAATATAATCCTTCGGCTAAATAACAGAGGTCAATCATTTACTGATTTTATAATATTAAAAGGACTGTATGGCATGATATATCAAAACATAAAACCCGGAAAATTCGTTTCACGCCCGAACAGATTTATTGCCAACATCATTATTGACGGCAAGGAGCAGGTCTGCCATGTAAAAAACACCGGCAGATGCAGGGAACTGCTTGTTCCCGGAGCACAGGTGTTTGTGCAGGAGTGGGACAAGCCTGACAGAAAAACAAAATACGACCTGATATCCGTTTACAAAGGCGATATGCTTGTTAATATGGACAGTCAGGCACCAAACAGAGTTTTCGGCGAATGGGCGACAGAAAGCGGATTTTTCGGAAAGCCTCGGTTGATTAAGCCGGAGTGCAGATATAAGAATTCCCGTTTTGATTATTATATCGAAACTGAAAACAGGAAAATTTTTGTTGAGGTAAAAGGGGTTACTCTTGAAAATAATGGAGTGCTCAGCTTTCCAGATGCACCTACGGAAAGAGGCGTCAAGCATGTAAATGAGCTGTGCCGGTGTATTGATGACGGATACGAAGCTTATGTTTTCTTTATAGTACAGATGGAGCATTGCTTGTATTTTGAGCCAAACAGAGAGCATCATCCGGAGTTTGCCGATGCCCTTAAGGCTGCTGCAGAGCATGGCGTGCAGGTTAAATGCCTGAACTGCAGGGTAACTCCCGTCAGTCTTGAGGCAAAGGATTTTGCAGAGGTAAGGCTAACCTTGACAAATTATAAAAATCAGATATAATATGTATATAGCCGAAAGCGAAAATCCGCCTATGAAAATCGTGGTTCGGGTTATTCTCTTTCGGCAAATGGATTTTTGTGTGCATAAAGCATACAAGACTAAATTAAATGTCCTTATTAAGAGACAGAAAGGCAGTTTACTATGGATTATAAAAAGCTTGCGGAACTTTTGTTTCCCAATATAACAAAAACACCTGAGGATTATGAAAGGGAATACCCCGAAAGAAATCTGCCCGAGGGAGCGGTTGTTACCAGAATAGGACCAAGCCCTACAGGCTTTGTGCATCTGGGCAATCTGTTTAATGCCATCATAGGCGAGAGACTTGCTCATCAGAGCGGCGGCGTTATCTTTATGCGTATAGAGGATACCGACACCAAGCGTGAGGTGCCTGGCGCAGTAAAAATACTTATTGATGCAATGACACAGTTCGGTGTGTTCTTTGACGAGGGCGCTACCGTAGATGGCGACAACGGCAGCTACGGTCCCTACAGGCAGAGACAGCGCAAGGATATATACCAGTGCTTTGCAAAGCAGTTGGTTGAAAAAGGTATGGCTTATCCTTGCTTTTGCACTGAGGAAGAACTGGAGCAGATGAGAGAGCACCAGAAAGAAAATAAGCAGAATTTCGGCTATTACGGTGAATATGCAAAATGCCGCGACCTGACCTATGAGCAGATTGAAGAGAAGATAAGCAGCGGTATTCCGTATGTGCTCAGATATAAATCCGAGGGTTGCAGCGAAAACTCGGTTAAGGTTTATGACGCAATCAAGGGAGATTTGGAAATTCAGGAGAACTATATTGACCTGGTAATGCTTAAGTCTGACGGCATACCCACATACCATTTTGCCCATGTTATAGACGACCACCTTATGCGCACAACTCATGTTATCAGAGGTGAGGAATGGCTGCCATCACTGCCTATGCATGTTCAGATGTTTGATGCAATGGGCTGGGAGCATCCGCTGTACTGTCACACCGCTCAGCTGATGAAGATGGACGGAACCTCAAAGCGTAAGCTCTCCAAGAGAAAGGACCCTGAGCTGGGTCTCGAATACTATGACTCCGAGGGATATCTGGTGGAGACCATCTGGAACTATATGCTCACAATCCTCAATTCCAACTATGAGGAATGGAGAATGGCAAATCCTGATGCTGCATACACTGAATTTAAATTCAGTCTTGAAAAAATGGGCAGTGCCGGTGTGCTCTTTGACCTGCAGAAGCTCAATAATATCAGCAAGGAAATGATTGCTTCAAAGGATGCTGAGTTTATATATGGTGAGCTCCTTTCATGGGCTCATAAATATGATGAGGAATTTGCACAAATTCTTGAGGCAAACAAAGATTTTGCCAAGGGTGCGATAAATGTGGGCAGAAACGGTGCAAAACCCAGATACGACCTCGTTACCTGGAAGCAGTCCAGAGAATTTTTGTCCTTCTATTTTGACGAGTTGTTTAAAAGGGAGGACGAGTTCCCCGAAAATGTGGATAAGGACACAAGAAATACTATTCTTACCAAGTATATTGAAGGCTTTGACATCAATGATGACCAGGAGACCTGGTTCGGGAAGGTAAGAGCTATTACCGAGGAGCTTGGCTTTGCGGTAAGACCAAAGGATTATAAGAAAAATCCCGAGATGTATAAGGGCAGTGTTGTTGATGTGAGCAACGTAATCAGAGTTGCTACAACCGGCAGACTTAATTCCCCCGACCTGTGGGAAATCAATCAGCTCTTCGGGGATGAAAAGGTAAGAAACAGAATAAAGAAGGCAATTGAAAAATAATAGATATTTGTTTGGCTGAATGAAAAAGTAAAAATTCAATCTGTCTTAAAATATGACTTAAAAATAAACACTTGTTATCTTTCGGATTCGCTCGGGATAATGAGTGTTTATTTTTATTATCAAATCTGAATTTTGATAACAAAAAAACGAATTTTTGCAATTGACAACTATCAACGTATGATGTACAATGATATCATCAATAATTGTATATTATTATATATAAGGAGGATTTTTATGAAAAGATTTTTGTCAATTATACTGACAGTTTCAATGCTTTTAAGCATGATGTCGGTACCGATGATGGCAGGCGCAAAGGCATATTCTGCTATTGACCTCAGCAGTGGCTTTGTGGCAGACACAAGCCTGAGTATTGCCAATGCCAAGGAAACGGCTGTATACGGAATTGCAGGTAAAGGCGCATCGGACGAGAGCGTCATGATCACCGAAAATGCTAATAACTGGACCAGCTGGTATACATACGACCACGGCGAGGAAATTTACTTCGAAAATGGTGAGCCTATGACTGGCTATCTGGTTGCTGAGCTTAATTTTATGGCACCAGATGCTGCTTATCTTAAGGAATTTATCTTTGGTCTCTCAACTAATCAGGCGCGCTTAACGAATGATTCCACAAAGTCTATTAATATTGGTGAATGGAATCATATCAGAATGGTATATTGGGCAGATGATACCAATTGTGATTTCGTGGATTTTGATGATAACATTCCCGATGCAACCACATATAAGCTGGGTGCAGCAGATGTTTATGTGAACGGTGTGAAGATTGGTGATACAAAGCAGCTTACTTCGGTAATAAATACCGGCGGAACAGCTTACACTGCCCCCATTGACACCATACTCCTTGAGGTATACAGCGGCGACAAGACAGCACAGCACAGCACATACTATGATGATATCAAGCTTTACAAGACAGATACATATCCCGCAGCTCCCGCAGCGGCTGCGCTTGCAGGAACAGAAGAGTTCTCTGTATCGGGCAATACAATTACTCTGGCAGACGGAGCTTCTGTTACAGCAGCGGATATCAAGGCTGCAAATGCAGATTGTGAGATTACAGCATTTGCAAGCAATGCGTATTCTGTTCAGCTTTCTGATGATACAGAGCTTGCTATGCTCAATGCTGTTGTTGTAAAATCTGCAGACAATGTATATACCTACTATGATGTAGCGGCAGCAGGTGTTACTGTTATAGCAAACATGAGCGAAGGTATTATCGACTCCAAGTGGGCAAACAAATTCAATCAGGAAACTGTTACAGGTGTTGCAGGCAAAGCAAGCGATGATAAGTCTGTGTTGGTAACAAGTACCACCCCGGAAACTGAAGCCAATGCAAACTCCTTTATCCAGACTACTGTAAGCAATATTGCTGAGCAGGGCAGATATTTTGTCGTATCAGCCAACATGATGAATGTTGATTCAAAGACAGTTATGCTGAGAACCTCAGGTCACGATGGAGTTTCAAATGAAATTGCTCTTGATACAACATTCACGGCAAACGAATGGAATAAGGTATTTATATACTCAGATTTTACCGACCGAAAGACACATATGTATGTCAACGGAACTCTGATTGGCACAAAGGATTTGAACACCAGCTTTGAAAGCACGGGTATTGTAAGATTCTGTATTAACGGTGCGGTAGACAGTCAGTATTATATTGACGACTTTATGGTGTACGGCACAAATACTGCTCCCGACGGAGCTGCAGAATCGGCAAGACCATCAATTGCACTTGCAAGCGGTATGAGCTTTGCTGATGATACACTCAAGGTGCTTCCCGAAACTACAGTTGCAGCTATCAAGGCTGCCAACACAAACGCAGTAAGAGTTTATACAGACTCAACACTTGCAGCAGAAGCAGAAGACACTGCAATGCTTAACACAGGCATGGTTATCGCAGTTGAAAACAACTATAAGTCTGTTGAGCTTGCAAACATCAGTGTATACTATGGCGAAAATGAGCTGTATTTTGCAGACGGAACTGAAGCAAGCCCATTCCCGGCTGTAAACAACGGAACAGGGGCGGCTGCAGAGGGCTTTGCAGGCAAAGATGCTTCAGATAGTATACTTGCCATGACCACAGTTTCGGATACATATTTTGCAGCACCAAACTGGGGTAAGGCTACAAAGAAAACCGATACAGCAGACGCTACATGGGATAAGGCAAGCTATAACGGATATCTTGTTTTTGAAGCAAGCGTATTCAATATAGACAACACAGTTCTTGCTCTTGTTACCGCCCAGACCAAGGCTGTCAGCGGCAATATAGCTGCCTATGTTCCCACAAATCAGTGGTCAAGACTTAAGTTTGTGTACAATCATAAGCTTGATGATACGAACTTTGGCAAGACCATGACATATGTTGACGGTGTTGCAAAAACCGGCTGGGTAAACAGTGAACTCGGCAAGGTTACTGCATACAATAATACAGAATACTGCACCGCTCTGCGCTTTAGTGCAAAGGGTAGTACCTCCGGTGATGTTGCTACATATGTTGATGATATCAGGGTTTATGAAATAAGCCAGGTTCGTCCAGAAGAAACAACGGGCTTTAAAGCAGTTGAAAACACGATTCCCGGCAGTACAGAATTAGGTATTGTTGAAGGCTGCACTGTAACAGCCGAAGAAATTAAGGCAGCGAATGCAGATATTTCCGTAAAGATATTCAACAATACAACAGATTATACCGAGCTTGATGACTCTGCAGCACTCGCCGAGGGAAATGTGGTTGTTGTTATGGCTCAGTCCACAAGTGCGGCAGATTCCAACCTTGCTATAAACGATATTATTCAGGTGATGGAAGTAACCATAGTTGCTTCTACCAAGGATGTTATTTCTTCAACACCCACAGCTTCTGTACGCGGAACCATTACCGCTGCAGAAGGCATGGTATTCGGTAATGATTCATCAACAATCAAGAAGATAGTGAACAATGCGGCTGAATCGAACTGGTATTTCTCTCATGACTACAAGGGCGTAAGCACAGGAATGAACTATCTGGTGCTTGAAACTGATTTTGCTCCTGCAGAGGATACAAAAGATTTCTATGTTGGTGCAAATCAGCATAGTCCGATGTCGGCGACTGTTGCAGTAGACGAGCAGCTCAGAGCAAACCGTTGGCACAGAATTGTGATGGTATATGACATTGCGGCAGATACCAGTGACCTTTATGTAAACGGAGAATTGGTATCCGAAGGCTACAAGGGCTGCTATCAGACTAAGTATGCCGCAAACAACAATACAATTCAGCTGAGAATCATTGTTGATACAAACGGCAAGGTAGAGGGTGTAAGCTACTTTGATAATTATAAAATTTATGAGGCAATAAACTATCCTTCAATCGGTGCTCCCGCAAAGCTTCCCGACGGCTATAACGAGGTTGTTTCGGGCTTTGCAGATAACAATGCGGCTGCACTTAAGGTTAAGAGCGGTACTGCTGCCGATATTACTGTTGATGGTGCGGATGTGAATATTGTAAACAGCAACGGCGAAGCGGTTGACTCTGCAGACACACTTGCTGCAGAAGACCTGGTTGTAATTAAGAAAAACGGCAATTTTGCATCCTATGATGTGGCTATCTTAGCAGACAATGATATTGTTGTACTGGGCAGCACCTACGATGATAACACCGGAGTTATGACTCCCGGTTCACTAAGCATCTACGGTATCCCTGCAGATGATGCAGTGGTTGTAGCAGCACAGTATGATGAAAACGGCGATATAATCAAGATTGAAACAAATGATTCTGCAGATTCTTCAGGTATTATCCCGGTTGAATTTGATGTGGATGATATTGATGATTCAAAGGTTAAGGTGTTTATGGTTGACAGTATGAATAATATTAAACCTCTTTGTGCAAACAAAGAAATCAATCACACAAGAAGCTATAATCTCCTTATGCTAGGTAACAGCTTCTCTATGGATGTAACCTGCTATATGGAAGAAATTGCAGCTGCAATGGGAAAGAAGCTCAATATCGGCGTTCTCAACAAGGGTGGCAGCGCAATTGCATATCATTACACCAACCGTGAAATGAGCCTTGCTTCATCAGACATCATGTTCTGGCTTAATGACAAGACTCAGGGCTACTCTAACCTCAAGACAGTTCTCGAAAGCTATGACTGGGATTATGTAGTATTCCAGAACTGGGGCAGCTCAAAGGCATTCTATACATATAGTGACAGCAACTATGCATCCAACTGGTCCAAGATGGTTGACCTTGCAAAATATGTACATGAGCTTGAGCCGAATGCTAAGCAGATGATTCATGAGACCTGGTCCTTTGAGGCAGGCTACAATGACTTCAAAGATGTTGCAACAAGAGATGCTATTGGTGCAGACATCCGCGCACTCTACACAAGATGTGCCGAGGAATGTGCAGCTGCAATCGGTCAGAGCGAACCATTGGAGAAGATTTCTTCACTTGACGCATTTGAAGCAGCAAGACTCTATACTGATGAAAACGGTGTACAGAAGTTTGAAACAACCTATTACAAGGACGGACATCTCTTCAGCGGTTATGAAAACAGAGCTACTGTTCCTGTAGGCGACGGCTCAGTGCTTCTTAACGAAGAGGATGCGGCAGCCGGCAAGATAAGTCTCCACCGTGACGGCTTCCATGCAAGCCAGGTGGGCAGATACCTCATCGCTCTTAATGCAGTAAGATATCTCACCGGCAAGTCTGTAACAGGCAATACCTTCCGTCCCGGTGAAATTGCTCTTGACTCCTCTGCATACTACGGCGGAAACGAAGTGACAGACCTTGACAATGCGTCAAGCGGTGTTATCTATCAGAAGTACGACCCGGTTGCAGATGATGTGGCAGAAATACTTCAGTCTATTGTTGACGGAATGTAAAAATAAGTTTATGTCTTAAAGGGCATAATTAATATCTGATTTTTTTTGGAAGCCGTGCTTTTCAGCACGGCTTCTCATTTTGTCGGATAATTCAATTTTTGCACAAAAGAGCCGTCAGTCTGACTTTTGTCAATAAAATTGCCAAAATGAAAATTTAATATTACAAATACATTAAAATATTGAATAACAGCCTATTATTTGATATAATTAGTCTGAAATACAAATATAAATTAAGTATGGAAGGTAATATATCATGATTAATATAAGAAAAATAACAGCCATCGTTCTTGCTGTATCTCTGATTACAACCACGGCTCTTGCTTCGGTGCTGGGGAGCGAGACCTATTCGGCAACGGAAATTGAGGTGGCAAGCGGTACAACTTATATCAACAATGTGTTTGTCAGCGACCAGTCGGGGGTGGGCAAGCAGACGGAGAACTACTATGTATACAAGCCCAATAGCGGTGTGGTTCCGGTTATTGTCAATGATTCATATATTTTTGGCAAAACAACAGTATCATCTATGATGAAGAAAATCCAGGCACAGGGTATGTATCCTCTTATGGTTATGAACAGTGATTTTTTCTCTTTTAAAACCGGTGTGCCTATGGGGCATCAGGTTGTAGACGGCATAGTTATGTCAAAGGATTCTGAAGGCGAGGATGCCATAGGAATCAGGGAGGACGGCACTGCTTTTATGTCCTGGCTTGGTATAAGCACTACCATAACCATAAATTCTCAGACAATGGTTAATGTTGAAAATATAAACAAATATCCTCAGCCCTATGCAATTTATATGCTGACTGACAAATTCAGCACGACCACTCAGCATGAAACTCCTAATTATAATGTTATCATCGGCTCTGTGTCCGGTGAGATGAGATTGAATGAAGAGGTTACCGGTGTTGTTGAGCAGATTGTAGAGGCCGATGGCCCCATAGAAATTCCTCAGGGAAAAATTGTGCTTACGGTGGACAACAATGTTCCCGGAGAAAAAATGAATATGATGAAGCAGTTCAAGGTGGGAGACCAAGTGACTGTGCTCAATTCTGCCCAAGGTGATGACCGGTGGACAGACTGTAAGTATATCCAGGGAAGTATCGGCGGCAGACTCATAAAGGACGGAGAGATACAAGATATTGACGAGGCGGCTGCTCCCAGAAGTGCCGTGGGTATAACCTCGGACGGAAGCATAATATTTTATACTATAGACGGCAGACAGCAGGGGCATAGCTACGGTGTGAGACTCAAAACCCTTGCAGGCAGACTCAAAGAGCTGGGCTGTGTTGATGCAATAAATTTTGATGGCGGCGGTTCTACCTGTATAGCCGGGGTTTATCCGGGTACAAGCTCCGGTAATGTTCTCAACAGCCCTTCAGACGGTTCTGAGCGCTCGGTGGCAACCTTTTTTGCTCTGATGAATACAAGACAACCCTCCGGTGAGCCCGCAAGACTGCATCTTTCTCCGGCAGGCGGAAATTATCTTTCCGGAGCGACAGAGCATTTTTCTGTCAGGGCAACCGATACCAATGACCATCCGGTAGACATCAGCAGCGAGATAACCTATAGCTCCGAGGGCAGCACCTATACTTCTACAGATGGTACTGCACGCATTATAGGCAACGGCAAAGTCAGTGTTACTGCCTCAGGCGGGGGTATAAGCGGCAGTGCGTATATGACGGTATTTTCAACCCCGGATTCAATAAATGTTTATGACCCGAGCGGAAATGCAGTTAAAAGTCTTAATGTAAACGGCGGCGAATCTGTTCAGCTGAGGGCGGTATCGACTGTAGGCAGCAAAGAGCTGATATCAGACAGCGGCTGTTACACATGGTCTGCCGAGGGCGGTATAGGCGATATAAGTTCTGACGGTCTTTTTACCGCGACAAAGGCTGTCGCTTCAGGAAACATATTGGTAACAGCGGGGAATAAAACAGTTTCGCTGCCTGTCAGTGTGGAAGGAGACAGATATGCAGGCGTAACAAAAATGGAATTTTCGCATGATTCTGATGCAATCAGAGTAAAGCTTGTAAATCTTGAGGGTATAACAGTTGAAAAGGAAAATATCAGCGTCAGTCTTGACGGAGCCAAGACAAATTTTGATTATGACGGCGAAAACGTAACTGTTCCCGTAAGCGATGATATGGAAAAGAAGCTTACGGTTGCAGTGACAAATTCCGCAGGCGAAAGAACTATCAGGATTTACACAGCAACTGGAAAAGAATATGATAACTATTTTGTGGACACAACCTCTCATTGGTCAAGAAGCGTTATTGCATATATGAGCAACAGGGGTATTGTAAACGGCTTTAAGAATTCCAACGGCACCTTCAGCTTTAATCCCGATAAAAATATGACCAGAGCTGAATTTGCCGTTATGACAGCGAATTATATGGGTATTGACCCGGATGACTACAATGTGCTTACAGTTCCCTTTGCAGATGCGGCTCAGCTGCCGGATTGGGCATCTGTTCAGATAAAGACACTGTATACAATGGGCATTATGAACGGCAAAACCTACGGTGACGGCACTGTCAGATTTGACAGCACTGCAAATGTTACCAGAGCTGAGGTTGTTACCGTGCTTACAAGAATTCTCGGCGAATCACTTGATAATCAGCAGATGAATTATGTGGATATCGGCGATGTGCCTGCTTATGCGATTGATGGCTTTAGCACCATGGTTTCCATGGGTGTGCTTTCCGGATATGATGATGGAACACTTAAGCCAAACAAAAATATAACCAGAGCGGAAGCGGTAAAGCTTATTTACGGCATATACTGATAAGCAGAGTAATACTCTGTGCTTGAATCATTTTATAGTATGATACTATGATTTAATGATAAAACCGAGGAGGAACGTGTCATGTTTGGTTTTATAAAAAAAGAAGACCCTCATGAAGCTGTTATAAAAAAAGCAAATTCAAGCTTAAGAACTATTATAAAAAAAGCAAAAAGTATTGGTGTTCCGGAGCCTGTATTGCGTTTTCTTGAAATCTATGACAGCTTTGCAACCGATAGTGACAGGATGCCTGCTGAGTTGAACAATGGCGCCTCCGAAGAAGAGATTATTGCCTTTGAAGCCACGCTTCATATAAGATTGCCGGAAGAATATCGGGAGTTTTTAAAATTTTTTAACGGTGCACGTTTTTATGAGGCTTGTGTCAATATTTGCGGTGTTTCCAAGGATGAATCAAAGTACTCCCTGTATGAGGAAAATACTGTTAGCTCCAGAGAGGCACTTACCGTTGGTGAGGACGCCCTCCCCAACAGCTTTATTGTTATAGGAACAGATGATTCCGGGAGTGTTATATGTATGGATGTGTTCAGAGGCTCTGTTTTCGTATGGGATATTGATTTTTGTGAATGCTACAAGGTTGGCGAAAGCTTTTTTGAATATATAGAAAAAGAGCTTTCGGGCTATATACAATGGAAAAAAATGACAGATAAAGCCTTAGATAATGTTGAAGAATTGTATTGGATAAAAAATATGCATGCGATATGGCACGTAAACGAGAAAGAGAATTAGTAAAAAAGGGATATCAGACGTATAATTGGAGCGATGAAGAAATTGAAGTTATCCTGAACAACAGATGGCCTAAAGACTATGAGGGGCATCATATGATGTCAGTTAATGAATATCCTCAGTATATAGGGGATCCGAATGTTATTCAATGGCTGCCTACAAGGTAAAATAAAAAACCAACCAAAAATCAGATATCTGCATCTGTTTTTCAGGTTGGTTTTTTTATATGGTTATTATTTCATTCCCTCTCGGGGAGAGGCACCGTTTTCTTTTCTGTATGCTCTGTAAAAGCTTGAATAATTGGTAAAGCCCGATTCCATACATGCCTCCTTAAGGCTCATACCCTTGTTTTTGCAGAGGAATGATACCTGTCTATGCGCTTGAAGGCTTTGGTACCATGGTTTCCATGGGAGTGCTTTTCGGGTATGACGACGGAACCCTTAAGCCAAACAAAAATATAACCAAGCGGAAGCGGTAAAGCTTATTTACGTCATATACTGATAAGCAGAGTGATACTCTGTGCCTGAAATAATAAAAAACAGGGAATGTAAAATAAAGCGCAGAGCGCTTATAGACTTGTATACTGATTTGTTATAACACAAATTAATCAACAAACCAATAAAATTATGTGAAAATCTGCATTTTTGCAGATTTCTCATTTTTTTAGCCTATAAGCTATGAGCAAACTTCACCTCTCGACGTACTAATGTATGCCTTCGGGTATACTCAAATGAGGCTATCGCCTCATTTGAGTTCAGTTTGCTCATTCTACATCTTTTTTTACATTCCCTATTTCTTTAATTGAAAAAGGCAGCAATAAAATGTTTTAGAAATTCTTTTTGTTTGTAGGATTATTTGCTACACCGAACATAACAACCAGTATAGCTATTATCTCCGTTGAAATATCTGTCCATCCCGGTATTTCAAAGTTAAACCAGTTTTGGCTGACGAGATATATCAATGCAAGTATTGCTGACCATAACGGTATTGATTTAAGTCTGTTCATATTATTCTCCTATATTTTGTACATACCATATCAGAAAACCAAAAAGAGTGGTAATTGTTGTTCCGCATATTCCCCACAAGGCTTTAGTAAGACAATTCATGGACTTTATAAGCATTTCAATATTTGTGTGAAGTACAGCTATATCAGTAGAATGTTTTATTAATAGCTTATCACCTTCATCAAGTCTTGATTCTATCTCGCGGAATCGTTCCTTGCAGTTGTCGTTTTTTTCACATATCATTGTTTTTCCCTTGAAGCACATAATTTGCAAACTTAATCAGCAAATGTTTAAAGTCATTACCTGTCCATGTTCCGTTGTACCAAATTTCGGGACTGTTAATTATAGCCTTATCTGATAGTACATCAATTGCATCTGCCGGATTTTGTATGGTCTTATCAACCGGGTTGTAACCGTAAAATCCATCAACAACAATTTCACTTCCATAGTTTTTCCATCTGGAACGATTTGATCTGACATCAATATGTACAAAATTTGAATATAATCCTATACCGCCATAATCAGGCATAATATATTCTATATATGCAGCGATTTCATTTGGCGTAATTTCAGTTATAAAGATATCAGCAGCAATGCCCTTTGTATGTGTACTTCCGGCAACTCCGCCTATTTGGATATTATATGATTCAGTGCGGTATGCAGATGTTATTGTTACGGGAAGACCAAAATGATTGCGTATTTTTTGAAGTAATTCCACAAGCTTTGTGTCTATAAGTATTTTGTCACTGCCATCCCTACAGGCAAATTCTTCAATGGTAAAGTTTTTTGATAAATGCTCATTTTTTTGCTTTTTCAGGCTATATGCTTTAATAGACATGTTATCCACCTTCTCAGATTATCCAATTTTAATCCATCCGTATTCGGTATTGACAAATCCGCAATAATACAGCGAAGCTGTAGCACTTCCGTATTCGTGCAATAAGAATACAGTACCATAATATTTGCTTCCGATATTCTGGTAATAATCCACCTGCGGAAGCTCGGTGCCGGATAAAATTCTCATCGGCATATATTCCTTTATGGCTTTAACACTTACAGGAAGTTCCTCTGCAGAAACATTGTATTTTTCTGTTTTTTTGGTTGTAATCATATTGCTTACAATGTTTTCGTCCATTGACTGATGTGTGGATTTTGCCATGGCGTATGCCATAGATGAAGGAACAATCGGCATTCTTTCGCTTGATTTTGTATCAATTATATTTGCTGTGGCAGGGTCTATAACAATGGTATCATTTATATTTATAAGCCCGCCCTGATATCTCAATTCCAGTGCACCGGGATTTCCTATCTGTGTATCCTCAGTTGGATTTGTAGGAAAATCATTTTTTTTAATGCAGCTATCAAGCACAGCTTGTGTTGCCGTGCTTATGGGTTTGTCAATGTCGGCAGTATTGTCTGCATTTGAAAGCCCGATTTGTTCTTTTGTAACCTTGTGAGGATTTTCGATACTGGCGATATGAGCCTCGGCAGAATTAACGGTAGTGATGAGTTCTTCATTTAACTTTTCTTTTGTGATACTTCCGTCAGGATGGTCTATAATCTCTGACTTTTTATGAACCTGAAACTGTTCAAAATTCGATAATTTATCAATATGAATTGTAGGTATATCAAAATGTATATTCATAAAATTATGCCCCCCATTTAATATTAAGTAATCCGCTTATTGTAGTTGACGCAGTGTTATCTGCGTTTATAAACGTCAGTCTGTAATCATATATTGTACCTATATCTAGCAGCAAAGCTTCGCTTTCTGACAGTATGACGGTAAATTTGTTTTCTGACGGTGAAAATATTTTTGTAACAGTAATGTTGTCCGAATCACCCGAGGGCGATATCTGCAATCGCAGCTTCATGCCGGATTCAAGATTCTCTTCGGAAGTGACTGCGAATGTGAATGTATCTCCTTTAGTATATTCAATCTGAATACCTTCGGGAGTTTTTTTCATATTAATCATAAAATCATTCCTTTCATTGATGTTAAAATATGTAAAACCCTTTTAGATAACTGCAACTGTTTGAAAATGTTAACTTGTATTTCAGTTTACTTCCTTCCTTTTGCAAAACTATAGTATAACTCGAATTTGAACCGGCCCGTCTAATGCTGACTTCATGTTCGTTTAAATCATCCAATTCATAAAAACCGGGAGCCGTAGTATATACAGTGCGTGAAGCTTCCAGGTACAATGAAACCATTGTGTAATCAACATTATTACATTCGACGTATGACCATTCGTTAGAAATAGGTTCACAAGCTATAAAAGTTGGCTTAACAGTACGTCTTGATGTCTGAGATATTGACCATTCTCTGATGTCATTAACTACACCTTCAGAGGTTATTTCTGCCAGCATTACCAAGTCTCCGGTAGTTGGCTTGACTGATCCATAATATAAAACAACTGTGTTTGCAGTACTGTTACGTTTTACATAAACATAGGTAGAGGTAGTCGTATTATATGGATATGTTCTTGTTGCGTAATCTGTATTTCGTCTGTATTTGCATCCGTCAGAAAAGACGCAGACGCCGTCTTTGATGCTGAATTTTTTTGTCTCCGGATTTGTTACAACCTCTAATTTTCCTCCAATCTGAAGAACTCCTTTTGAAGCTAAATCTTTGGTTATATTATTAAGGTCTGAAATGGCAATCAATGTTGAATTGCTCTCATAGTTCGTAAAAACTTCTGAGTCGACACCCAGATCAACGGATATGTTGTCCAGGTCTTCTCCGGTAACAACGCTGTCGTATAAAAAAGTGGCTGACATATCATTTTCTTCCTTTCTTTTCTTTGTTAGAATTATTTGCCCGCATTGTTTTATTACGCAAAAATATCTCCGAATTATCAGAAAATTTGTTCCGTTCGACATATATCGCAATGGTCGGGAAAGAATTTTATCGTATAGTTTACATGAAAATTTTCCCATAAAAAGAAAGGAGATATCATGAGAAACTATCAGCCAAAGAAAAATAATCCCTATCATCTGGATCATAATCTGTTTATTCGTATGATATATATTGTGAGGGATTACAAAAGAATGAAAGATGTTATTGAAGAATTGTCCGGAGATTTGCCCGTAGGAGGGGAAAATATTCCCGGGAGCGAGCATGGTGATCCCACATTAAGTAAGGTAATTAGAATTGAGCGTATGTATGAGGAATGCAGAGCTATCGAAAATGCTTTGGAGAAAATACCGGAGGAATATAGAAAATTTGTTTTTGATAAAATATGCTTTGACAAAGCATATCCTCTATATGCTGATCCATCCACCTACAGTAGGCATAAATGTCGCTTTTTATATCATATTGCAAAAAATCTGATGTATATTTAGTACCTGCAATGCACGGGAAAAAAATCCGTGTTATATTAATATCGTCGATAAGTTCGACAACATACAAATGTGCTGCTTTGAATATGTGACGTCCATATGTCGGCAGCGGTTTGAAAAACAATATGCTCCGCACATATATCCGGATGTTAAAAGCGTTACTCTTTGCTATTCTTGCCATATGTAAAAAATTTGCTCGCTGATGCTTTTTGAATCTGCATATCAGTGCACAATAAAACGGAATGTGCTTTCGCAGAATAAATAATGAAGCCGCATTGATTTGTGCATACAATGTAAGAGCATTTGTAAAAGGGGTCATATGTATGATAAGAAGTATTAAGGATTTTTTTATGTCTTGTCCTTTTCTTGAAGATTTGGATATGAATATCAATTATCTTGCAGAATCTGCTGTCAGCGCAAGTGTGGACAGTGTATCGGAGAATTCACTGATTAAAACATATATTGACGGAGCTACTGTAAGACAGTTGTATTTTGATATATCGCTCAGGCAAGGTTATGGAGACGATATTGAAACAAACAGCAATGCAATCGGCATAATGCAGCAGGTTGCGGACTGGATTGACGGGCAGAACAGAGTCGGTATTCTGCCGAAGCTTTCCGGGAACCGGAGCTCAATAAGCATTGAAGCTGTGGCAAGCGGTTATCCGGAAGAAAAATCAACCGATACAGCAGGTTACCGTCTGCGATGCAGATTGGTGTATTATCAGGAATAATATTTTTAGGAGGAAAATTGAATTATGAGTACAGTAAAACGAAATGACAAATTGGCTTTTTTTGGTGTAAAAAGTGATGACGGCACAGTGACATATTACAGAATGAAGGGCTTTACCGAAATGTCCGGTGCTAAGAATCCCGTTGAGTACACAAGAAGATATGTGGACGAGCCTATTGAACAGAGTGATGTTGTGGGCTATGCGCCTTCCTTTACCTACGGCTTCGATCAGCAGAAGGGCAATGAGGTACACAACGATATTATCAAAATCCATAATGATGAGCTTGTTCTGGAGGATGCAGTGCGCTCTGTTATTTTTGTTGACCTGACACAGGGCAGCGAGACGGATGGTTTCAGTGCGTCAAAGCGTGATTTTGCAGTAGTTGCCGATACAGAAGGCGGCAGTGTGGATGCATATACATATACCGGCACATTTAAAGTAAAGGGTGACAAAATCGCCGGCACAGCAAAGTCCGAGGATAACTGGCAGACATGTTCATTTGTTGAGGCTTAATTTTTTTGCAAGGCAGGCGCATAGCGTCTGCCTTGATTCAGGAGCGATATATTAATGAATTTATGGCTTGAAAGTCTTCCCGATTATGTCGAGATTGACGGAATAAGGTACAAAATCAATACAGATTTTCGTGTATGGGTTCATTTTGAAAACTTGCTTTTTTGGAGTAATGAGAGTATGGATATGCGGGTGGCTGAATTAATATGTCTTGGATATGTTGATGAAATTCCGGATAATATACATACAGCTTTAAATGCTTTGATTGAATTTTATAATTCAAATGGGAGCACCAAAATCGAAGACAAGACATACAATGCAGCCCCGGAACATGCTGCTCCGGATGCACGGATATATAGTTTTAATCACGATGCTTCTCTTATCTATGCGGCTTTTAAATCTCAGTATAATATAGACCTGGATACCGCATCATTGCATTGGTGGCAGTTTCAGTCTTTGTTTTTTGGACTTGACGATGACAACAAGATATGCAGGATTATGGAGATTCGTGCAATGGATTTGTCATCGGTAAAAGATAAGGAACAAAAAGCTTATTACCGACGTATGAAACGGATATATCACCTGCCTGATATCAGAAGCGATGATGAAAAAGAAGCTGCTATGATAGATGCATTTGCAGGAATGTTTTGACCAAAAGCCGAATTAATTATGATAATCACTCGTATTGATAAGTAAGTACATTTTTCTGTCTGATAAAATATGCAATATGAAAGGAAAAAACAATGACAAAATATGTATTCGGAAACTTTGAAACGGAGTTTGACCCCACTGATGTGGCATTTGTTCAAAAATATGAAGAGGCTGCCGAAAAATACAGCCGAAAAATCCAATCAGTTCCCCGTGATGGTAAAGCATCACAGATTATGTTGAATATCTGTATGGTGTTTTATGATGTATTTGACAGCCTTTTCGGCGAGGGAACAAGCGCAAGAATGTTTGGTGACACAAACAGTGTGGATTTGTGTACCAAGGCATTTAAGTCACTTATTGATATAATGAACAACTACAGCAAATCATTGGAAACTCTGTCTCTTGTATCAAAGAGTAGGTCGAAAAAGAAAAAGCAATAATATATTTGGGTAAGACAGGCGTTACTTTGCTGAGTGCGTCTGTCTTATGTTATGCCAAAGTTTGCAGAATATTCCCGAAACTTCGAGGATATTCTACAGACTTTGACAGTCTGTAAAAAAATTTTAAGGCGGTGGTGAAATATATGATTGTAAATGAATGACTTGAGAAAATATATATTAACCAGAAGATGAAATGACTTCCAATTTGAAAGCGTGAATGTAAAATATAGATTATGAATTACCAATTTCAAAAATAAGTAAATCATGTGTTGTAAGAATAGGGGCTGCTTTTTTATTTATGGTTATTTTTTGTTTTTGGCAAATATTTTTTTATTGGGGATAAATTTAACAAATTGTTTGATGTTATCATATTCTTTGAAAAAAATGATTCCTTGATCACCTTCTTGTAATAACGAATAAACTTCATTTGTAACTTCAAAGTATTTTCGGATATCATTCTTTAATTCAAAGGTTATATAAAAGCTTGTTGTGGTATGCTGACCGCTAAACTCGGTGTGCTTACTTAGCACCTTGGCTTCTTCTTCCTTCAAAGGAAGTGAGTCAATTAACTTTGCGCGGTAATTAATATATGCAATTAGAGAGATTATAAATGCTGATATATTAATTATTAAAATAATCATATTTTGGACGAAAAGATTAATTATAAATATAATCACAAGTTCAAGAAATGATAAAGAGTAAGCACCGGATGCAGTTGCTTTGAATTTTTTGGCATCCAATACAGTAAAAATAATATGACCTATAATGCCACATACCGCTACATTTGTGTCATTGATGAAAACACCTATTATTGGAATTACCAAAAAAAGAAGTTCAAATAAAGAAATCATATTTATCTCCATAATTATTTTATATATTATTGCGAAAGGAGCATGCATTATGTCAAATAATGCTTTGTTAAATCAAGCTACAGATACGTTTGTTGAATTAGATAATTTGAGTATAGGTATAACATTGTCAATTGGGCAAATGGGATTTTCAATCTTAAATGTTTTTGATAGTATAACTCAAGGTTTTAATAGTGCTTTCTTTAATATTATATCAAATCTTGAATTGCTTGTCAATTATACAATATCAGTAAAGACATATTAAATAATATTTGGGATTCAAGTAATGCGATTACATTCGTTGATGTTATTCCGTAACTGCATTAGAAACTTTGGCTACAACATTTTCAATTCTTGAATTTATTATGAAAAAGCAATAATATATTTGGGTAAGACAGGCGTTACTTTGCTGAGTGCGTCTGTCTTATGTTATGTCAAAGTTTGCAGAATATTCCCGAAACTTCGAGTATATTCTACAGACTTTGACAGTCTGTAAAAAAATTTTAAGGTGGTGGTGAAATATATGATTGCATATTAATTTTATTTGTGATATAATCAAGTAAAAATAAATTTGGAGGGATATGTTATGGCAGGATTAACACCGGAACAAATCAGAGAGTGTGAAATGAGACAGAGAAGGGAAAATGAAAAATTAAAAGGCATTATCGAAAAAGCAAAAGCAGACGGAGTTCATAAGTCGATTATCCGTACATTGGAGGCTTATGATAATTGTAGTACCGATGATAAAAGATCTCCTATAGAATTATATGATGGTGCCACCGAAGAGGAAATTGTGGCATTTGAGAAAGAATGGAACATAAGGTTGCCCGAGGAATTCAGAGAATTTTTGAAATTTTCTAACGGTGCCCGTTTGCATGAAGCGGTTTTGGATATTTGTGGAATAAATGAATATGACTATTATTCATTGCATGCTGAAAATCACCCCGAAACGAGAGCCGAGCTTATAGGAGGCGGTATTCCCATACCCGACAATCATTTAATTATTGCTACAGACTGCGGAGGCGGTGTGATTTGTGCGGATTTGGATACCGGAGAGATAGTTAAATGGGACTATGATTTGTGTAAATGTATTCATCTTGGAAATGATTTTTTTGATTATTTGGAGGATGATGTTATTAGCTTTCTTGAAGAGGAGGGGTTGGATGAGTGAAGAACGATAGTAAAATAGAATCACTAAGGAGGAAGGCTGTTAAATTAGCCAAAGAAAAAGAACGCGAACGGCTAAAACGTGGATATCAGACATATAATTGGACAGAGGAAGAGGCACAGTTAATAATCAATGGTAGATGGCCAAAAGGTTACGAAGGACATCATATGCTGTCTGTGAACGAATATCCGGAGTATGCCGGGGATCCTGATATTATACAATGGATTCCAACGCCACGCAGAGAAAACGGAAAAAAAGACAAAACACTTCATTTACAAGCCCATGGTGGGAATTTCAAAAATCCCACACATGGGTTTTTTGATTTAAATACCGGAGAAACTATTGAATTTGAGGATGAAGAAAAGCCTACAATAGAAAAATTTGAAGTAAAAAGAAAAACAAGCATGAATATAAATACAGACGAGACCGCACCTGACGAGGGTGTTTTTTTTACGTCCAAAAAAGGAGGAAATACAAAAGGCATGGAAGTTGCAGACACTTTAAATAGTATAAGCGGTAATATCGGACTGCTGACAGATGCTCTTTATCTGATTGATGAAATGGGTATATCCACTGACGGTCTTGTACAGGGGCTGACAGCATTTCAGATGGTGGCAGAGTTGCTGACAATGTCACAGACGGCACTTAACGCAGTAATGGCGCTGAATCCCTTTGTACTGGTTGGTATAGCTGCTGCGGCATTGGCTGCAGGTCTGATATATCTCTGGAACACAAATGAGGGCTTTCGAGAGGCACTTATAACTGCATGGGAAGCTATAAAAGAAGCTTGCAGCACAGTATGGGGTGCAATAGTAGTTTTCTTTACTGAAATCATACCGACGGCGGTACAGCGGCTCAGAGACTGCTTTACTGCATATGTGGAATTCTGGCTTGAAATATGGCAGCAGATAGGTGAGTTTTTTGCAAACTGCTGGAATGGCATTTTAAGCTTTGCTAAAGAAAATATACCACAGTTTATTGATACGGTGGTTAGCTTTATATCTGAACTGCCGGAAAAGATATGGACTTGGCTGAGTAATGTGATAACAAAAGTAGGAGAATGGGCAAGCGGACTTATAAGCAAGGCGGCGGAAGTAATGCCGGGAGTTGTTTCAAATATCACAGGTTTTTTTGCATCCCTGCCAGAAAAACTGACAAATATAGGCAAAAATATAGTCAGCGGATTGTGGAATGGTATAACAGGCTCGGCAAGCTGGCTTTATGATAAAATCCAAAGCTGGTGCGGCGGCATAATAGATAATGTCAAGTCGTTTTTTGGAATTCACTCGCCATCCACGGTTATGAAGGATGTGGTCGGAGTTAATCTTGCAAAGGGCGTAGCCGAGGGTATAACTGAGGGAAGCAGTGAGATAACAGGTGCTTTTTCGGATACACTGAGTCAGCTTGAATCAGAAGCCAACGGCACAGGTGAAGCTCTTGGTATAGCAATAAGCAATATTGATATGGCTGTCGGTCATAATATGGATGAGCAAAGTTATGACAACGAGCCCGGAGAGGAATTGTCGGCAGCCGACCGAATAAGAGTTTTGCTTGAGGCTGCAGGTAAGACTATTCCCGAGGGCTTTTTCTATATTGGAGGTATGTCTGCAGAGCAGTTTGGAAACGGATTTGAAGAAAAGCTCAGGAATATATTTGCCCGGGCACAGACTATGGTATCATCCTTTAACAGCAAAATGATTGCTGAAATCACAGCCGGAGCAGAGCTTGCCGCTTCAAGGGCAAATAATATTATCAACAATAATACCACATATAATCAGACCTACACTGTTACTTCAAACGGAAATTCACCCAAAGCAACCGCTGATGCAATCAAAAATCAACAGACTCTTACAAGGATGCTTTTTGCGTAGAAAAGGAGGACAAAAATGTTATATATTACGTACGAAAATGAAATAGGAAAACTCAATCTGACAGGGGGTAGCGGCCGCAGTCCGTGGCATATTATTGAGGCAGAGGGGTTGGGTCTTACAGGAAAAAGCTATGATACAGCTACCTTCCCGGGTACGGTTGGTCAGCAGACTTTGTCAGAGAATGTCGAGCCGAGAACTATTATAATTCAATGTGATGTACATATGCTTGGAGGCAGCAGAAATGAGGTGACAAAAGCATTGCGAATACTTAATCATCCCGGGACTCTTACAATTCGCGACGGAATCCGTGCAAGAAAAATCAATGCACGCTGCACAAATTCTGCCGAGGGGGAACGCAACGGCGGCTACAAGGTTTTTGCATTTCAGTTTGTGTGTGATTACCCGTATTTCGAGGACTGCCATATTACAAGTGTACCTGTATTTAAACCGGAGAATCTCATTGGAAACGGCATCAGATGGTATCTTGACGGCGATGGCAAGCTTGCCAGTGAATCCGGCATTACTGAGGGGGCTTTTAAACTTCCGTGCATTTTTACAAGGCGAATTTCAAGCTCAGATGTTTTTAATTTCGGAGATGTTGAGTGCGAGCCGGTTATACGGATTACCGTGCAGGGTAGTCAGCGCACTGATGTTGCTGCCAAAAGGCTTATAATTACCAATACATCCACCAATCAGCAGTTGATATTGAATTATGCAGCTCAGGAAGGTGATGAGATTACCATTGATATACCAAACCGAAAGATATTTGACCAGAAGGGCACAAACCTTATCTCATATCTCGATTCAAGCAGCTTTCTAAGTGATTTTTGGCTTCAAAAGAATGATAATATTATCACGGTGAAAAATGAGATAACCGATTTTTGCCTTGTAATATGCGAATTTTCCAACAAATATATTGAGGCGGTGATAGAATGAGAAGGGCGATACCCGATATCCGATTTTATAATTTTGATTTTGAACTGCTTCATGTGGAAAATAAATTTATAAGCTCAAGCTGGACGTTATATTACAATGATATAGGCAATCTTGAAGCTCATTTTGATGTTAACAGCGATACTCTGCCCGTGGTTATGGATAATAACTATCTTATAGCTGTTCAAGGAAAGTTTTATGCTGTCATAACCGGCAAAAAGATTGGGGATGATCTTACAATATACGGCAGAAGCTGTAATTGGTTGTTTACCAAACGTACAGTTGCTCCTTTTGCTTTGCAGACGGTACATGACTATACTTTTGTGGACAACATGGTAACTCAGGCATATTCTGATTCCAAGTATCCTGTTAACTGTACATTGAGCGGCGGTAGTGCTATTGATATAGAAAGAACTGACAGATGCACACTTTTTGAATTAATAAAGGAAAGCCTGTCAGTAAAAAATCGGGGACATAAGTTTGTGCCGGATTTTGCAAATAAAAAATGGTTGTTCAGTGCATATTCCGGTAACAGCAATTCGCTTGTTATATCGCTGAAAAACCGCAATGCTTATGAGGTGACTCAGGAATCTGATTTGCTGGATGAGTGCTGCACGGGTTGGTATCATAGAACTATGGAAAATGGTGGGGAATGGAACGCGAATAGCAATCGTATAGTGGAAAACGGCGAGGAAACCGAAAGAATATATGATAATACTCCGGACAATTTCGGAAAGTACTGGTCTGTTATTGAAGCAGGAGAACGCTTTGATATCCAGTTTGAAGAGGGAGATTATCTGATTTGCCGCGATCCTACCGGTAAGCTTGAAAAATCCGATAATTATGACGCTTTCTGGACTACTGTAACAAAAGCTTCTGTAGGGGAAGGCTTGCTTCGATGGGAGAATATCCTCACAGCCGGTACCGAGACAGAAGCAAATATCGAACTGTCAAAAAGCAAAGCAAGTAATGCTATTCAGGCAAAAACCTCGGGCATATATTTTGGCGAGGATTATATGCTTGGAGATGTTGTAAGTGTAGAATGGCAGATCGGGCAGATAAAAAAAAGAAGCAGAAAACGTATTTGCGGAGTTAACATCTGGTATGAGAGAGAAAATATCGGAGAAGAACCTATATTGGAAGATGTATAACTGATGATTACAGTGTGCTGCCGGAGCTGTCTCGGGCAGCACATATTTTGAAAACAGGAGTGATAGCATTGGCAAGGGATAGCAGATATAATCTTACCGGACAGCGTTTTGGAAAGCTTAAGGTGATATCAAGGGTTATAACAAAAAAGAAAGGCAGAGTGTTCTGGAACTGCATTTGTGACTGCGGAAATGAAAAATGTGTACGCGGAGATGATCTTAAATCCGGCAGAACCCGGAGCTGCGGAAGCTGCAGACGTAAGGAAAACAAAAAAATTAACATGGTTCAAGTCAGTATACAAGAGGTATGTGACACTGCGCAAAGAGAGGGAATATCTTTTGGTGAATATGTTGCCATGCAATATGTATTATGTACTACGGGAAGGAGAAATAGCGGTGAAAGCTCTGGAAATAGAAAGGGTAATAGAAAAATACAGCAAGTATATTGAGTGTGTAATAAATCATACATATTTTTATCTGGACAGCGAGACAAAGAAGGATTTATACCAGGCAGGTCTTATAGGTATATGGAAGGCTCTCAGGAAAAAACATTGTGACGGAATAGAAAATTCGGCGATAATATATTCATATATAAGATATGAAATGAGCGATTTCCTAAGAAATAACACACTGATAAGAATACCGGCAAATCATTGGAAGGATTACTCCGTCATCAAAAGAATTTTGGAGAAGAATTATGATATTACTGATGAAGAACTTGAATCAATTTCATCCGAAGAAAATATTAATATATCAAATTATAAAAACACTGATGATTTAATAAATGTATCATCATTGGATGCAATATTGACTGATAATGCTGATTTTGATGGTTACTCTTTTATACCTGTATACGATACAGCGACAAAAGAATTTATTGATAAGCAGTATATAGCGTATATTATAAAGTCTTCATTTGCCGGAATTACAAGTGAGCTCGACCGAAGGATTATTATAAAATGGCTTGCTGATATTTATCTGTATAATAAAACTTCGCGCACCGGTTTGTCAAAAGAATTTGGAGTTTCTGTTGGAACAGTTGGTTCGGTTATAAATAATTTTATTGATATTTGCTGTTTTATTCGTGACTGTGAGCAAGCCTTTTTTGAAAATTCTTCCGGATTTATGATGATGCCGAAAAAGCAGTAGAAATATATACAGTGATTTTGTTGTAAAGTATTTATTTCATCCCCTCCCGGGGAGAGGTAGTGTTTTCTTTTCTGTATGCTCTGTAAAAGCTTGAATAATTGGTAAAGCCCGACTCCATACATGCCTCCTTAAGGCTCATACCCTTGTTTTTGCAGAGGAATGATACCTGCATGAGTCGCTTGTGATTTATATATTCGCCCACGGTGTAGCCGGTTGTCTGCTTGAAAATTCTGCACAGATGATGCTTTGATATAAAGGTGTTTTTGCTGATTTCCTCAAGGCTCAGCTCTTCGGTAAAATTATCGTTGATATAGTCAATGGCGCTCTGTATCTTTGAGTCCGCAGTGATCGCCCTGTCAAAAAAATCCACATTGCACATGGTATACAGCAGTTGCACCACCAATGCGTTTATGACCGCATCATCAGGTCTGTCTTTTCCTGTACTTATCAGCTTGTATATCTTGTCGCAGATATCCCTTATGCCGCTTTCTATGACAGTGCTTCCCTGAATCTTTCTGTCCTCGCTCATGCTTCGTTCTATTAGTGTATTTTTGTATTTTCTGATATCATATTTTTCAAAAAAACCGTCAGTTATATTAATAATCATTCTGTTGTATAAGCAGTTTTCCGAGTTATGATACACTCTGTGCATTTCGTCCGGGCGAACAAACAGCATATCGTATGGGCGAAGCTGATATACTCTGCCCTCAATATTGTACACAGCATCGCCTGATATAAAGAGGTATATCTCATAGTCCTCATGATTGTGCAGACGGAACATATAATTTTGTGCTGTGTTTTCTCCCCGTGAAACATAAATGCCCTCATTGCGGAATGTATAAGATTTGGAAGATTTTTTCATCTTTTCACTACCTTTTAATTCTGATAGAGATATTTTATCATAAAATAGCAATATTTGCAATGTTTTTATCAAAAAATAAGTAGAAACCTTTTAAAATTTGATGTATAATGTAAGCAAATATATATACTGGAGGTATAATCATGCTTAAATACAATATTACCGGTTTTTCCGACGAGATTGATCCGGACATTATAAAGCAGTTTGAGCATCTCAACAAGCTGGGTATTGAATACTTCGAGCCCAGAGGTATCAGCGGCACCAATATTTCTGATCTTACCGTTGCTGAAGCTCACGAGCTTAAAGCTACCATGGATAAATACGGAATCAAGGCTTCATCCATCGGTTCTCCTATCGGCAAAATCGGCATTAACGACCCCTTTGAGCCTCATCTTGAAAAACTGGCTCATACAATTGAGATTGCAAAAATTCTCGGTACAAAATATATCAGGATTTTCTCTTTCTTTATCCCCAAGGGAGAGCATCCCTCCGACTATCGCGAGGATGTTATGCGCCGCATGAAGGCTATGGCTGACTTGGCAGAAAAGGAAGGAGTCATGCTGCTTCATGAAAACGAAAAGGACATTTACGGCGACATAGCAAGCCGTTGTCTTGATGTGGTTACAACAGTTAATTCTCCTGCGCTCAGATGTGTGTTTGACCCTGCAAACTTTGTTCAGTGCGGTCAGGTTACATACCCCGAGGCATTTGATATGCTCAGGTCCTATATTGAATATATGCATATCAAGGATGCTCTTGAGGACTGCTCAGTTGTTCCCGCAGGTCACGGAGCAGGTCATGTGCCGGAGCTTGTACAGGCACTGTTCGATATGAACTACAGCGGATTTTTCAGCTTAGAGCCTCATCTTGGTGCCTTTGAAGGTCTGGCAGAGCTTGAGGTGGGCGACGAAATGCTCAGTCTTGATAAATCCGATTCAAGCAAGTTTACACTGGCATACAATGAACTTATGAAAATCATTAACTCTGTAAAATAAAATTAGAAAGGATTTAATAAAATGGAAAAATTAAAAGAAGTAAGAGTCGGCATTGTCGGCTGCGGTAATATGGGTTCATCCCATGCGGGAAATATTTATGCCGGCAAGGTTCCCGGTATGAAGCTCACAGCTCTCTGCGATATTGCAGAAATGAGAAAAGAGGTTATGACTAAGAAATATCCTGATGTGGCTTTCTTTGATACATCTGCTGAGCTTATCAGAAGCGGCCTGGTTGACCTGGTTGTTGTTGCAGTGCCTCACTATGATCACCCTACCATTGCCATTGACGCTTTTGAAAACGGTCTTAATGTGATTACCGAAAAGCCTGCAGGCGTGTATACAAAGCAGGTTCTTGAAATGAATGAGGCAGCTGCAAAATCAGGCAAGCTCTTCGGAATCATGTACAATCAGCGTACTCGTCCTATTTATCAGAAGGTTAAGGAGCTTATCGACTCCGGCGAACTGGGCACTATCAAGAGAGTACAGTGGACAATCACCGACTGGTACCGTCCCCAGGCATATCATGACAGCTGCAGCTGGCGTTCAACCTGGAAGGACGAGGGCGGCGGAGCTCTTATCAATCAGAATCCCCATCAGCTTGACCTGTGGCAGTGGCTCTTTGGTATGCCTGACAAAATCATGTCTCATGTATCCTTCGGTAAGTATTATGATATCGAGGTTGAGGATGATGTTACGGCATTTATGCAGTACGACAATGGTATGACAGGTGTGTATATTACCTCAACAGGTGAGGCTCCCGGAACAAACAGACTGGAAATTGCCTGCGATATGGGTCGTGTTGTGGTTGAAAACGAAAAAATTTATTTCAAGAGAAATACTGTTTCCGAGCGTGAATTCAACAAGACCTTTGACGGCATTTTCGGAAGTCCCGAATATTGGAACTGTGAAATTCCCGTTAAGGAGCAGGAGAATGTTCAGCATGTTGATATTTTCCGCAATGTTGCTAAGGTGCTTATCCAGGGTGGCGAGCTCATTGCTCCGGGATATGAAGGTGTAAATGGTCTTACTATCTCCAATGCCATCCACTACAGTGCATGGACAGGCGGCTGGGCAGACTGCAACAACTTCCCCCATGAGGAGTTCTATAACATCCTTCAGGATAAGATTAAAAATTCAAAGGTTGTTAAGAATGTTGTACAGAGAACTACAGATACATCAGGCACATATTAATTTGTGTTGACCTGCTCCGGCAGAGTATATGTTATCAAAAAACACGCATTAAACTGCTGCTAAGGTTTTTTTTGCAACACACACTCAGCCTTCGCCGGGGCATGGGCGGTAAAGCCGCTCCGGCAGAGTATATGTTATCAAAAAACACGCATTAAACTTCTGCTAAGGTTTTTTGACAACATACACTCAGCCTTCGCTTAAATGATCATTTGAAAATTTGAAAGTTAACACATTATATAAAGGTGACAATACTATGAAAAATGCATGTATAGTTGGCTATGGTGCCATAGGTCCCGTTCATGCCAACGCTATTTCAAATACAGAAAATGCAAATCTCTATGCCCTGTGCGAAATTGATTCTGCCAGAGCCAAAAAATGTACCGATAAATACGGCTGCAGGCTGTATAATGATTTTGACGGGATGCTGAAGGATGATGCAATAGACGTTATTCATATATGCACTCCTCACTATCTTCACAAGGACATGGCGCTGAAGGCTCTTAAGTCGGGCAAGCATGTTGTCCTGGAAAAGCCCGTTGCCATGAACAGGGAAGAAATGCAGGAGCTTATGAAATATGCCGACAGCCCGGATTGCAGGGGAGAAATGTGCATCATGCTTCAGAACCGCACCAATGCCTGCGTGTGCAAAATGCGTGATATTCTGCTTAATGACGAGTCTGCCGGCAGTCTCAGGGGCATTATTGCAACACTGTCCTGGCACAGAGACGAAGCCTATTACGACCAGGACGAATGGCGCGGTAAATGGGCGACAGAGGGCGGCGGCTTGCTTATAAATCAAGCAGTGCATCTTCTTGATCTTATGGTGTATTTTGGCGGAGAGGTTGAAAGCATAAAGTCAAATATATCTCACTGGAAGGTTACTAATATTGAGGTTGAGGATACAGCGAATGCACTCATCAGATACAAAAGCGGTATTTACGGTGTGTTCAATGCCACCAACTGCCATTCCTGTGACTCTCCCTTCTACCTTGAACTGCAGTTTGAAAAAATGCTTCTCAGGTATGCTGACGGTGCGCTCTACCGCATATGCGGCGATGATATCGACATAATTGAGCGTGACAACAAGGCAGTTGTGGGCAAGGCATACTGGGGCAGAGGTCATGAAGGTGTTATAGATGCTTTTTATGCAAGCCTTGAGGGCAACAGACAGCCCTACACGGATATTCACGATGCCGAAGAGGCTATGAATCTCGTGTTCTCTATGTATGAAAAAGGATTAACTGATTAATTAAGGAGGAATTTCCTATGAAAATGACATTTCGCTGGTACGGCAATGACGATCCGGTTACGCTGGATAATATCAGACAAATTCCATGTATGACCGGTGTTGTAACTGCTGTATATTCGGTGCCTGCAGGTGAAGTATGGCCTCAGGAGGAAATAGACAAAATGAAAGCAGAAATCAATGCCAAGGGGCTTGAAATGGAAGTTATCGAAAGCGTGCCTGTTCATGAGGACATAAAGCTTGGCAGAGGAAACTGCGACCTGTATATTGAAAACTATAAGGAAAACATCCGTCGTCTTGCAAAAGCAGGTGTGAAATGTATCTGCTACAACTTTATGCCGGTGTTTGACTGGACACGTTCACGTCTTGATCAGCCATTGCCCGATGGCTCAAATGCACTGGTTTATTACAAGGAAGACGTGGATAAGATGGACCCTACCAAGATGACTCTTCCCGGATGGGATGCATCATACTCACCGGATGAAATAAGCGGTCTTGTAAATGCATATAAGGAAATCGGAGAAGAAGGTCTTTGGAAGAATCTTGCTCACTTTATCAAGGAGATTATACCCGTAGCTGCAGAATGTGATGTAAATATGGCGATACATCCGGATGATCCGCCATGGTCAATATTCGGTATTCCGCGTATTATTACAAACGAGGCAAATATAGACAGATTCCTTGCACTTTATGATGATGCACACCATGGACTTACCCTTTGCAGCGGAAGTCTTGGTTGTGCAACTTTCAACGACTATACTGCAATGGTAAGAAAATACGGCGCTATGGGACGTATACACTTTGCTCATGTGCGCAATATAAAAATACTTGAGGACGGCTCTTTTGAAGAGAGTGGTCACCTGTCCTCCTGCGGTTCTCTGGATGTGGTGGAGATCCTCAAGGCATATCATGACACAGGCTTTAAGGGATATCTCCGTCCCGATCATGGCAGAATGATATGGGGTGAGACAGGAAAACCCGGTTACGGCTTGTACGACAGAGCATTGGGTGCTATGTATATGGCAGGTATCTGGGAAACATTAGACAAAATGGAGGGTTAAACAAATGAATTTACCATTGAACATAGATTTATCAGGCAAAACTGCTGTTGTTACAGGCGGCGGCGGAGTTCTGTGCTCCGAATTTGCCAAGGCTATTGCAGCATCAGGCGCTTCTGTAGCAATCCTCGACCTTAACGGCGAGGCTGCAGAACGTGTTGCAGACGCTATTAAAACAGATGGCGGCAAGGCTATCGGCATTTCTGCCAATGTTCTTGAAAAAGAAAGTCTTGAAAGCGCAAAAAAAGTTATCAACGACGCCTTCGGCCCCGTTGATATTCTTATAAACGGTGCCGGCGGCAACAACACCAAGGGCACCACAACTAAGGATTATTTTGACCCTGCAGACCTTGAGGATGAAGATGTAAAGACCTTTTTTGACCTTGACCCTGCCGGTGTAGGTTTTGTGTTTAACCTCAATTTCCTTGGCACACTCCTGCCCACACAGGTTTTTGCAATGGATCTTAAGGACAGAGAGGATGCTGTTATCATCAATATTTCATCCATGAATGCTTTTACTCCTCTTACCAGAATTCCGGCATACAGCGGTGCAAAGGCTGCTATATCAAACTTCACCCAGTGGCTTGCAGTGCATTTCTCAAAGGTTGGTATCAGAGTAAATGCCATTGCTCCCGGATTTTTCCACACCCAGCAGAACCATGCTTTGCTCTTTGATGAAAACGGCAATTATACTGCACGTTCACAGAAGATTCTTTCTCAGACTCCCATGGATCGCTTCGGTACACCCGAGGAGCTCTTAGGCACACTTCTATGGCTTCTTGAGCCCAAGGCTTCCGGCTTTGTTAACGGTGTTGTTGTGCCTGTTGACGGTGGATTTTCTGCGTATAGCGGAGTGTGAGACAATATTGCCTCTTGGCAATATTGTCAGTGAAATCGACCTTCGGTCGGTGCAATATCGGCTTAGCCGATGTGAAATAATTTAATTGGCAAATTGTGAAATTTTTGCCTATGGCAAAAGTTAAAGTAAAAATGCTTTCGTATTTTCTCAATTATATGCTGCGGGATGGCGCTTTGCTGTCCCGCTTTTTGTATTGTAAATTGAAATAATTTATGATATAATGATTTCATCGAAGATGAAATCAACTAAGTTTGCCTTACGGCAAGTGAAGTTATCTTGCGATAGTGAAGTTTACTACGTAAGTGAAGTTTCGCTTGATGGCGAAGTGGCAAACTTAACTTCACTTTTGTGAAAACAAAAACTTCACTGCGTATGCAACTTCACTTTGAACGAATGTTCAAAACTTCACAAGAATTTGTGGCATCTAAACCATTTGTTAAGTTTTAAGTGTTCTTATTAAAACTACTTGAAAACTGCCTATTTCAAGGGATTTAAGCAGTTTTCTTATTTTATGCGTTTCTTCTTATTTCCCCTTATTTTTGCTTGTTTTTTCTTATATTTACTGTCAAATTAACTGTCAAAAAGGCTATCTGCATTTTCGCAGATAGCCTTTAACCTTTTTCGTTTCTGCCCTTTCTTATTCTTTCCCTGTTATTTGATTAACCAAATTAGAAAATATACGGGGTGTAGTCTTTATGACTACATTATAATATATAATTCTGCTTGTGGTCTTATTCTAAATAAGTGTTTAGGTCAATGTTTATTTTATCGGTTAATTTTAAGGCTTCATTCCAATCTTTAATGAGTATATAACCATTTAATGCAGTTAAATCTCTTAAAACAGGGCGTAGGTCATAGATTTCAAATAATAACTGTCTTTGTATGATTTTAGTAGATTTAATACCTGCTACATCATTATCAAGACAAACAAAAACATTTTTTATGCTTGGATATTGTTCCAATGTCTTATATATGTATTTTCTGTTGCTACACCCATTTAATGAAATGCTTATATGATTTTCGGGTGCTTTAATTTTGTTTAGCCAAATTAACTGCTGAAACGAAATCAAATCAAGACAACTTTCAAAAATAAAGAGTGTGTCAGGTGCAGTTATGTTCTTTGGAGCATATAAAAAGCCTGCGTGTCTGTCCCTTGTATTATTTTGTTTAAAATCATTTCCTGTTAGTGTTCCTTTTTGAGTAATTCCTATTACTTTATCCTTGGTTTCTATATTTTCATAAGTGATGAAACACATATTATAACTTTCATTCATCATAAGCCAGTTTTGATTAACCATATTTTGAATTACAAACCTTTCTAAACCCCTTTGGGTTAAATATCCATATAATCCCTTGAAAGCGGTGTTTCGTTTGCTTTGGTCTGTGTGGGTTAATAGGTTTTCTTTTATTATATATTGTAGGTCTGCTTTTGGTTGGTTATCTTCACTTGTTTTAGTTGTTCCAAAGGTAGCATATAACTCTCTTTCAACCATTTGCCTTGATACCTTGTAATAAAAGTGCTTTAATAGATATAGTGCTTGTTTAAACGAAAACTCCATAAAGCACTCTAAAAAGTAAATTGGTGGGTAGTTATCCCCTGTGTAGTGGTCATATCCCATTTCTTCATATATGGTTATTTTTTTATTTTTAGAAAAACGATAATGACCGTGTTCAAAGGTTAAATTATCTTTATCTAACCAAAAAAGAAACAGTATAAAGTTTGCCTTGGAGATTTTTTCAATTTCTGCTTTGGTTGTGTATTTAAGAGTAAATCTGTTTTCAAGTGTTCTTTTTAATAATTTTTGGTCTATCATTTGTGTAGTCCTCCTGTGTTTTATTTTTTATTGGTCTGATTAGTGAATGTAATGAACGCCAACAGGCTTGACCTGTTGAGGTTAATACATCAACCTTTTTTAAGGTATGCTTTTTTTGTATTACTTTATAATTTGAAAGTGTCGGAGGACAAAAAAAGACCGCACAAGCCATTTTGTGCAGTCAAATAATTAAATATATAATTTTTTCATTTGAAATTATTAAAATAATAATTATTTAGTTTATTTCTACATCATCAACAGAGTTTTCAAGTATTATATTTATCAGTTCATTTCTTGAACGGTTGCTTTTCTGTGATAAATCGTCTATTTTTTGCAAAGTGCCTTCTTTGATACGGACAGAAATCACTTTGTATCCGTCATCGCCCTTTTTATTTATCTTTATAACTGTCTTAGCCATTATATTCACTCCTTAATATAATTATATTATCTTTATATTTGAAAAGATATATTATAAACATATTATAAATATATTCATTTTGTATTGACTAAAATGCAGTTGTGTGATATAATAAAAGAAAAAATTATGAAATGAGGTCATAAATTATGCTTAAAGAAAAATTAAAAGGTTTCGTTGTCGGTGTTGTGCTTACATCTCTTGTAGTCGG
>JAFUPN010000022.1 GCA_017481205.1 Clostridia bacterium | reverse complement strand
ATCGTAGGTGTAAGTATGGGTATTTGTTCCATCGGTATATCCTGTCAATCTGTCAAAGGAATCATATGTGTATGATTTGTCATTGTGCGACACAATAGCTCCCGACTTGTTGTATGCATAAGTATCGGTAGTTGTACCGTTGAGCTTAACCTCTGTAAGCTGATACTGACCGTTGTAGACATATTCTTTAACATCACCGTTTGAATATATTTCTCTCGTCCTGTTGTTAAAGCCGTCATACTCATAGCTTACTTTGCTGCCGTCGCTGTATGTAACAGATGTCAGTCGATCAAGGCTGTCGTAAGTATAGGCAGTTGTCTCTCCGTTTCTTGTCTCGGCAAGAGTATTTCCGTTGCCGTCGTAGGTATAGGCAAAGGTGTTGATGACAGTATCGCCGAGAGCTGTCACAATACTCCTTACACGGTTAATATTATCATATTCATAGGAAGTTTTCAAGCCATTTGGATAAGTTATACTTTTAATAAAGCCTGTGTCATAGTATTCATACGAAAAATTCTTTCCATCGGTAGACAACGTACTCAGATTGCCGTTGGGGGTGTATGTATATGACTCTTCTCTTCCCGACGGCATATATGTCGCTAAAAGCCTGTTGTTGGCAGAAAAATCATACTGAGTATAAAATTGATTATTATGATTCTTTATTGCCGGCGCACCAAGAACATTGTAATAATATAAGTCAAATCTCTCTACAGCTGAGCCGGATGCCATATAATTAAACACTTCACCATAAGCATCATACTGCCTTCCGATACGGCGGTCACCGCTCATCTGTGCATATACTCTGTCTATTTCGTCATAGCGGAAGGTCTGGGTATTTTCGCCCTCATTAAGCTCTGTTATTCTGCCTTTTTCGTCAGTTACATATGAATCTGACTGACCGAGCTCCTTATCATAATGATAAAACTTCATGTTAAGGTCGCCTTTTTCATTTCTGTAGGAGACCCGAGAAAATACCTCTGTACCATCGGCATTATATATTTTCTCAAAGCTTGGCTTGTCAAAGTCAGAATAATTTGAGGTCACCCTCTGACCATTGGGAAGTATAGTCTGCCTTAGTCTGCTTTTTGCATCATATTCATACCCTGTCACATTGCCGTTGGGGTCGGTATAGGACACAGGATTGCCGGCTATATCATACTCATAGCTTTCGGACAAAGTATCAGAAGACGTATTTTCCGGATATACCATTCTGTATGTCATATTTCCCCGGTCATCGTATTTTTGAGTAATAATCCGACGGTTATCTGCTTCTGTATATCCGTCAAACTCAAGCCGGATTATATTTTGTACAGTATCATAAGAATACAGATACCGGTTTCCCTCACTGTCGGTTATACATTCTGTTCTGTCAAAGCCGTCATAGGAATATGTACAGGTATTGCCGTCACAGTCAACAGCCTTTACAAGCCTGTCATAATTATCGTGATAATATGCAGTATCCTCTACAGTATATGCATTGTTCTCATCAGGCTCAAGGCTGATGGCTCTTTGATGAAGCTTAAGATTGCCCACAGCATCATAATACTTGAATTCTAAGGAATAGAGCTCAGGAGTTATTTCATCATCCTGAATAACCTCATATTTTGCGATTATCTCGGTAGTATAAATAGGATTCAAAGTATCGTATCCAACAAGACCGCTGTTGGCAGTATAAAAATGACGTTCATAAGTATAAAATACATTTCCGCTTGCATGAACCGAATAGGGATATATAACCCGATTAATCTTTCCGTCGGAATTGTACTGATAATCCATATACGAACCGTCAGAAAACTGTTTTTGCAGCAAATCTCCGGTGATATAATCATAAGAATATGTTTCTGATGATATACCGCCATTGTAATGCTCGGATTTTGCAGTCACATACAAGCCGTATATATCATATATATACGTTATTATCCTATCATCGCCCAGTACATTGTTAAATCCCATAGGGTCATCCTGAACCATGCGCGTAACCGCCCAGGGAAATTTTGTATTTTCATAGTAATATGATGCTTTATTACCCAATTGGTCAGTATATGACGTTATCAAGCCATTTTGGTCATATGTATATGACTCCTCTGCAGGCTCACTGCTCTCACTTATATAATAAGCTTTGTTTGTGACAAGGTGATATGTGGACTCATATTCATATTCGGTTGTATATTTAGGCAGCAATTCACTGTCATTTTTTATTTCAATACTGATTTCATTGGTTTCGCCGGATATTCCGCCCCAGTCATTATAGCTGTATAACAAATAGGTTTCCCGCGAATTACCGCCCTGTGAATATGTGTTCTTCACCTGAACAGGAGAATTTTTGAATTCTTCATGATTGGTATAGTCTTTTGTGAGCAAAACACCGTCGTCTGCACTTGTTTGCTGAATCAGGGCACAGTTGCTGAAGGTAACCGTCCCGGTACTTTTGCCTGTTTTTGTAACTGTCCAAAGCTCATTCTTTTCGCTCTCATCGTCAAAGAAATAATCCGGATATCCGGTCTCATTGTCGAATGTACCCGAATCATATGTACCGACATAGGTATATACAACCGGAGCAACTTCTCCGTCAAAATATATTTCTGTACTATCATCCGGAACATATCCGCACATATCATATTTTTTGCATACTCTCAGCGTATCATAGTAACCGTCATCACCCAAATGCTTGCGCACGGCTTCATATTCATACCGCTTTACCCTATCCTTGTACTGCACAGCATCAAGCACAGGCTTTTGAAAGCCGAAATCACCGGATGAATGTGTTTTTGAATCATAGGAGCTGTACAAAACCTTGAAATCATATTCGCCGTCATCAGTCTCATACATGCTGCCCTCATAAAAATATTTTACCGGAGAACCATCCGCACCTTCGGTATTACTTGAATTCAGATACCATATTTGTCTCTGCTCATCGTGTCCCAGGCAGTTAATCACAAATGAAATCAATTCCTTGTTATACACAAGCTCACGTGTACTTGAATCATAGGGTGAAGTAACAATCAGCTTTACCTGTCCTGCAGCTCCGTCTGCCGCAAATATATCTCCGGTATATTCAAAATCCACTGTTCTGCCTATCGTGTCCGTTATTTTTGAAATAAGCGGTTGAGAATAATTCAGATATACATTATCAATATATGTGCCTTTGGCATTTTGCGGAGAAATTTTTATTTCTACATACCGCACGGCAGTTGATACTGAAAAGTCGGTTTTATAATCAAACCATTCATTTTCATTGTACGACTCTGCTGATACAGTACGGTATTCAGAGCGTTTATAGGTATGTGCAGTATCATACTGCAGTATTTCTATCTCAATGTCACCCTTGGACGGGGTATATACACTGAATTCAAAATCATAGCTTCTGTTGGGCTCCACCTGTATATAGTTGGATTTTATATAGTTTTCATCAGCTGCAGCTCTTGCAAAATACATAGAACGAGTATCGCTTCTGCCAAAATCATCAACCGGCGTTGCATCAACTAATCCATTCTCCCCGCAGGAAACCTCCCACATACCATCATCATGCCGGAAACTGCCTTCAGGCACACGGTTTGATACCTTTGTCATGGCATATTCAAATCTGATTGCGTTGCCAAATCGGTCAACAATTGCCATAAGTCTGCCGTCTTTTGCAAAATACTGTTTGGTCTTGTCAGCCAAGGTCAGTGAATAGTAGGATTTAAGGTCTCCGTCTGTCCATGCTTCGTCTTCTTTATTAAAACAAATATCTTTTTTATAATACCCCTTAAGATTGCTGTCTGTGGTATCAGAGGTAAATTCAACCTGATATACATCACCGTTGCCGGAGTGATAATACAGCTCAACATTTTCCAGATAGTAATAAGTATCGCCGATACCTTCCGGTATATACTCAGTCGCAATCTCCACAGAGGGGAAGCTGAATCCCCAGCCTGAGCCGAGGTTATATCTGTCGTTAAGATAAGACGAATATTTGTTTACCTCCACATTACAAAGAATTCCGTCACTGTTTGGCAAAACCATAAGAGTCCGGTCTCCTATTCCGGTTGCGACACTCTGATAGGTTCTGCCGATGCGAAGGTCAAGTCCGTTTGCACCGTCCAGGACAAGATCCTCAAAATTAAGAGTCAGCTCGCCGGAATAATCTGAAACATTTTCTTCGATAAAGCTGTTATAGCTGAACTTAGGTTCATTTGCACCGTTTGCTACAGACGGCGCTGTAACAGTATTAAACTTGGTAAACAAATTTCCGTCAAACACATAATCACTCTGTGCCGCTTCCATGCTGTTAACAGTCAATGGACTTCCCTGCAAATAATCTGTATTGGTCAGACTCTCTTTGTGCGTAATACAGCTTTCTGACGGTTCATATTCTCCGATAATCAATTCCGGAAGCGGTATTTCATCGTCAAGCTCGTTTCCATCAATCCATGGTACAAAAGCAAGCGAAAAATCTTCTGACACTGCTTCATAATCATGGGCAAAAGCCGGATTTACGGCAGATATGATTATAGATATTATTAATAATGCGGAAATATATTTTTTCATAAGTATCTCCTATCACACACGAGAGTATTATTTTTCCAAAAACATTTTCAGATATTTACCCGTGTATGATTCTTCACATTTGATACAATCCTCGGGAGTACCCTCAAACACCACCGTGCCGCCTCTGTCGCCGCCCTCGGGACCAAGGTCTATTATATGGTCGGCAACCTTGATAACATCAAGATTGTGCTCTATAACCACCACACTGTTGCCGCCGTCGGCAAGAGCATTTAGTACATCCGTGAGTTTGTGCACATCGGCGGTATGCAGACCTGTGGTGGGCTCGTCAAGGATATAAAGGGTTTTGCCTGTACTCTTGCGGGCAAGCTCTGTGGCAAGCTTGACGCGCTGTGCCTCTCCGCCGGAAAGTGTGGTAGAGGGCTGACCTATCTTTACATAACCGAGACCCACATCATTCATAGTCTGCAGTCTGCGCTTTATCTTGGGGATATTTTCAAAGAACTCAAGCCCTTCTTCTATAGTCATATCCAGTACATCGGCAATGGTTTTGCCCTTATAATGAACCTCAAGAGTTTCTCTGTTGTAGCGCTTGCCCTTGCATACCTCGCAAGGTACATATACATCGGGCAGAAAGTGCATTTCTATCTGCAGGATACCGTCACCGCTGCATGCCTCACAGCGGCCTCCGGACACATTAAAGCTGAATCTGCCGGGACCGTAACCGCGGATTTTAGCTTCATTGGTATTGGCAAAGACACTTCGGATATCGCCGAAAAGTCCTGTATATGTGGCGGGATTTGAACGGGGAGTTCTGCCTATGGGAGACTGGTCTATGTCGATAACCTTGTCAAGATGCTCAATACCTAGGATTTCCTTGTGCTTGCCTGCCTTGGTCTTTGCTCCGTTAAGGTCATGGCAGAGCTTTTTGTTGAGAATTTCGTTTATCAGGCTAGATTTTCCGCTGCCGGAAACACCGGTAACGCACACAAACTTGCCAAGGGGTATTTTTACATTTATATTCTTAAGATTATTCTCTGCCGCACCTTTTATAACAAGGCTCTTGCCTGTGCCATTCCTGTGCTTTTCGGGAACGGGAATAGACTTTTTGCGGCTGAGATACTGACCTGTTATGCTTTCTTCAACTGCCATAATATCCTCTGCTGTACCCTGAGCCACAAGATTGCCTCCGTGAATTCCGGCACCGGGACCTATATCTACAATCTGGTCAGCAGCAAACATGGTGTCCTCGTCATGCTCAACTACAATAAGTGTATTGCCAAGGTCACGGAGACGCTTGAGCGCCGCCAGAAGCTTGTCATTGTCTCTCTGATGAAGTCCTATGCTAGGCTCGTCTAAAATATACAGCACTCCCGTGAGTCCCGAGCCAATCTGAGTAGCAAGTCGAATTCGCTGCGCCTCGCCGCCGGAGAGCGTGCCTGCACTTCGGGACATGGTAAGGTAGTCAAGACCAACCTCTTGGAGAAAACCAACACGGGCGTCAATTTCCTTTAAAATCTGCTTGGCAATCATCATTTCGTGTTCAGTAAAGCTGAGCCCTGCAAAAAACTCTCTGCAGTCTCTTACGGTAAGCTTTGTCACATCGGCAATGTTTTTGTCGCCGATGGTCACCGCCAGCACCTCAGGTCTGAGCCTGTCTCCCCGGCAGGTGCGGCATATGCTGTTGGTCATAAGCAGCTCAATCTCTGTTTTTGAATAAGGCGAAAAGGTGTCGTTATAGCGACGGGTAAGCATATTTACAATTCCCTCAAAGGGAGTTAATTTAGTAACATTTTTGTATGTGAATTTTACGGGAACCTTGCTTCCGTATAGAAGAATTTCCTTTGCTTCGTCGGAAAGCTCTCTCCAGGGCACATCTGCAGAAAAACCAAAATTTTTCATAAGGCACTGAAGCCACAGATTGGAATACGAGCCTTTTTCCATAATATTATTAAAGCCGGGTGCGCTGATTGCACCTTCGTTTATGGATTTGCTGTCATCGGGTATAACCAGGTCAACATCTATCTCTGTAAGAGAGCCAAGACCTGCACATTCCGGGCAGGCACCCAGAGGACTATTGAATGAAAAGGTTCTCGGAGAGAAATCCATCATATCTATACCGCAGTCACGGCAGGCATAATTCTGACTGAAAATCAGCTCCTCGCCTCCCTCCACGGTCACTATGGCGATGCCGGAGCCCAGGTTGAGGGCAGTTTCCACCGAGTCGGTGATGCGCATACCCAGATCAGGCTTAACCTTTATTCTGTCAACTACAATTTCAATGGTATGTCTGTGATTTTTCTCAAGCTTGATATTTTCGTACAAATCGAGAATTTTTCCATCCACACGGACTCTCACATAGCCTTTTTTCTTGGCGCTCTCAAGTACCTTTGCATGCTCGCCCTTTTTGTCACGGATAACAGGTGCAAGAATCTGCAGCTTTGTACCCTCGGGCAACAGCTTTACTCTGTCCACAATTTCGTCCACGGTCTGCTTTTTGATAACCTGACCGCATTTGGGGCAATGGGGCGTGCCTACCCTGGCAAAGAGCAGTCGCAAATAGTCATATATCTCGGTAACTGTACCCACGGTTGAACGGGGGTTTTTGCTGGTGGTCTTTTGATCTATGCTGATTGCCGGAGAAAGCCCCTCAATATTGTCACAGTCAGGCTTGTCCATCTGTCCCAGGAACTGGCGAGCATAGGCAGACAGTGACTCCACATAGCGCCTCTGACCCTCGGCATAGATTGTATCAAAGGCAAGGGAGGATTTTCCCGAGCCGCTGAGTCCCGTTACCACCACAAATTTGTTTCTGGGAATATCTATATTCATATTCTTAAGATTGTGCTCTCTGGCACCTCTTATTCTTATATAATCCTTCATCATTATTTCTGTTCACCCTTCAATTTTACAATTTCATCTCTGTATTTTGCAGCAAGCTCAAATTCAAGGTTTGCCGCCGCTTCCTCCATAAGCTGCTGACACTGTGCAATTCTCTCATCAAGAGTAAGCTCTGTCTCAGGCGACTGCGCTCTCTCCTGCTCCACTGCCTTTTCGTCAGCATTCATGATAACCTCGCGGATATCCTTGGTTATGCTACGTGGCACAATGCCGTGCTTTTCGTTGTATTCGGTCTGTATCTTTCTTCTTCTTTCGGTTTCGTCAATGGCGCGCTGCATGGAGCCTGTCACTGTGTCTGCATACATAATCACCTTACCGTCTGCATTTCGTGCGGCACGTCCTATGGTCTGTATAAGGGAGGTTTCGCTGCGCAAAAAGCCTTCCTTGTCTGCATCAAGGATTGCCACCAGAGACACCTCGGGAATGTCGAGACCCTCTCTGAGCAGGTTTATACCGACCAGCACATCAAAGACTCCAAGGCGCAGGTCTCTGATTATTTCCATACGCTCGATGGTCTCTATGTCCGAATGGAGATACCTCACCTTGATGCCGCTGTCTCTCAGGTAGTTGGTAAGGCTCTCTGCCATTTTTTTGGTAAGGGTTGTCACCAGGACTCTGCTGCCCTTTGCCACAACCTCATGTATCTCGTCTGTCAGGTCGTCTATCTGACCCTTTACCGGGCGCAGATGGATAACCGGGTCAACAAGTCCCGTAGGACGGATAATCTGCTGAGCAATACGGCTTGAATGCTGTTTTTCATAATCAGCCGGAGTTGCGCTGACAAATATAACCTGATTGATTTTGTTTTCAAATTCTTCAAAATTAAGAGGTCTGTTATCATATGCCGAAGGCAGACGAAAGCCATAGCTTACTAAGGTATCCTTGCGTGAACGGTCACCGGCATACATGGCTCTTATCTGACCCACCGTAACGTGTGATTCGTCTATAACCATGAGAAAATCATCGGGGAAATAGTCAATAAGTGTATACGGCGCACTGCCGGGAGCACGCCCGCTGATATGGCGGGACTAGTTCTCAATACCCTGACAGAAGCCTACCTCCTGCATCATCTCAAGGTCATAGTTTGTGCGCTGAGTGATGCGCTGCATCTCCAAAAGCTTGTCATTTTCCTTAAAATACTGTATCCTCTCCTCAAGCTCTGCTTCTATATTTTTGATAGCCACTGCCATTTTTTCTTTGGTAGTGCCGTAGTGGGACGCAGGGAAAATAACCACATGCCTGCGAAAGCCCACAACCTCGCCGGTGGTAATATCTATCTCACATATTCTGTCTACCTCATCGCCGAAAAATTCTACACGGATGGCTTTTTCGTTGGTATTGGCAGGATATATTTCCAGCACATCACCCCTGACGCTGAAGGTACCGCGCTCACGGCTTATATCATTGCGCTCATAGCGGATTTCCACCAGCTTCATAAGGAGTGCGTCTCTGTCATACTCGGTGCCGGTGCGTATGCTGAACATAAGATTCTTGTAATCCTCCGGGTCACCGAGACCGTATATACAGGACACGCTGGCAACTATGATAACATCCCTGCGTTCAAAAAGCGCACTGGTGGCGCTGTGACGGAGCTTGTCTATCTCGTCGTTGATGGAGGCATCCTTTTCTATATAGGTATCGGTATTGGGGATATATGCCTCCGGCTGATAGTAGTCGTAGTAGGACACAAAATACTCCACCGCATTATTTGGAAAAAACTCCTTAAATTCGCTACACAGCTGAGCCGCAAGGGTCTTGTTGTGGGCGATAACCAGAGTGGGTTTATTAACTTTTTCAATAGTTTTTGCAATGGTATAGGTTTTACCCGAGCCTGTTGCGCCAAGAAGAGTCTGACATCTCATGCCGCTAAGTATTCCGTCGCTGAGCTCGTCTATTGCCTGCTGCTGGTCACCCATTGGTTCAAAGGGTGACACTACCTTAAAATCAGCCATATATCATTCCTCTGTATCACATATATTTTTACATTATACATTATACATCAACATTGCATAAAAGTCAATTTATACATTCATTATGCAACGCCGTTTTTTTCGTATTTTTTCTCTATTTTTACAACCATGTAATTACTAAAATTTCACACGTTTAGTCTTTATTTAAAAAACATAATAAAAAACAACATATAATATTATATACAACTTACAAAAATACATTTACAACACCAAAAACGATTGACTTTTGACAAAAAAAAGTATATGATTTATGTGTTGGAAAATTTTTAATTCTATGGAGGTATGAATAATGACAACTGCAAAAATTATGCTCAGTTCAATCAACGATGTAAAGAATCTTGTTAATATCGTAAACAAATACGATTTTGACATCGACCTTATATCGGACAGATACGTGGTAGACGCAAAATCCATCATGGGTATTTTCAGTCTCGACCTCACAAAAACAATTAAGGTTGAAGCTCATACCGATGATTCCGCTGCTTTTCTGGCAGAAATTGCGCCCTACACAGTTGAGTAAGCAGGCATCCCCTGCAGGCAATTTCGCGTAGCTTAGGTGGCTTTGTATGCGCGAATAGATTTTCGTGATTTTCACAGGATAAAAGACCCGCACACTCACTGTACGGGTCTTAATTCATTATACCACTGATATTTCGGAGGTGATATATTTTGAAAAGTATGTATAAGCCAAATGAATACGAAATGAACCTGATTATCCTCTATGTGATTTCCGGCTTAAAAACCGGAGCTACCTATACCATACTGGACTATATTGTTTCGCGTACTGTGGATATAAATTATTTTGCATTGCAAAATTATCTTGAGGCTCTCATAGAATCCGAAAATCTCACAGAGCTTACTGTTGACGGAGAGAAGATATATTCCCTTACCGTCAGCGGTGAAGAGACCATAGGATTTTTCTCCGACAGAATTCCCATGAGTATACGTGACAGGCTGGATGAGTATGTACGAGAAACCAACGAAAAAGAAAATGTTTCCAGCGAAATTGTAGCTGACTACTTTCCCATAAATGAAAAGGAATATTCGGTTAAGCTCAATATAAAAGAAAATGATGTGACTATGCTCAATATAGAGCTGTATGTGGGCGACAGGGAAAGAGCAAGGCTTATAAGCGAGCATTTTGCTAAAAATACAACTCAGGTATATTCCCAAATAATAAGCATTATAAATCAAGGTATAGAAAAAAAACCGGAGGAAAATTAAATGGACAAAATCGCAAGCTTTACAATAAATCATTTTACACTGGAGCCCGGCATATATGTGTCCCGCAAGGACAGACAGAGTGACACTGTAGTAACAACCTTTGACCTTCGCCTTACAGCACCCAACCGCGAGCCAGTTGTTGACATGCCCGCACTGCACACAATAGAGCACCTTGGTGCCACATATCTGCGCAACAGTGCCGCTAAGGACAGCATAGTGTATTTCGGTCCCATGGGGTGCAGAACAGGCTGTTATCTGCTTATGTTCGGAGACCTTAAAAGCGAGGATATATATGAGCTCATATGCAATATGTGCGATTTTATCATAAGCTACGAGGGAGCCATTCCCGGAGCAGAAGCCGACCAGTGCGGAAACTGGCAGGAGCAAAATCTCAATATGGCAAAGTATTATATAAAAAGATATAAGAAAGAGCTTGTTGAAAAGAAAAATTTTGAATATAAGGATTAATAATAAACAAAAAGGCTGTAGCAAAATTAATTAATATGCAATACAAGGCCATTCGGAGACGGCAGACTGTCGGATAATTCAATTGCCACACAAAAGAGCCATTCAGGGATGGTGGCAGTCAGATGCTTTGTATCCTTTTTGCATGGAAAATCCTGATTTTATGTGCAAAAAGCGCCCCGTCCCTACAGATTGTCGAATAATTAGTCATTTTGTTCGTCTGGATGTGGGGACGTGGTTGGATGTGGGGACGTACATGCTGTGACACCCAAAAGCGTTGTGCCACGGGGCTTTCAGCCTGTCACGTACGTCCCAGTCGTATTGTTTCCATAGTTGTGTCCTCCTTATTTCTTCCATTTTTCATCAATTCTTTTTAATACCACATTTTGTTCATTATATCAAAAATTCAAAACATTGCATAGTGACTTTTTTAATTTACTCACACTTTTTTGGAAACGCCAAAAACCTCCCGATATCACAGGCTTTCTGCATATATCTGCTCATATGTTCTGTAACAAAGATTAAATTTCAAAATAACATAGATTAAATTTCAAAATTACCTATTGACAAAGTAGGTGAATGATGTTATAATACAGACAGTTTAATAAATCAACAAACCGTTGAGACAGAAAAAAGGCAGAGTAGGTCTTTCCGAGCGAGCGGATTACGGTGTGAGTTCCGCAAAGGCTCTCTGAGTAATATGGACTGTCGAGGGCGGCGTTAAATGCGCCGACGCAAGACTCGCGTAAGAAGTCGGGAGTATGTTGGTACTCTGCTGAGAGCATTGGTCTGACCATGAATTCAAGGTGGCACCGCGGATATATTGTATATATTCGTCCTTGACAGATAGTTAATATTCTGTCAGGGGCGTTTTTTTGTTTATACTCCTTTGGCAAGAATATAAAGTCACAGGAGGTTTTTTATTTTGTTTATACTTACAAAGCGATGGCGTAAAATATCATAGCCTTAGCAACCAACACTAAAGATGGTTTTGAAATATAAATTTTATCTCATACTTCGTTAAAATACTCGGAAATATTACCATATTTCCTGCGTTTTTGCCTTGCCTGAAATAAAATTTATAATTCCAAAACTCAAAATGACCTAAAACGGATGAATTTTTGAGCAGATTTTGGTGCGAAGGACGAAGGAAGGCTGTCGCCTTTCGAGGACGACAAGCCGAAAGTTGCCGAAAATTCGCCGTTTAAGGCATCTTCAGTATTGGTTGCTAAGGCTAATCATACAAAACACATAATATCTATTTTTACGGAGGAATTTAAAATGAAATATAGTGAAATTGAATTTAACACATACTTTAAAAACTACCCCGATGAGAAAGGCTTTTTCGGAAAATACGGCGGTTCCTACATCCCGCCCGAGCTTCAAAAGGCAATGGATGAAATCACAGAAAGCTACTTCACCATATGCAAATCAAGCAAATTTGTAAACGAGCTGCGCAGAATACGCAAGGAATTTCAAGGCAGACCCACACCTGTATCCTATCTGGAAAGACTGTCAGGCAAGCTGGGCAACGTACAGCTCTATGTAAAACGAGAGGATCTTAACCACACGGGAGCACACAAGCTCAATCACTGCATGGGCGAGGCACTTCTGGCAAAATATATGGGCAAGAAAAAGGTTATTGCCGAAACCGGCGCAGGTCAGCACGGTGTGGCTCTTGCTACAGCCGCCGCATACTTTGGTTTGGAATGTGACATATATATGGGTGCCGTTGATATCAAAAAGCAGGCTCCCAATGTTGCAAGAATGAAAATCCTGGGTGCAAATGTTGTAGAGGTAACCGACGGTCTGCAGACCCTCAAGGAGGCTGTTGACGCGGCTTTTGAAGCATATTGCAGGGAATATAAGGATGCAATCTACTGCATAGGCTCTGTAGTGGGACCGCATCCCTTCCCCATGATGGTGCGCGATTTCCAGAGTATTGTAGGCATTGAGGCAAGAGAGCAGTTTATTGATATGACAGGTGAGCTGCCGGACGCTGTGGTTGCCTGCGTAGGAGGCGGCTCAAATGCGATGGGGCTGTTCTCAGGCTTTCTTAACGACCCGGTTGACATATACGGAGTAGAGCCCCTGGGCAGAGGAGCAGCTCTCGGCGACCATGCCGCAAGCCTGACCTACGGCAGTGAAGGCATTATGCACGGCTTCAACAGCATTATGCTCAAGGACGAAAACGGCGAGCCCGCTCCGGTATACTCGGTTGCAAGTGGTCTGGACTACCCCTCCAGCGGACCCGAGCACGCATTTTTGCATGACATCGGCAGAGTAAAATACGATGTTGTGACAGATGACGAAACCATCGACGCATTCTTTGAGCTTTCAAGAATGGAGGGTATTATCCCAGCTATAGAAAGCTCCCACGCTGTTGCATACGGCATGAAGCTTGCCAAGAAAATGGGTAAGGGCTCCATACTCATAAACCTCTCCGGCAGAGGCGACAAGGACATGGATTATATTATAGAGAAATACGGAATCAGATAGCCTCATTTTTCGGATTATATATGTATCAGTATAAGAAAATCCAAGGTTTTTTCTTGACTTTATATACCAAAAGGTCTATAATTTATTAAGATAAACTATACTGTTGTACAAAACTAAACAATCCTCGGAGGTGCTTTTATGAAAGGGCGACGATATGAGCTGGATATGTCTCAGGGCTCAATTCTGAAAAACGTATTTCTGTTTGCAATACCGCTCATATTGGGTAATTTTCTTCAGCTAATGTACAATGCGGCAGATATTATCGTAGTTGGACGCTGGGCAGGAAGTACAGCTATGGCTTCAGTAGGAGCTACAGGCTCTGTCAACAATCTTATCATCAGCGTATTTGTGGGTCTTTCGGTTGGTGTAAGCGTTGTGGTATCAAAGAGCTACGGTTCAAAAGACTATGAGGGTATACACCGGTCTGTACATACTGCGGTGCTTCTGTCGTTCTTTGTTGGTATTGCCGCATTGATAATAGGAATGTGTTTTTCAGGGACTGTGCTCAGACTCATGGGTACTCCCGAGGGTGAGGTTTTTGACGGTGCGGTGCTGTATATGAGGCTGTATTTTCTGGGAGTTCCGGCATCGCTGGCATACAACTTCGGCTCAGCTGTCCTGCGTGCTTTCGGCGATACCAAGCGCCCTCTCTATATCCTTGCATGTACAGGCATTGTAAATGTTGTGCTCAATCTGGTGTTTGTTATAGTCTTTCATTTAGGTGTGGCAGGTGTTGCCATATCCACAGCCATAGCAAATTATCTTTCGGCTGCGGCAGTTATATTTATACTTATAAAAAGCGACGGCCCCTATAAGCTACATATAAAGAAACTGAAAATATATTCCGGAGAGCTTAAAGATATTGCCAAGGTAGGACTTCCCGCAGGGCTGCAAAGCTCAGTGTTCAGTCTTGCCAACTCGGTTATACAGTCTGCAGTAAACTCCTTTGGTACGGCAGCAATGGCAGGTTGTGCCGCCGGTGCGAATATAGAGGGCTTTGTATACACTGCCATGAACGCATTCTACCAGGCTACCATAACATCCGTAAGCCAGAATATCGGCGCAAAGAATGAAAAACGTGTTAAAAAATCCATATATGTACCAATTCTGAGTGTAGGAGCGGTGGGTTTTATATTGGGGCTTCTCTCAGTTGTATTTGCGCGTCCTCTCCTTGGCATATATATCACAGACTCCCCAGAGGCAATAGAATATGGTGTTGTCAGAATGATTGTCTCGGGTCTGCCCTACTTTCTGTGCGGTATAATGGAGGTAATAGGCGGTGCACTCCGCGGTCTCGGTCACTCTACCGCCGGTGCTGTAAACTCCCTTATAGGAGCCTGCGGCACAAGACTGCTGTGGATTACGTTTGTACTGCCACACCACCGTAGCATAGGAATGCTCTTTATGTGCTGGCCTATTTCATGGATTATAGTTATGATAATGCACACGATAGTTCTTGCGGTAAACTTTAAATCGGATATGAAAAAAATGCTTGCTGAAAATAATTAATATGAATATTATGCAAAAAGGACATATTGCTGTCTATTCAACAGTAAAACGTCCTTTTTTAATGTTTTATAGCTTAGTCTCTTCTCTGACACTGTAAAACAGATATTGCTGAGCATATCCAGCAAGACTTCCGAAGCTCTCTTTGGCAAAGGAGTTTATAGCCTTGGGAGTTAAGTTTTCAAAGCCGTAAAGATTTGTCAGCACTCTTTTCATCCATACATCTGTGGGAAACACCTCTCCCCTTGCCCCGCCGAACAGCAGTATACAGTCTGCAACCTTGGGACCTACGCCCTTTATCCTGCTTATTTCATTTCTGGCTTCATCTATGGGGGCATGGAGTATTATATCCATGTCTATCTCATTGTTTACGATTTTTCTTGCTGCATCTATTATATATGCATCTCTGTATCCCGCTCTGAGAAAAGCCAGCTCCTCAGGCTCTATTGGGGCAAGAGCCTCCGCTTTCGGGAAAGAATAATACTCTCCCTCTATCCTCTCACCAAAATGCCTGCACAGATTTTCAACTATACTTTTTATTCTGGGGATATTATTGTTCTGAGATATAATAAAGGATATGACTGTTTCAAAAAAATCCTGTCTCAGAATTCTTATACCGCTGCCTTTGGCTATGGCATTTTTCATAATATCGCTGACGGACAGAGCTTCTATAATAGAATTGTAGTCTGTATCAAGGTCAAAATACTCTCTCCATATATCAGAGTCATCATTCATTTCGATATATCCGTTATTTTCCTTTATATGAATAAGCTTGCCGTGGGCAACGCCGATATAGCTACCGTCATTGTTTTTGTTCCAGCGGAAGCATTGACCGCATTCAAAAGTCTGGGTTAAATCAAAGGGCTTGGTATTGATAATCATTGTTTTCACCTCTCCTATATTCTACAACAAAAAATCATATTCTTCAAGTAGCAATTGATTTTACATACGGATTATGCTATAATTGCTCTGAGGTGATTTACCATGAAAATAACACATATAGCAAATATACGCGGCGGTCAGGACGGAGCTGTTTTCGGAGATTGGCTTTTCAGGATGAATACAGACGGAACATGCACGGTCTATAATTTTAATGATTTGGATGATAAAGACATCAGCAAAATAACGGATATTGATCCTGTATCTGCCTTTGTGCTTGACAGAGCCGATGAAATAGTACCTCACAGCAATGCAGTTATGTTTGGAAACGAATATTACAGTGCTGAGGACGAATTTCCCCTCCTGTATTCAAATATATACAACAATTACGCAAATGCCGAGGACAAGCTGACAGGAGTATGCTGTGTATACAGACTGCAAAGAGAGGGAAAGGATTTTCATACAACCCTCGTACAGCTTATAGAAATAGGCTTTACCGACAATACAGAATACTGGAAATCTTTTGAAACCATTAATGATGTCCGCCCATATGGTAACTTTGCCATAGATACGGATAAGAGTATATACTATGCTTTTGTAATGCGCGATTTTTACAATACTACCAGATATTTTGCCTTTGATTTGCCAAAGGTGTCTGACGGCGAGAAAGATGAAAAGCTTAATGTCAGAAAGGTTACTTTGGGCATTTCTGATATCAGAAAGCATTTTGACTGCGAATATCATCACTTTATCCAGGGTGCCTGCTGTCATCAAGGTAAAATTTATTCCACCGAAGGCTTTACCGACAGCGAGGAAAACCCTCCCGCAATAAGAATTATCAATCCGGATAGCGGCTTGCATGAAAAATGTATCATGCTGGGAAACTTCGGAATTAACGAAGAAGCCGAATTTATAGATTTCAGAGGCGATACCTGCTATTATTCCGACATTGACGGCAGGCTTTATGTGATTGAATTTTGAGGTGATTGTTATGAGTAAACCTACAGACAGTTCAATAAAAAATGTTGTACCAAATAACCTTGGTTAAATACTCAACAATGCCAATATAAGAAAAATTTTTGTAAACGGAAGAACCTCGGAAAAACATTATAACAAATACATCCGCAAAACAATCGGTCGTGACGCCATATGTCTGCCGTCAACATCTCCGGCAAATGCTGCATTTTCTCTTGAACGGCTTATAGAGGAATGGAAAGTGATTAAATGAAAAAAATAATAGTGAATTTTAGCAACTGCAAATTTATAGGTGAAGTACATAAAGTTTTGAAAGAGGCTTTTTCCTTCCCTGAGTATTATGGTGAAAACTTATCTGCTTTGTGGGACTGTCTGCGTTATTACAGCTTAGACCCTATATCGGTAGAGGTAATAGGTCTTTCGGAAATATCTGAAGAATTAAGTGATTACATGAATGAAATATTTCAGATATTTGATGAGGTTCACGAAGAGAATCCCGGTATCATATTTCAATATATTAATTAAATTCACATTTATATGGTATTGACTTTATAAGAAAAAAATGTTATATTATATAAAGATAATTATCAATGGAGGTAACTAATATGAAGCATATCAAAACAATCAAAACACGTAACCTTTGTGACAGCGCTAAAAAAGGCGGCTGCGGCGAATGCCAGACTTCCTGTCAGTCTGCTTGCAAGACCAGCTGCGGCATTGCTAACCAGAAGTGCGAAAACAAAGCTGAAAGCAAGTAATTTGTAAAAAACGAATGGGCTGACGCACAGGCTGTGCGTCAGTCTTTTTTCAGTTTAGAGGCTATAAGAAAATATATAAAGGTGATAACAAATGATACATCAATATAAGCTTGGTGAATACAACATTGTCCTGGATGTGTGCTCAGGCGCTGTTCATGTGGTAGACGATGTTGCATACGATATTATAGAAATGTTTGAAGGCAGCAGCCGGGATAAGGTTATTGCTGCAATGAATGAAAAATACATAGGCAAAGACGGCATAACCGAAGAGGATATTGCAGAGTGCTACAGCCAGATATGTGAGCTAAAGGAAAGTGGCAATCTCTTTGCTCCGGATACCTTCGAACCCATGGCAGGACAGCTTAAGGAAAAAACCGCCGGAGTAGTAAAGGCTCTGTGCCTCCACGTTGCTCACACCTGCAACCTCAATTGCTCCTACTGCTTTGCCAGCCAGGGCAAATACAACGGAGACCGTGCTGTAATGAGCTTTGAAACCGGCAAGCGCGCCCTGGATTTTCTCATAGAAAACTCCGGTACAAGAAAAAACCTTGAAGTGGATTTCTTCGGCGGCGAGCCCCTTATGAACTGGGATGTGGTGAAACAATTAGTTGCCTATGCAAGAGAAGTTGAGCAGAAGCACAACAAAAACTTCCGCTTCACCCTTACCACCAACGGTATGCTGGTTGACGATGAGGTAATAGAATTTGCCAACCGTGAGATGAGCAATGTCGTGCTCAGTCTTGACGGAAGAAAAGAAATTCACGATCGTTTCCGTGTTGACTATGCCGGCAAGGGCAGCTGGGAGCAGATTGTACCTAAATTTCAGAAATTTGTTGAAGCCCGCGGAGGCAAGGATTACTACATGAGAGGTACATTTACTCATGCCAATCCCGATTTCCTTGAGGATATAAAGACAATGCTTGACCTGGGCTTTACCGAGCTGAGCATGGAGCCTGTTGTATGTGCCGAGGGCGACCCATCGGAGCTTACACTGGAGGATATGCCCATAGTATTTGAGCAGTATGAAAAGCTGGCTGAGCTCATGCTCCAAAGAAAGGCAGAGGGCAGACCCTTTACCTTCTATCACTATATGATAGACCTGTCCGGCGGTCCGTGTATATACAAAAGAATTTCCGGCTGCGGCTCAGGCACAGAATATATGGCTGTTACCCCCTGGGGCGACCTGTACCCCTGCCATCAGTTTGTGGGCGATGAAAAGTTCAGACTGGGAGACATCTGGAACGGCGTTGACAACACGAATATACAAAATGAATTTATGCAGTGCAATGTATATGAACGCACCGAGTGCCGCGACTGCTGGGCAAGGCTCTATTGCTCCGGCGGCTGTGCTGCAAATGCCTATCATGCCACAGGCTCAATCAAGGGTATATATAAATACGGCTGTGAGCTGTTTAAAAAGAGAATGGAGTGTGCAATTATGGTTGCCGCTGCCAATGAGCTTGAGGACTGATAATGGATACACCAATCTGTGATTTCGTAAAAAAATATATAGAGTCAGCTCCCCTGCGCCTGCATATGCCGGGACACAAGGGAATTTCATTTACAGGCTCTGAGGCTGCCGATATCACCGAGATAGACGGAGCAGACAGCCTGTATGAGGCAGAGGGCATCATCCGCCGGAGTGAGCTTAATGCAAGCTCTCTCTTCGGCTGTGATACCTATTATTCTGCAGAGGGTTCGTCCCTTTGCATCCGTGCTATGCTCTACCTTACCATGCTGTATGCCAAAGAGAATGGCAAAAAGCCTGTTATAGCGGCAGGGCGCAATGCTCACAAGACCTTTTTGAATACTGCAGCATTGCTGGATTTTGATATTCAGTGGATTTACTCCGAGGGCTCCTACCTTACCTGCAATACAGATGCGGCAAGTCTTGATGCTATGCTTGAAAAATCAGAGGAAAAGCCCGTTGTAGTATATCTCACCTCCCCGGACTATCTGGGGAATATAGCGGATATCGGCGGTATATCTGCCGTATGCCACAGACACGGCGTACTGCTGCTTGTTGACAATGCCCACGGTGCTTATCTTAAGTTTTTTGAAAATTCAAGACATCCCATTGACCTCGGAGCTGATATGTGCTGTGATTCGGCGCACAAAACCCTGCCTGTGCTCACAGGCGGCGCATATCTGCACATTGCGCCGGGAGCACCAGAGATGTTTTCCGCTCAGGCAAAAAATGCTCTTGCACTCTTTGGCTCCACAAGTCCGTCGTATCTGATACTGCAGTCTCTTGACAAAGCAAATCGGTATATATCTGACGGATATACAAAAAAGCTTGAGGATTTTGCAGTAAAAACCGCTGAATTTAAAAAAAGGCTCAAAGCTGCAGGATATGCGCTTATGGGCAATGAACCCCTGAAGCTGACCATTGCTTCAAAATTTGCCGGATATACCGGAGAGAATTTTGCAAAGGAGATATTAAAGCACAATATAGTCTGCGAGTTTTCCGACCCGGATTTTACAGTGTTTATGCTGACCCCCGAAACAGGAGAGGAAGGACTTCAAAAGCTTGAGGCTGCCATAAAGGCTATTCCTGAAAAAGCTCCTTTAATAAAAATGGCACCGTCAATTCCCCGGGCAGAGAAGGTAATGTCGCCCAAAGAAGCAGTTTTCTCCCCCAAGGAAGAGCTCCCGGCAGAAAAATGCCTCGGCAGAATACTTGCAAGTGCAAGCGTGAGCTGCCCTCCGGCAGTACCCATTGTAGTGTGCGGCGAAAAAATCAGCGAAGATACAATAAAATGCTTTGAATATTACGGGACAAAGAATTGCCTTGTAGTTAAAGAATAGCAAAAATCAAACTGTCCTTGGGGTAGTGATAAGAACGCATTGAAAATATCACCACTTACCGACAAGCAATGTGTATGAGAAAAAGCTATACAGACGGTTTTTCGTTTGTATAGCTTTTTCTCATAATTTACACAAATATTATATTCTATAAATAAAATTTATTTTGAGATTTTGTCGTTATGCTAATTATCACAAAAAAATTTTAAGGTTTTGCATTTTGCATTTTTTAAGAGCATGAATATATACAATTTTTCGTTTTGACCATTAAATTTATCTTCAATATTTTATCAATAGTTTATATTTTGACGATTTTTACTGCAAGTTTGCATTTTGTCTGTTGTCATATCCAAAAAACAATGATATAATAATCTCAAAAATCAACATTCGGGAGGTTTTTATGAACTACTTAAAATACGTCAATGTGCTCCAGGGCACAAAAAATAATCCCCGTTGCTCCAACGGAAATATATTACCGCTCACTCAGCTGCCCTTTGGTATGGCGGCATTCGCTCCCCAGACAAACGGCGCTAACCAATGGTGGTTTGACCCGACCGTTCCGTCCATTGAAGGTATAAGGCTGACCCATCAGCCAAGCCCGTGGATAAACGATTACGGTACACTGCTCATAGCTCCCCAATGGGATGCAAAGCATGATAATGCCGCGGCAGGTTGGTCGGGCTACCGATTGAAAGACTCGGAGCTTGCGCCGGATTATATGAAGATAAGATTTCTCCGTTCAAGAGCCACTGCAGAGCTGGTACCCACCGTCAGAGGTGCATCGGTAAGAATCAGCTTTGACGAAGAAAATTCATATGTTTCGGTTTATAATATTTTCGGCAGAGGATTTTTTACTCTTGACAGAGAAAACGGTCTTATATACGGTGCCACCGACGGCAACAAGGCAGGACAGGGAAAGGATTTTAAGATGCATTTTGCCATCCGTCCAAAAAATGACTGGATAGACTTTGACAAAACAGAGCTTGTATCCGAGGGTGAGGAAAAGGCTGTTTTGCACATTGCAGTGAAAAGCTCTGCAAAAACAGCAGAATTTGACCTGGGTATATCCTACATAGACGATAATTTCGCCTTAAGAAACTGCGAAGAGCTTACCCTTGAAGAAGCAAGAGAAGCTGCGATAAATGACTGGGAGGATTATCTGTCAAAGATAGAAATTGAGGACAGCAATGAAGAAAAGCTCAGAACCTTCTATTCCTGTATGTACCGTACAGGTTTATTCCCAAACCTGGCATATGAGACCGACGAAGATGGAAAAGCTGTGCACTACAGCCCCTACACCGGAAAGGTGCATGAGGGTGTCCGCTACACAGGAAATGGCTTCTGGGATACCTTCAGAACGGTTATCCCCATGTATTCTCTCATATATCCCCAGCTGTACAGAGAGTTCTTAATCAGCCTGCTTAATGATTACCACGAGGGCGGATGGATTCCCCGCTGGACAGCCATGGGTGAGTCCGGCTGTATGCCCAGCACACTTACAGATTCGGTGATTGCTCAAGGTATTCTGTGTGACCTGGCAGATGAAACTACCGCACGGGAACTTCTTGAAGGTATGCGCCATCATGCCGAAAATGCCGCTCCCGAAGCTCGCTTCGGTAGAAACGGTATTGAAGAATACATACGGCTTGGATATGTACCCTCAGATTATAAGGAGAGTGTAAATCTTACCCTGGATTTTGCCTACAGTGATTACTGCATCGCTCAGGTTATGAAAAAGCTCGGAGATACCAAGGACGAAGAAAAATACAGACAGCGGGCTCAGTACTACCGCAATATATTTGACAAAAAAACCGGCTTTATGCGTGCAAAGGATGCCGAAGGCAATATGAGAGAGCCCTTCGACCCCTATTCCTGGGGAGGAGACTATACCGAGGCGAGCGCATGGCAGACAAGCCTGTTTGTGCCCCATGACCTTGAGGGGCTTGCAGAGCTCATGGGCGGCAGAGACGCTTTGATTGCACGTCTTGATGAGTTTTTTGCATCAGAGTCCTTATACCGTACCGGCGGATATTTCGGCGAAATCCACGAGATGACAGAAATGACAATAATGGATTTTGGTCTGTGCTCCATAAACAATCAGCCCAGCTTCTCTATCCCCTATCTCTATGCCTGCCTTGGATGCAGAGAAAAAACCGAATATTGGGTAAAGCGCATCTGCGAAGAGGCCTTTGACAGCAGCTGCGAGGGCTATCCCGGAGACGAGGACAACGGCTCCATGGCGGCATGGTACATACTCAGCATGATAGGCTATTATCCAATAAATCCGGGTAATAATGAATGGATAAAAATTACACCTCAGGTAAAAGGAAAAATATGCGGTGTTGATATTGAAGAATTTAAAAATAGATAAAATTCAGTTTATCTGTCTTGTCAGACTACGTACCCGCTCTATGCATCCCCCAAAATTGAGCAAATGTGCCTTTTTGGGGGATGGCAGGCGACAGGCGAAGCCCTTTGGCATGGAAAAGCTTGGTTTTCTGTGCCGAAGCAGCTCCGTCAGACTGTCGAATAATTCAATTGTCGCACAAAAGAGCCCGGTCGGGGGACGTACGTGACAGGCTGAAAGCCCCGTGGCACAACCTTTTTAGGTGCCACGGCATGTACGTCCCCACATCCGGGCGGACAAAATCACTGATTATTCGACAGTCTGCCGTCCCCACAAAATGGAATATTTGCGGATTTACAGACCCTTTCGTATTTTCAAAATACGTCCTTAACAGTCCCCTTACTATATAATTTCAATCTGACACATTTTCATTGTAGCAAGTGCGGCATTATGACTTTCGGGAGTAACACCGGCACAGCAGCACGAGTCAACACTGATGGGTACTTCGGGATAATTTGCCTTGAGAAGCATTGCGTTTGAAACAACACAAATATCTGTACAGAGACCCACAAGCAGGATTTCGATATCGCTTACATCATATTTTTTGCCAATGAGCTCCGGCAGTACTACAGAACCAAAGGTTATTTTTTCAACTGCTGTGTACTCCCTTTTGTCGAGAGCCTCTTTGATACGGGGCTCAAGCTGCCATCCGTCAATACCTTTTATACAGTGAGGTACGGGCAGATTTTTTCCTTCGCTTGTTTCCATATAGTTTTCAAAATGAGTGTCATAGGTAACAAATATATCCCCATCAAATGTATTGATTTTGTCAACCACATTGCCAACAATTGCTTTAGCCTCAGCCGAGCCCAAGGCTCCGTCAACAAAATCCCTTTGCATATCTACTACAATCAATATTTTTTTCATATCAACCTCTCCTTTTGCATTGATTATAAAATCATTGAACGATTTAGATGCATTTATTTTGTGAAGTTTTGAACCAAGGTTCAAAGTGAAGTTTTTGTTTTCACAAAAGTTAAGTTAAGTTTGCCACTCTGCCGCAAAGCAGAACTTCACTTACGAAGTAAACTTCACTATCAAAGATAACTTCACTTGACCGTCAGGGCAAACTTAGTTGATTTCATCTTCGATGAAATAATTATATCACAATATATCAGTCAAGTCGATAGATTTTTTATGAAAAACTTAGCCGAAAGAGAATAAAGTGAGCAGAAAATCTGGCTGAAATGAGCACTAAAAGCTGACTGACTTTCAACATAGCGGTCAAATCTTGACAATAACGCGTTTTTGAAATATAATTTCTGATATAATCCACAACAAAAAGGAGATAAACAAAATGGCAACGGTAACTGTAATAGGCGCAGGAATGATGGGCTCTGCCCTGGCTTTTCCCGCACGAGAAAACGGAAACGAAGTAAGAATAGTTGGAACACATCTTGACAGAGATATAATAGAAAATTGCAGAAAATGCAACAGGCATCCCAAATTTGAAAAAGATTTTCCCGAGGGTATCTCATTTTATCATATCGAAGAGCTGGAAAAAGCACTGCCCGGAACAGATGTGGTTATCGGCGGAGTAAGCAGCTTTGGTGTTGACTGGTTTGCAGATTATGTACTCCCTGTTCTTCCCGACGGCATGAAGGTGCTCACGGTTACCAAGGGGCTTATGGACACACCCGACGGAAAGCTGCTGACTTATCCCAAGCTCTGGCAGAATAAGCTGGATTCCATAGGAAAGAAGCTCAGTCTCAATGCCATTGGCGGTCCCTGCACCAGCTATGAGTTGGTTGCTCATGACCAGACAGAGGTTGCATTCTGCGGAGAAGATATGGAAGTGCTTGAGTATCTCAAGGAAGTTATGGCTACAGATTACTATCACATCAGCCTTTCTGCCGATGTGACAGGCATCGAAAGTGCTGTTGCACTGAAAAACGGCTATGCTCTGGGTATCGCTCTTACTATAGGTATCAACCAGAAGAATTTCGGTCTTGACAGCGAGCTTCACTTTAACTCACAGGCGGCGGTATTCGGTCAGGCTGTGAAAGAAATGTACAAGCTGCTTGATTTTCAGGGGGCGCTCTCTCTAGAAAACCTTTGCGTAGGCGCAGGAGACCTGTATGTAACAGTATACGGAGGCAGAACACGCCTTGTGGGAATTTTGCTGGGAAGAGGTCTTAATATAGACGAAGCCCGGGCAGAGCTCGACGGCGTTACACTGGAATCACTGGTGGTTGCCGTAAGAGTTGCCAAGGCTATCAAAATCAATATAGAAAAAGGCGTGCTTAAGAGAGAGGATTTTCCCCTGCTTATGCACATAGACGAAATAATCAGCGATAAGAAGGAAGTAAACATTCCATGGGAGGACTTTACCTTCTGCGTTAAATAAGCTTTATGCCTATATCGACATTTACAAGATCACCTATAAGCGAAGGCGCATCCTTCAGGAACATACCGGTTTTATAAAATCCAACAGAAACAGTCAGGTCGGACTTGACGGCAAGCACAGCTTCTCCTGTGTTACCGTCAAGTCCGCTGTTTATATCTGCACTTATTACATACGCTCCCGAAGAGTTGATTTTTCTTATGGCAGCTGCCGCATTGCCTCTGGGTTCTCCGGAAAAGCCGGTGCCCAGTATGCAATCCACAACTAGGTCGTATCCTGAAAAATCGGTTTCTACTGAAAAATCATATACTTTTACTTTTTTACCCTTAGCCATGCTGCAATAATATCTTCCGTCCCCGGAAAATTTTTCTGACAGCTTGTATACATGGGGCATAATTCCCTTGTCTGCCAGTATGCAAGCAAGAGCATAACCGTCACCGCCGTTGTTTCCGCTGCCGCATACAATGGCAATTTTTTTGCCGGTCCATTCTGCGCTGTCATAAATTCCCTGTGCCGCACGGTACATAAGAGTTTTTGACGGGGTTATGTGAGCTATGGTATATGCGTCACTTTCACGCATTTTCTCAACAGTTATTGCCTTTTCAAATTCGGGGCTGTTTATATTTGGTTTCATAATACTACACCGTCCTTCCTGCTTTGGAATACTGCCCGATATCAAGCTAAGTTTATCATATAGTAACGGATTTTTCAATATGTTGACAAAGATTTTGCATTATGCTACAATAACTGTTGGTATTTAACAAGCAAAAAAAACGAATGGAGATATATATTATTATGAAAGAAAACAATAATTTTGCAGAAGGAATCCGTGACGGAATACCCATTTGTCTCGGATATTTTTCAGTGGCTTTTGCCTTTGGTATTTTTTCAGTAGAGAGTGGTCTCAGCATACTTCAGACTCTGCTCATTTCCATGACAAACGTAACCTCAGCAGGCCAGCTTGCGGGAGTACCAATTATAGTTGCAGGCGGCACGCTGATTGAGCTGGCTGTTGCTCAGCTGGTTATCAACCTGCGCTATGCGCTGATGTCTGTATCTCTATCTCAAAAGCTTGGCTATACGGTAAAGCTAATTGACAGATTTATCATATCCTTTGTAAATACCGATGAGGTATTTGCAGTTGCCTCGGGCAAAAAAGGCACAGTGGGGAAAAAATATCTGTACGGACTGATCCTCACCCCTTATATCGGCTGGAGCATGGGTACTCTCCTGGGTGCCGGAGCGGGCAATATCCTGCCGGCGTCTGTAGTATCGGCTCTGGGTATTGCGATTTACGGAATGTTTGTGGCAATAGTAATGCCCGAAGCAAAAAAATCAAAGGCTACGGCTTTGTGTGTACTTGTGGCAATTATGCTCAGCTGCTGCTTCAGATATATCCCTGCCCTTAATACAGTTCCCGCCGGATTTACGGTTATAATATGCGCGGTAGCTGCAAGCGCACTTTTTGCATGGCTTGCACCCGTTCCAGTTGAATATGAGGAGGTAGAGACAGATGAATAATTTTGCAGTATATCTTCTTGTTATGGCAGGGGTCACATATCTAATCAGAATGCTGCCCATGGTGCTTATAAAAAAGAAAATCCGCAACAGATATGTATTATCCTTTCTATATTACATACCCTATGCAGTGCTCAGTGTTATGACAATCCCTGCGATTTTTTACTCAACCTCGGATGTGATATCAGCCATAGTCGGCTTTCTGACAGCGCTGATGCTTGCATATATGAAAAAAAGCCTGCTTACGGTTGCGGCATTCTCCTGTATTGCAGTATTTGCAGCGGAGCTTATTATCAAAATAATTTGATGCTTGACAAAAGCTTTTATTTTTAGTATAGTTAGAAACAGGTAGTATCAAATTTTGATATGGCATAAATTGCCAAAGAGGAGGTTTCTTTATGAAATTGATTTACGGGGTTAATGACAAGCCCAAATTCGGGCAGCTGATTATCTTTGCACTTCAGCAGCTGCTTGCAATCATGACCGCAACATTAGTTGTTCCGGTTGTTGTAAACCAGGCGTGCAATACCGAGATGAGCTCTGCCGCAGCACTGTTGGGTGCAGGTATAGGTACATTGGTATATGTTGCCTTCACTCAGAAAAAATGTCCTGTTTTTCTGGGTTCATCCTTTGCTTTTATCAACTCTATGATAGCTGCCTTTGCAGGCGGTGTGTCCATGTCTCTCGGATATCTTGGACTTATCATCGGTGCGGTTTTTGCAGCCCTTGTTTATGTAGTTATTGCAATTATAGTTAAATTTGCAGGTGTTAAGTGGATAAACACCGTTATGCCTGTAGCTGTAATAGGACCTACAGTCGCGATCATCGGTCTTTCCCTTGCGGGCAATGCTATAGGTGATATCACAAAGGGCAGTATCCCCGATGTAACCGCTTCCCCCCTTATCACTGTTCTCTGCGGTATTGTTACACTCGTTATCACTATTGCCTGCTCAACCTACGGCAAAAGAATAGGCAAGCTCATTCCCTTTATCTTCGGTATTCTCGGAGGTTATGCCCTCTGTGCAGTATTCACAGCCATAGGCTATACGGCAGATATTGATGCAATAAAGATTCTCAATGTACAGCCCTTCCTCGACCTGGTGGCAGACGGAATTACCATCAACACCTTCCTGTCAGTTCCCGATTTTACTTTCCTTACGGCAGTTAAAGGCTTTGGTGAATTAAATGCCACATATATAAGCACAATAGCAGTAGCGTATATACCTGTTGCATTTGTTGTGTTTGCAGAGCATATTGCCGACCACAAAAATATTTCCAGCATCATCGAAGAAGACCTTCTTGAAAACCCCGGTCTTCACAGAACGCTTCTCGGAGACGGCATTGGTTCATTCTTCGGTGCATTTTTCGGAGGCTGCCCCAATACAACCTACGGCGAATCTGTAGGCTGTGTTGCAATCACAAAAAATGCTTCCGTATACACCATCATTACAGCGGCAATTCTTGCTATAATTATTTCGTTTATATCTCCCTTCATTGCCTTTGTAAACTCCATTCCCTCATGCGTAATGGGCGGTGTGTGCATGGCTCTGTACGGATTTATTGCAGTTTCCGGTCTTAAGATGGTACAGAATGTTGACCTTAATCAAAACAAAAATCTCTTTGTCGTTTCTACCATTCTTATTTCAGGTATCGGCGGACTTACACTGAATTTCGGCAAAATCACCGTTACTTCAATCGCCTGTGCTCTTATCCTGGGTATAATCGTAAATCTGGTTGTATCCAAGGCAAAAGATGAAGAATAATAACATTTGTTTTGTGTCACGAGTACACAGAAAGGAAATAACAATGAACAACGTAACTGTATTTGACCATCCGCTGATTCAGCACAAGACAACCATACTTCGTCAGAAAACCACAACAAATAAGGAGTTCCGCGAGCTGATTGAAGAAATCACCATGCTCATGTGCTTTGAGGCTCTGAGAGATTTGCCTCTTGAAGAGGTGGAAATCGAAACTCCCATCAAGAAGACAACCCAGAAAATGATAAAGGGCAAAAAGCTTGCTGTAGTCCCCATTCTCCGTGTCGGTCTCGGAATGGTAAACGGACTTGTAAATCTGGTGCCAAGTGCCAAGGTGGGACATATCGGCATGTATCGTGACGAGGAAACCATGAAGCCGCAGGAATATTACTGCAAGCTTCCTGCAGATATTGAAGAAAGACTCATTGTTGTTGTAGACCCCATGCTTGCAACAGGAGGCTCTGCAATAGATGCTATCGGACAGATAAAATCCTACGGCGGCAAGCATATCAAGTTTCTCTGCATTATAGCCGCTCCCGAGGGTATTGAAGCCCTCAGCAAGGCGCATCCCGATGTGGAGATATACTGTGCCAATGTAGACGAAGGACTTAACGAAAGATGCTATATTGTGCCGGGTCTCGGTGATGCCGGTGACAGAATCTTCGGAACAAAATAATGCGGTACACTTTTTCACATGCAATTGCTATGCTATAAAATCTTATAATCAATAAAATAACCTTGGCGATTTCGCCAAGGTTATTTTATTGGTTAATATCATCCCGTATTGTCGAGTATTTTAACGCAACGAAAGCAAAAATTCGCCACTAAAAATCGAAATTCGAATTATTTTGCTTCGGCTATAGTATAGCTTTCGCCGGGTGCAAGCTCTATATTCTTGCCGTTGATATTGTAATAAACTGTCATATCGGATTTGTTTGCAACTGTGGTATCTGTCACATCAACCAGCTTTGTAGCCTCTACATAACGGTATACATCACCGTTGGTAGCAAACCAAATGTTGCCCTGGTCTGCAAGAGAGCTGATAATACCTTCGATATAATTCCAGTTGAGATTGTCATTGTTGCCGGCATCGTTGAACTCATATGTATGACCCCATATAAACAGACATTTCATATCACCGCTGTTAGGCAGTGCAATAAACTGCTTTACATAAGGAGCAGCATTGGGATGATGCGCTGTTGCATGCCAGGAATACCAGTCATCAGGCAATTCGAAGGTACCGGTTGCATCGTGACGTGCATATTTGAGACCAATCTCCTTCATAGCAGGCTCCAGGTCTGTATAGTAGTCAGAACGGTTGTGTGCATTACCATTGGGCCACGCAAGACCTATAGCCTCGTCATCACTGAGACCGAACCACTCACGAAGCTGTATGGGGCAGTTCTGAATATCTGCAATTTCCTCTTCGGTGCTTACACCGACAAGTACATTTCCGTAGGAATCCTTGCTCTCTTCGCCGGGGTCGAGGCTTGCAGGTCTGTGAGTCACTGTGTGGTTGGCAATTTCGTGGTTGCCGTATGCACCTGCATACATGGCCTTGGCATAGGCATATACTTCTTCCTTGGTTTCGCCGTAGCCCGCCTTTACAGCCGCACTCTTCATATTATCGTACAGTCTGCCGGATACCAGATTGAAGGTAGCCTTTGCCTGATATTTATCAAGAATTTCTACAAGCTGTTTGTCTGAAGCAATACCGTCATCGTAGTTAAATACTGCAGACTTTGTGGTAAAGCCTTCATAAAGAGGTACCGCATCTTCAATAACAGTCGAAGAATATGCCGAATATTCCTTCGTGCCTGTCATAGGCGCCAACGAAGCAGCATCCCAAAGCATACACTTAACCGTACCTTCACTTTCTTTAACTTCAAGAGTAGCATTTACAGCTCCTTCGCCGGTTACGGAATTCTTTTCCATAGCTACGCCGGAGAGGTTGCCGGATTCGTCAAAATGAGCAATCACACCGTAGATATCCTTAGTACCGCTGTATACGTTAACATCCCAGCTGAGTTCCAGTGTGCCCGCACCAAACTTTCCGTTTGCAGGGTCATAACCATCGGTAACAAGTGCCATTATATCGGACACTTCGTATTCTGCCGCAGCAAAGCTGTAGGTAGCAAGACATACATCACCGTCATATACAGTCACAGTCCAGCCCTGCTCTATTTTGTCATCAGACGCGGCAGGATTACCCTCAGAATCACAGATTGTGACAGTATAGTCCTCGTAGCCCTCTGCAGGGGTAATCTCTGTCAGTGCTTCGGCTGCTGTGTCATCGCCAAAGCCGTTTATTTCCCAGCCGTCGTTCGTATATTTGCCAAAATCAACTGCAGGAACAGCAATATCGCCTGTCCAGATAACAAAGTCGTCAAAATATGAAGATACATTTGCAATCTCAGCCGCAGTGAGGCTGTTGTTTTCTATAAATCTGAGTATGCCGTTGCTTATACCGTTGCCGCTATATTCAGCCTTGAGTACATCGTTTATATAAGTATACGAGGTCTTTGTCTGTGCATCATATACAATGGTAATTCTGTTCCACTCCCCTGTCTTAAGGTCCGTTGCGGCAATCTTGTCGGTCACAGGTGAATGACCGCTTGTAGCAAACCAATAGGAAGTGATTTTTTCTTCAGGATATACAAGAATGCTTGCTACTATATCTTTATCTGCCGGAACAGTCGTAGTCTGGATAAAGTAGTCACAATCACCAGTTGATGTGGTTCCCGTGAGCTTTGCAACCTTATCGGAAACCGCCTTGCCTCCGAATCCGTCTGCAATGGTTATCGAAGCTCTTGCCGCCGTCACCGACGCAAGATTGTTTTCATCGCAGTGCTCTGTAACCACTGTGGCAGGTACTCTTGTAAGAGCCGACGTTACGGGATAGTATGCAAAGCAGCCGTTGCCTGACACAAGCACAACCACATTGCCGTTAAGAAGTACGTCGCTGTCAGAGCAAAGGTTTGTATATGTACTGTCCGTATAAACCCTTACCTCAGCATCGTCACTTGTAATATCCTTTACCGTATCATCTGCCGAAGCAACAAGATATCCGCTATCAATTGTATACTTTGAAGTATCCAGTACTGCAGGAGCATCATAGTCCGGCTCTGATTTGATTGTATATATTCTGTAATCGTCCAGATATACCTGAGCAGGAGCTTCATTGTCATTACCTGTTATAAGGAAGCGTATATCATTTCTGTTCGCCGTTCCGTAAACAGTCTCTGCCCAGTCTGTAGTCACAACACCGTCTACAACAACCTTCATTTTTTTGTTGGTGAAGTCATACACCACATAGAATTTGTTCCATTCGTTAGCAACTGCAGGTATATCAGCCACGGTTGTGCCGCCGTTTGTAGCAATACCTATAGTTCTGATAGAAGCAGGGAATATCTCACCCTCTGCCACTAGATAACCGCTTGTATCAATACCGCTCCATACACCGTTTGATATAGAACCGGGTGCATATGAGAAAAAGCCGTTGTAGTGAGTCTGATTGTCATGCTCAATCACATTGGAATTCAGGAGTATACTGCTATCGTCGGTAGTTTTGCCGCCCATTCCCGCCGCATCGGACTTCTCGCCTCTGTAGAATGTACTGATATCCGCCGCCTGATATGCCTCATAAAGGGTTACGGAGCCGTCGGCAGCGATTACCGGATAGTAATTGAAAATACCGTCCTTTTCAACAACAACAATATTTCCTGATTTAAGCACTGCGGTGTCTGCAAGCACCTGGGAATACTGCTTGTTCTGATATACTCTTACTGTTGTACCATCTGCAGCTTCAATATCGCCTGCAGTAGCACCTGCAGCAGCATCAACCACACCTTCGGAAATCGTATACTTTGCATCGGACGACTCAGCCAGAACCGGCTTATCCTTAGCAAAAGAAGCAATGTAAGCAGCCTTATCGTCTGTAGTAACAGTGTAACAGTCTACATCGTCAAAGTACATTGATATTTCTTCATTTACCGCCGAGCTGGCAAACATAACACGCATCTGGTCCATTTTGCCCTTTGAAGTATAATTAAAGGGATTGTCAGCATCCATTAAATCGCGGTTTTCGCCCAAGGCATTGATACATTCACCGTTAAGATACATAGCCCAGCTGCCGGCGTATTCGTTAAGCTCGTCTCCGGCTGTGCTGTGGTCATATACATACACAAGCTTGTTCCATCCGTCAACCACTCTCTCATCACTCAGAGGGAAAACTGTAGAAATGTTTACACCGCCGTTACCGGTAAGACAAACATCCCTCATACCACTGTTGGAAATAAAAGACATACTAAATATCAACAGATCACCATAGCCAGCGTCAGCTGTACCTGTGCTGGCAGTATATTGGAATTTGTGGTTGCTGGTATTACCTTTATCAATCTCGCTCTGAGGTCTCACACGGGTGACATATGTACTGGTGTCACCCGCAGTGCGCCCCTTAACACCTGTAACCGTGGTGGCTGCAGTATGATTGTTGCTGCCTGCACCGGTTGCATTGCTTATGTATGTCTTTGAAACTGTACTTGCAGCCATGGCAGGCATTGCGAGCATCGTACAAAGCATAGACAAAGCAACTAAAATTGAAATGATTTTTCTCATAAAATTCACTCCCTGTCTTAATTGATAAGTATATCATACCATAGGTGACAATTTTTTTAAAGTGTCATTTTATTGGTTTCTGCCTTTCCAGAACCCTTATACCGAATTTATTATAGCATAATCCACATACAAAAAACCCGCCCCAAAGGCAGGTTTTCCGTATGTTTAATATCAATCGTGATCCAATAGTTTTTTATAAAATTCAGAATAGCTATGTTCGTTATTTGCAACAAATTCCATCGCAGAACGGGGATGCTGATTTAAAAGACCCGTAAACATATAGGGTATGTCATAGCCCCATATAACACCATTTTCTTTAAGAGCCAGCATATATTTTTCAATAAACACCAGCAGATGATACATATTGTACTTCGGATTTTTCAAAAATCCCAAAAGCAGCTCCATGGCACAGTTACCGGCACCACGACCCATACCCTGTACAGATGCATCCAGATATGACACACCATAGGACAGAGTTTCAATAGTATTTGCAAATGCAAGATTCTGATTATTGTGTGCATGGAAGCCGACAATCTTGCCATGCTTTTCTGCGATATCAACATAGGTTTTCGCCAGCTCTGATGCATTCTCGGGGTAAAGTGAGCCGAAGCTGTCCACCAGATATATAACATCCACATTAGTTTCTGAAAGCATCTCAAGAGCCTGGATTATCTGCTCTGAGCCAACCTGTGAAATTGCCATAATATTACATGTGGTCTCATAGCCCAGCTCATGGAAATGCTCAATCATTTCAATAGCAGCAGGAATCTGATGAACATAGCATGCCACACGAACCATGTCAATAACACTTTCGCTCTTTGGCAGAAAATCTGTTTTGTAATCACAGCGTCCCACATCTGCCATAACTGCAATTTTCATATTAGAAGGATTGTCTCCCACAATAGCGCGGATATCCTCTTCCTTACAGAATTTCCACTTGCCGAAATCGCTTTCCTTAAACATATTTCTGCTTGCCTTGTAGCCAAACTCCATATAATCAACGCCACTCTGAACATTGGTTTTATACAGCTCGGATACAAACTCATCCGAAAATTCAAAATTATTGCACAAGCCGCCGTCGCGGATAGTAACATCCAGAACCTTAATATCACTGCGCACGCTTAATAATGTACCCTTACGTGAACCCATTATTCCATCTCCTAAATTAAAATATGACTTTATCATCAGTGTAAAGTTGCAAATAATTATATCATATTTTCTTTCATTTGTCAAAAATTATTTTTATGCAAAGCAGGAAAGCAGATATAAATAGATTTAATTTTAACTAACGCATAATACAAAAGGCAACTTCCAGACCAAAGAAATTGTCTTTTATAATCTTATTCAAGAATATTGGAGGTAATAAAATCCACACCCATATCAACAAGGTTTTCGCCGTCCTCCTTGATATCACAGGTCCAGCAGTTTATGCTGATTCCCCTTGAATGGAGCTTATCTACCAGTTCTTTTGTCAGGAGCTTGTAATAAGCATCAAGGTTGAGCCTTTCATCAACCAAGTCATTTATAACCTCATCTGTCAGTTCTACACCCGTGAGCCACTGGATATCATTATCAGGAAGCAAACTGCGTAGTATAACGCAGTTTGCCCAGCTAAAGGATATAAATATCACCTTTTCAAGATATCCCAACGAGCGTATTTCTTCAACCATCTTTACTATATCCTCTTTGACAAAAGGATTTTTCAGTTCAAGAACACATACCTTGTCATACTTTTTGCAGATTTTGATATAATCCTCAAGAAGAGGTATTCTTATATCCTGTCTGTTAGTGCTTTCATCAAGGTCAGGAAGCACTATGTTCTCAAGGTCTGCATAATTGCTTTCCTCCACATTGATATTAACCTTGCCAAGGCTCACTCTTTCGGTGGTCTCGTCATGTATGATAACAAATTTGCCGTCAGCAGTTCTGTGCACGTCGGTTTCTATGCCGAAGTAGCTTCTGTTGCCGGCTGCCACAAATGCAGGATTTGTATTTTCTCTCTCAATACCGCTGAGACCTCTGTGAGCAACCATCTTTACATTCTTGCTGATAATTCTTACAGTATCCATGTTCTATTCTCCTTTTAGGCTAAAAATTTTCTGATTTCAACCATAGCCTGAGCAACCAATATTTTAAATTTTCGACTTGCCGTCTTTATAAGACATATCATTTTGTATAAACCAGCTCATAATGCTCGCCGTCGGCAAATTCTGTTCCGTCCACACCGGTTGACAGGGATTCACCCTTTTTGCGGAATTCCCAGTAGCTTTGGTCGGTGTCATAGTCTGCCGTAATACCGTTGACAACCTTTACATAAAGCCCGTAGGCACCCTTTTCCCCGGCGACAAGATGATGCTCCATAAGTGCCGCTCCCACAGTCTTTTCATCTGTATGAACAGTAAAGGTGACAGCTTTATCCTCTGCTGTTACCTCCACATAAAGTGTTTTTGCTCCGTTTCCCAGCTCTGTATCCTCAGTATATACCGCTGTTTCCCAAAGGTCTGTTGCCTCAGGAGCCTTGGTACAGGTTGTCAAGCAAAAACAAAGCATCGCTGCAAGAGCTATATAATTTATTATCTTTTTCATTTTCCATTCCCTTTCTTCTCATACTTAATCCATACGCTTTTTCCACGGTCTGACACTGCACAGGCAGAAAACAGTTCCTGCACCACTTATTAATATCCATGTAAAGAGAGTAAACTCCCAGCCGATTTTCTCTGACAGAGAGGCTATTCCATATGTTGATATGGCACTGCCTACATATGTACAGGAATTAAGCACGCCGGACACAGTGGATACATTTCCCGTTTTCTTAAAAAACGACGGTATCATGCATATAAGTATCAGATTGACACCATGCATACAGCCTGTAAGCAATGCCGAGAGCAAAACCGACAATGCCGCATTTCTTCCGGAAATCATGAACAGAGCAAATGCCGATACAGTTCCTGCAAGAAAAATCATACCTGCACACATCATGGGATTTGTAAAGGTTTTTCTGTAAAGCATAGAAGCAAGCTGAAAGCACAGTATACTGAATATAGGGAGAACAACACCAGTCAGGATAGAAATAATGTTGCTCATATTATATGTCTGCGCTATGTACGAGGGCATCCAGGTTGTAACACCGTCTCTGAGCATTCCCTGGAGGATAATTGCTGCCATGATACATATCATTACGGGAGTAAGAAAGGTATTGGTTTCTGATTTTTTAAATTTGCGGACAGCAGTGCTTTTGTCAGCATCTATATCATATGAAAATCTGTTCCACACAAAAATCATAACAGTACCGCAGATTGCCGAAAACAGGAATACCGCTCTCCAGCCGAACATTGAGATAATAAGAGGAGATATGAGATATATGGCTATAGTACCGAAAGAGCTGCCCCAGGAAACCTTTACCGTTGTGCGCTTGTAGTCCTCCTCAGACAAAAGGGCTGTCATCATTTTAACTATCGGCGGCCACATAAAGCTCTGGGCAAAACCGTTGATACACCATACTATCAGCATCACATAAGGACTTTTGCATACAGGTATAAGAAAATTCATAAGCGCCGATGTAATAAGACCGTATGAAACCAGCTTTTTAGGAGAAAACATATCGCCGAACAGTCCGCTTACTATCTGTCCCGCTCCGTAGGTTATAAAGCTCCCGGTAACCGCCATTGAGAGAAGTGCTCTTGAAATCCCGGTTACAGCTTCAATTTCAGATATAACGGCTCCGTAGTTTATACGGGTCATATAGCTTACCATATATGTGGCTGCCAGTAGCAATGCAAGACCATTTATCTGCTTTTTTTCTTTCAATCTTGTCATGATTCCTTTCCCTTTCTCCAATACATATTCAACAACAAACGTATCTTATCACTTATTATCAAAAAAGTCAACACCGAAAAAAGAACCGCAAAACCGATGTTATTATTCAATGTCTCCGCATTTTCCCTCTGTTTCATTATCCATTTCAATAAGTCCGTCCGGCGTTTCAACCAGATCATGACGGTTAAGCAAAAATCTTCTTACAGCAAACAATGCTGCTATGGCTGCAACAGTCACAAGATTCTCCCATGGTGCGGCATGACCCACAATAAGCTGACGAGCCAGTGCAAAAGCCAGTACCTCAATTATAGTTTCGGGAGTATGCTTGCAAAGCATTTTGATAAGCTCCGCGCCGATTGCAAGTATTATTGCATCATCAAGAATTTCCACCAATGCATTTACTCCATCGGAGTAAAATGTCATATTTAGCATATCAAAAATCAGTCGTACTGCAAGAACCAGCACTGCAATACCGACTATTATTGATATAAACAGTTCAACCAGATAGCTTACCTCAAACATTTTGTCCTGAAGCTTTTTTCTCATGATAATTCCTCCTTAGCCGAAAGATAATAAAATACTCCTGTGTCAAACCAGAGCATCATGCACTGCTTTTTCAAAACGGCAGGCAGATTTGTTTCCGGCACCTCCGTCAAACTTTGAATTTTTCATAAACACCGCGGTAATTTCATTTTTCGTATCAATCCAGAAATGAGAGCCGTATGCGCCGCTCCAGCCATAAGAGCCCACGGGCAAATTGCCGTAGGCTTCATCGGTAATCACACGGACCGCCAATCCCCATCTACAGGTACCTGGCATAATATCCTTTGGCACATAGGGAATCGGAAGTAAACTGAAAATCTCTTCCGACACGATTTGTGCATTTTCCGTTTTTCCTTTGTTAAGGAGCATTTGAGCAAAGTGCGAATAATCTGTAAGGGTTGAAGCAAGACCGGCACCGCCCAGCTTGTGACTGCCAGGGTACTCTTCAAACACACAGTTTGCTGCAGTTTTTACTTCGCAGCTTTTACCATCAACCTTGTTGTGCATGGATATAAAGCGTTTCCACTGACTTTCCGAGGGTATGAAGGTTGTGTTTTTCATATTGCAGGGCTTAAAAATTTCTCTCTGCAAAAATTCCTCATAGTCTTCTCCTGTGACTTTTTCTGCAATTGCCGTAAGCGCATCAAAAGCCGCAGTGCCGCTGTATGCCTGCTTGGTAAAGGGCTCAAAGTCAAGTCCCGCATTGACAAAATAATTCACGGTATCCTGCACAGTCTCCCTGTCTTTTGCTGTCATATTCACCGGTTTGCCGCTTCCCAGACCTGAAGTATGAGTCAGCAGATGCATGACAGTAACATCTGTCTTTGTCTCCCCCAGGTCAGTCCCTGCCTCGGGTACTACATGTATTTTATCAAACTGAGGGAGATATTTTTTTACAGGGTCAGAAAGGGAAATCAGCCCTCTGTCAATCAATATCAGCATTGCCATGGCAGTTACCGGCTTTGTCATAGATGCCAGACGAAAAATTGTATCATCACTTACAGGTGTTTTTGATGAAAGTTCTGTTACTCCGAAATGTTTTTTATAAACAACCTCCCCGCCCTGGCAGACAATATATGCAGAACCGAATATATTATTTTCCTCCAGGTCATACCGTGCGATTTCTTCTATATTGGTTTCCAATATTTTTTTGTTTAACAGCTTCATCATACAAACTCCTTATGTATTTAATAATCCTATCGAATACTTTCTCTATTTTAAATAACGTTAAGAATTTCATCGGTCACATATTCTTCCGGGAAGAACAGTTGCAACATATGATGCAAAGCCATGGTCAAGACTGCCCACAGGCTCCTTACATTCCCAAAGGGTACCGGTCTTGTCACACATTGCACCAAAAAATCCATCAATATCCCGGACAATAGTTTCGTCATAACCGAGGTTTGCAAGAACATTCATTCTCAGATACAGACCTATAAATGCATTTATCGGGCAAAATTCCCTATCGCCCTTGTCAAAGCTTGCAAAGCCTGTTTTTATATGCTTCATCAGTGCAGAATATTTCTCTTCTTTTGTATCTATACCTCCAAAGAGAATGGTATAATACTGGCAGGCCTCGGAGATATTTTGGGTACGGGTATATGTTCCGTCGGGATTTTTGACAGCGTTATCTGCAAAAACCTCCCCGTCAAAAGCCATATCACAAGCCGTCTTTCGTATCAAATCAGCTTTTGCCGCAAGCTTCGGCTTGCCATATACCGTCGCCACATTTTCCAATACTCCCGCATACAGCATATTTGTAGGAAAATTGATATCTTTTGTCCAGGTATTTGCCGACGACCACTCAATAAAATTCCAGGAAGGAAGATTTTCAAGCAGACCAAGGTCGTTTTCGTATTTTTCCAGAAATTCCAGCACACCAAATACTGTGGGCATAAAAATATCCTTATCACGACCGGGATTACGGTTTGTCAGATAATCACAAACCTCTAGAACATACCACATATCCCACTGAGGAATAAATTTGTTATTCTGATGAGGATCTGAGGGATAACACCTGGGCAAAACACCTTCGGGAAATTCGCCGCGGTTTGTATACAACAGATAATTTTCCAAAAATGCATCCTCTACACATGTGTTGCCGAAAAAGAAATATTCTGCCTTTGCTGTAAAATATGAGTCGCACAGCCATCCCGAACGTTCTCTTGACGGACAATCCATAAGTATATCCACTGCATTGTGAGCAAAGGTGCGCAGTGCCGCCTCATACAACTTGGCTGACTTGGGATTTTCAAAACTGCACCTGCGAACACCTGTCATATCTCTTTCAAAAGTACGGAGTCCCATGTTGTTTACCGTAATACTGCCTTTTTTTACGAAAAAAGCAACGTACTTGGCGGTGTATGGTTCAAAGCTCTCTGTATTTACAGTCTTTCCATTGGGGATTATATATTCAAAAACCGACTGCATATTGATGTTGCCAAATTCAAAGACCTCACTGTCTGATGATTCGGAAAAAGCCACTATAACATCTGTATCAGCATTTGCAACACCTGACCAATACAAAAATCCCGCATTAATTCTGTCCATATCAATCATAGCCCACTGACCCTCGCTCAGGGTAACAGGCAGCTTGCCGCCTCCTGCAGGCATGCTCACATCAAGGCTTTTGATATATCTGAAAGGGAAATATTCTATTTCACTTTCATCAAAGGCACCCCACTGAGACTCACTGAAGGGATCAAAGGAATATGCATTTTTTCTGATTTCCTTCCCGGGATTTTCTTCAAAAGTGCCTTTCGACACATAGCTGTAAAAATCCTTACACTCACTATAAGCAAAGGGAACTCCGCGAGGTATAAATTTCACACCGTTTTTCACCTCAGCAGTTTTTACCGGGATACCGCAGTCATCTGCAGCTTCATCCCATATCTCCTGAAAATATCTCTGGACAGAAAACCTCTCTGTGTTTCGTATTCTGCGCTTGTTTATAAAGCACTCAAAATCCCGTCCGGTGTATTTAATAACATCATCATTGCATATTATCTCCGCTGCAAAAAAGGAATCCTGCCACACAGACGTGAGACTTTTGCAATAGAATCCGGCAGCATATACAACAATTTCATTCTTACCGTCGGTATTTTCATATTGTGACAGGTCGTATTCATCAACACGGGCATAACCCCATGCGCTTCTTGACGGACCTGCGCCTGCATACTTGCCGTTTATGTACAGCTTGTACCAGTCTGCCGCAGCAATTTTTAATTTACAGTTTCCGCTAAAGCTATCCATCGTCTCGCGGAAAACAAGCTGTGTATTAAGCTTATCCTTATAAGTTTTACATTCAACCCATACAGGAATTGCCTTTTTTAACATTTAAAATCACCTCAGATATTTTGAATTTGATACATTTTATCGCTTTGCCTCTACCAATCATCTGTTTAAATATTTACGGACAACAGGCCACGCAGCATCTGCATAAAAGCGGTGTCCTCCATTGCCCTTTACCAGTGTGCATTTTTCGGCAAAACCATTTGAAATATAAGCCTGTCTGCCTTTTTCAAAAACCTCTTCGGCACCGGAAAGCGGGAAAATGTTGTCTTCAATACCCGATACCTGAACATAATATTTAGGACATGCCATAGCCATAATATCACCCATATCAAAATACAATGCCATATCCGGCACATAGTTGCATGTACAATGATGCATTGCACCGATAGAGTCCTTATATGTACACATAGCACAGGATGGCATTGCAAGGACAATCCTGTCCTCAAGCGCTGCCGCATAGGCTGTGGCAGTGCCTCCGCCGGAATTGCCCATACAGCATATTGTGCCGGTATCTGTCCTGTGGGCAAATTCTGTTTCAATTACGTCAATAAGACGGGAGATATCCCATACGCGCTCACCAATGGTAGTTCTGCCCATAATAAGTGCTGTCATAGAGGATTCAAGACAGTGAGTACCGTTTTCATCACCGCCGCACTCACCGAAATTTCTTTGCTCAACCGCAATTGCCGCAAAGCCCTCTTTAACTGCTCTTACACAGAAATCACGGTCGCCGCCGTATATCAATTCCTCATCACGGGGGTATTTCGGTCGTCCCAAAGAAATATGCATTCCCGTGGAATGTCCCTGCAGGCAAATCATTACAGGGGGCTTTTCAACCCCATCCGGCAGAAACATATGGCAAGGCACACGGTAGCCCGGCTCACTTTGGAAAGAAAAACGAATTTCTGTAGCTCCGTCAAGTTTCTTTTCATATTCTATAATCATCTCCGGGGCTACCTTTTCAAATTTATCCATTCCTAAAAGCCCGGAGAGCTTTTCTCTTGCAGACAGCCTCCATGTTTCGTAATTCTCTCCCTTATAACTCATGGCAGGCTTTATTTTCTGAATAAGCTCTTTACTGTGTTCATATGCTGTTTTCATTGCATTACCACCTTTTTATTGATATGCACATTATATGATTTCGTCAAGTTAGGGACAAAAATTTTGTTTTTCTCAATGGCTTCCCCTTGAGGGGAAGCTGTCACGAAGTGACTGATGAGGTGTAGATTGCGAAGCAATCGTTATCCTTTTCCACCTCATCCACCGCAAGCGGTCCCCCTTCCCCTCAAGGGGAAGGCTTTTGTCCCTTACATCTCAAACTTTAGAATTCGTGCACAATTTAGATGCCGAGAAATCATTTTACCAGGAGCAAAAATCTTTGCTCGCAAGGAGATTTTTGCGACGCCGTCAATTGTTGCAGTGCTCGAAAGAGCACAAAAGAGCGAATGCTCTTAAGAATTTTATTTCATAAAATTCTGTATGCAACAATTATAACACTAACAATAAAAAATTACAATAATTTTATTCATAAAGAAATTCTTCATCAACATCAATCCATTTTTCTTTTCGAGAACCATCTTTATATAATTCTAAAGAAACTCTTCTTTCAAAGAAAATACATTTTCCTTCTTCGTCGAGAATAACATCGGACAGTGTACATTTTTCCTGTTCCACAGATACGCAATCTTTATTTCTGCAAATCATAGCTAATTTTACTCCCCTAATTTTTATGCACTAATAATTAGTGCATTTCAAACATTATAACATCGAAAGGAATTAAAATCAATGTATATTTAGTGCATTTTTAGTCAACTTTAAATTCAGAGAGGAAGTAATTTTATGGCAAATCAGAAGCATGTAAGTATACGAATGGAAGCAGAAATGCTGAGCAAATTTTATTATGTATCAAAATATAACGGAAGAAGCGGCAGTGGTCAAATAATATATTTAATGCGCACCCTTGTGGAAGAATTTGAAAAAGAACACGGAAAAATCACAGAAGAACAATTGTCGGAGCTGAATAAGGATTAATCAGCATACAAAAATGGGGATATTAAAAAACGTTCAAATACAAAATTTTTTTAATATCCCCAAAACAATTTTTTTAACAGCTCTATTGTAGCAGCCGAAGCAACCATTACTAAAGATGCCTCAAAGATTGAATTTTCGGCTATACTTGCTGTTCTTTTGCCTTGGCGAAATTAATCTCCTCAAAGGCTATCTTCATGGTATTATATACAGATTTTGCCGAAATTTCATCACATTCAATACCATCTGCCACCCAATTTATAAAGCTTTCCATTTCTTTTTCAAAATACGAAGTTTCAGGCAGCTTGACGGCAATTGCCTCATCCTCGGTATACACTGTCAGGGCACCATTTAAAATCTCCGCAACAGCCTTTTCAAAATTTACCATACAGTGGCTTTTAAAGGGATATGTATCCGTCAGCGACCAATCGGCATTTGCTGTGACAAACAGTCCGTCATCATAATAATACCGGGTAAATACGCTTTCAAGCTCACATTTTGCATGAGTCACAACAGAATCCAGCCTGTCCGGAACTCCAAAAAACCAGTTTATAAGGTCCACATCGTGAACATGCATATCCAATATACATCCGCCGCTTTGTGCCGGGTCTAAAATCCAGTTGTTTACAGTCCAGCGGGGCATTTTTGAATATCTTGCAAACTCTGCCCGGTAGGGCTTTCCCCATGTTTCTTTATCAATATATTCCTTAAGCTTGGCATATGCCGCATCAAACCTCAGGCACTGACCTATCATAAGCCTGCGATTGTTTTTCTCTGCGGCGTTCATCATATTTTCACAGGCTTCCGGGGTAATTGCCATAGGCTTTTCGCTGAAAACATGGCAGCCGTTGTTAAGAGCAAAAACCGCCACCTCTTTGTGGAGAAATGTAGGCATAGCCGAAATGATTATATCAGGCTTTTCCTTTTCGATAAGCTCCTTGTAATCATCATAAAAGCTGCAGTTTTTTATATCAATATCCGCTGTATTCACAGAACCCAAGTTAAGACTGATACTTTTGCTGAATTCCTCCGCCGTTGTCCCGCAGATGGCCTTAAGATATATATCCCCGCGTTTTTTTGACATTTTATCAAGATAGAAAGCATGGCTCCTGCCCAGCGCACCGAAGCCTATAATAGCATAGCTATACATTGAAACCACTCCCGTATTGACTTAATTATATATTTATGTTACAATAGACCAAAATCAAAATCAATAGGTAAAAAGCCAACTTTTTTAAGGTTTTAGATACTTTTTTGAGGTGTCATATGTTCAGAATTTCAAAAATACTATCTGTCAACACGGTTTATACTTCATTTGAGATGTTTCTTGAGGAGGATTTTGTATTCAGCGGTGAGCGGCACAACTTCTGGGAGTTTTTATATATTATCGACGGTACCATGAGTGTAGTTGTAGAGGACAAGGTATACGAGCTCGAAGCCGGTAATATTATTTTCTATTCCCCTATGGAATTTCACAGCATCCGTTCTGCCAAGGGTACGAGTCCGCATATTATAATAATGTCGTTTTCATTGAGCGGCTCAGGATTTGAAAAGCTTGCAGGCGGTTTTTTTGATGTTGGAAAAAAAGAGGACAGACTGATACGTTCCGCTTATTCCGATGCTGCAATATGTATGGAATTTGATGACGAAATAAAAAAACAGCTTGTGGCAAACAAGCTGGAAGAGCTGATGCTGGGGCTCCTGGAAACACGGATTATGCTTACATCACGCAAAAAAACTGTGGGTACGGAGAATTACAGACTTATTGTAAATGTCATGAATGAAAATGTGGAAAAAAATCTGTCATCGGAAGAAATAGCCCGCCTATGCGGCATGAGCCTTTCAAATATGAAAAAGGTTTTTAAAAAATATTCCGGTGTAGGCATTATGAAATACTATTCAAATTTGCGTATACTGAAAGCCATGGAGCTTATTCACAGCGGCAAAACCATGGCAGAAACAAGCGAGCTGCTGAATTTTTCCAGCCAGCATTACTTTACCGAAGCCTTTAAGCGGCAGTGCGGTATTACACCTACGGAACACAAAAAAAGATTCTTAAAACCATCTGATATATAAAAGCTCAAGTAAACAGGCTGTTTCATTGTGTATCCCACAAATAAAACAGCCTGTTATTATCATGATTTTAATGCTTTATTTTAGGCTGAACCTTGGTTTTCTTCCCGTCGGGAGTCTGGATATATGTGTTGTCCAGAATTCCTCTCATAGACGCACGGAAGGAAGCGATGTATTCATCCCTAAGAGCCTTCTGCTCCGCCTTTTCCGCTTCGGTCAGCCCTTCTGCTTTCGATTTTCTCGAAAGCTGGTTTATACGGTCAAGCTTTTTTTGTTCCATTTATTTGTTCTCCTTAAATATTTTGTCAAGCCATACGATAACATGGGATGTAAAGCCGTGGTTGCAGCTGGCTGTAGCGGTTTTGTTTTCCCAGAGAGTACCTGTGGTATCTGCCATGTAGGTAAAGAAGCCCTCTATATTTTCAAGCAGCTTTTCATCCTCTTTTGCTTTTGCAAGCAGCTCAAGACGAAGATAATATCCTATAAAGGCATTTGACGGATAAATATCCTCCCAGAGTCCTTTTGCCGCTCTGTCGGGTCCGAAGTCATTGAGCAATGTGCTCCAAAGCTCCGGATATGCATCTGCCGCAGCTGTGCCGGTGAAAAACGCATAGTACTGGCAGGTTTCTGTTATATCATCTTTTACAACCTCCAGTGTGCCGTCCTCATGTCTTACCGCATGGTCATGGAAGAAGCCGTCAAAATAAGACTGTCTGCATATTTCTGCCTTGATGGCAGCAGCTTTTTCGGCATATCTAGGTTCATCATACAGCTTTGCAAGGCACTCAAGCATCTGTGCATAAAGCATATTTGAAGGATAGTTCACATCCTGAGTAAATTCGTTTGCCTTTGACCACTCAAGGAATACCCAGCTCTGGAGATTTTCCAGCAGTCCGTCAAGGTTTTCAAAATCCTCAAAATATTCCGCAAGAGCAATCATCTTTTCCTTGGCATAGTCAACCAATTCTCTGTCGCCGCTTCTTTCAAGGTATTCGGCAAGCTCAATCACATACCACATCGCCCAGTTGGGGATAAAATGGTTGTGCTCAATGGTGTCCGAGGGATAGCACATAGGCAGCATAGCCCATTCTATATCATTGAGACCCTTTGCCATGATAAAGTTTTCAAGGAAGTTTTTCTCTACCAATGATTTTCCCGTAAGGGCATATTCAACTCTTGAGGTAAAGAAGCTGTCGCAGAGCCAGCCGGCTCTTTCTCTTGAGGGACAATCCATGTATATATCCAGGGTATTCTGCTTAAAGGTTTCCACAGCCGCGGCATATATTTTGTCAAGCTTTTCATTGCCGCTGTAAAGAGGCTCCGGCTCAATGTCAAAAGCAAATTCGGTAACACCAAAGTTCCTTACGGTTATATTGCCTTGGGACTTGTTTGTTATCTTAAAATAATGTCCGGAATAGGGCTCGTTTGTAATAATAGAATATTTGCCTGCCTTGAGAAACCACACAATCACACTTTGTACAGAGGCAAAGCGGTGTGTGCTGACATCACCATTTTCATCCAGTATTTCATCAAAATTTATTATCAGCTCGGTGTCAACTTCGGCTTCGATATCAAAGGTTATAAAACCGGATTTTTCGCCGGGAAGCTTGCTTATCACATACTGATTTGCACCGACGGTGATGATGTCGGCACTCTCTGTGTCAGAACTTGTTTTGGTGTAAATTCCCTTATCAGCCTCGTCACTGTTGAGAATTTCCATATCTTTTATTTCAAAGCCCCTGTTTTTGTGCACCTGCTCAACAACTCTGTTTCTGATGGGATTTATGGGCTCATCGACAAATTCAACTTCTCCGCGGGCAATGACCTTTTCCATAGGACAAAACTTATAGGAGGGGTATGGAACTCCTCTTTCAATAAAGCTTTTTTCTTTTGCGGCAACCAGCTCAACAGGCTCAAATTCTACATCTGTCTTTGTCTCAAAATCCTTGTAGCTGCCATCATAGCGGTAGCTCTCTGCAAAGGTGCGCTGATAAGAATATCTGGGGCATTTTCTTATTCTGTCTCCGTGATACTTTGCTTCAAAGCCTGATTTGCCTGTTGCGCAAATCACCTTGCCGTCGCTTATAACCTCGGCACAAAGGAAGCCCGGTTGACGTATAAGATAGAAATTGCGCACATAGTAGCTGTCAACATAGATTGATACAATATTGTTTTCTTTCGTAAGATACCGGGATATATCAATCTCGTCAACCCTGTAGCAGCCGTGTCCTGCTCGTGCAGGTCCCTCTGCCGCAAAGCTGCCGTTTACAAACATCTGATACATATTTGATGCAGTCAGTGCAATTATTGCATTATCGGTCTTGGGTACAACACATCTGAATATCAGATTATAGTTCATTTCTTTATCTTTTTTCTTCTCCCATACAGGTACAGCTTCTATGAATGAGTAGCCTTTCATAATGTCTTCTCCTTATATTTTAATTTTGTGTGCTCAGATGCTCGTTATAGGTTTCTGTAAAGATATGACTTCCGTCATTTTTTGATGTATCTGTGTGATAGTACAAGTATGAATTGCTGTCAGGATTTTTTGCCGCCTTCAGAGCGCTTATACCCGGATTGCAGATGGGACCCGCGGGCAAACCCTTGTTTTTGTATATATTATAGAGCGAATCAATCTCCAGGTCCCGATAGAGAACCGTGTCTACATCGTACATTCCGTCGGATATGGCATATACAATCGCCGCATCTATCTGTAGTGGCATATTCTCTTTTATGCGGTTTTCAATAACTCCGGCGATAATAGGTCTTTCAGAAGCGAGCATTGCCTCTTTTTCTACAAGTGATGCCTTGGTTACTATTTCAAAAACCTTATCGGATATTTCTCCGACCTCACTGGTATAACGCTTTTCAAATTCTCCAAGCATTGTATCTATTATATCATGAGCCGAAGACTCTTTAAGAAAGGAGTAGGTTTCAGGAAACAAAAAGCCCTGAAGCCTGTATTTTGTATCGCCGGCAGGAATTTTTGACACAAAGCTGTAGTCATAATTATCATCCAATGCATTAAGAAATTCCTCTGCAGTGCACAAGTTCAGCTCCTCTGCCCTGGCGGCTATCTGCTCTGCCGAAAAGCCCTCGGGCACAACAAATGTAATTCCCTGCTGAACAGCAGGATTGGCAAGAGTCTTTATAATATCAGACAGACACATACCGTCGCTTAGAGTATATGTGCCGAAGTTAAGCTTGCCGTTGTATTCGGAAAGTCTCAGCTTTAGCTTGAACACAATTTCGTTTTTTATAAGTCCATTTTCCTTAAGCAACTTTGCAATGTCCGCCTCTGACAAACCCTTAGGTATACTTATGGTAACGGGCGTTCCCTCAACCGACTTGCTGTTAAAATATTCATGTGCATAGGGCGTAAGCCATATCAGCAACGCCGCAGCTATAATAATCGCAATTATTTTTTTCATCCGTATCAACTCCTTGAGATAATTATAAAATTTGTGCACGATTTAGATGCCACTTGTTTTTGTCGATATGCAAACTTCGTTTGCTCGATATTTTTGTTTCACAAAATCGATATGTTTTTTCGGGCAATTCGTAAATTGCCCCTACAAAAACTCGATATGATATGAATTCTCGTTGCGTCAGCAACATATCGAGCCGTAAGGCATATCGAGTGCTTTAGCACACATCGAGAATTCTGTTAAGAATTCATATCGACGATTTCATCTTCGATGAAATCATTATATCATACAAAGTATCATTTGGCAAATCATTTCATATCACTCAGACTCTTCAATTCATAGAATTTGCCTTTCTTTTCCATAAGTTCGTCATATGTGCCCATTTCCACACATCTACCGTTATCCATAACCACAATTCTGTCGGCATCACGAATAGTGGAAAGTCTGTGTGCAACTATAAATGTGGTTCTACCCTTAATCAGCTCAGATATAGCCTGCTGAACGTGGTATTCGGATACATTGTCAAGAGCCGATGTGGCTTCGTCCAGTATGAGAATCTTCGGGTCTCGTATAAGAGCTCTGGCAATGGAAATTCTCTGTCTCTGACCGCCAGACAGATTACCTCCGTGCTCTCCAATTTCCGTATCAAGACCCTTGGGAAGGTCTTTGACAAATTCTTCTATATTTGCTCTTTTTACAACATCCTGCAGTTTTTCTTCCGACACATCACGCAAACCGTAAGTAATATTGTCTCTTATAGTGCCCGAAAACATAACACTGTTCTGAGGAACAACGGAAATAAATTTGCGATAGTCAGACAGATTGAGCATTTCTATGGGCTTGCCGTCTATAGAAAGCTGTCCGGCGTTGGGACGCAAAAAGCCTATTATCATATTCATAACAGTGGATTTACCCGAACCGGATGAACCGACAAAAGCAATACATTCACCCTTCTCTACATGAAGAGTAAGATCCTTGATTAAATCCTCATCTCCGTCAGGATATCTGTAACAGCAATTGTCGAAATATATTGTACCGTGAACATATCTCAGGCTGATTTTGCCTCTGTTGTCCTCAATATCATCGGAAAGAATTATTTCCGACATGGAGTGCACAGCCTCAAGACCCTTGGAAAGCTCGGGATAGATATTTACAATAGCCTGGACATGATTTGTTATCTGCGCAAAATACGACTGATACAGCACAATGTCGCCCACGGCAATTTTGCCCTTCATGGCAAGAAAGCCGGTAAAGAGCAGACAAGCCGCTGTCATAAGCTGAGATATAACCCATGCCATTGAGCCGAAATATGCGTTTGTTTTATCTACAACAAGACCGGTTTCCTTGAGCCTGGATATATTTTTCTCCAATATGGATATTTCCTCATTTTCAAGACCGTGAGCCTTGGTAACAGGTATCATCTCAAGCATGGTTGTCATTTTTGCAGACACATTTTCATTTTCCTTGCGGAACTGGCGGTTATTGGCATTCATTTTCTTGCGGAATGCACGCACAAGAAAAACATTAACCGGTATAACCATAATAAAAAACAGTGCCACAACAGGACTTTTTGAAACAGATATAGTCATGGTTACCGCAAGACTGAGTATTGCAGGAATACAGCTTTTGATAAAATGATTGTCAAAAAATTCCATTGCTTCTATATCACGGAGAAATTTTGCCTGGATTTTTCCGCTTTCAATCTCTCTGTGATATGTAAGCGACAGATGCTGAAGCTTACGTACAAGTGTATTTCTCATACCGGCACCGATGGTGCGGAGCATTCTATCAGTAAATTTTGAATATATCATATGTGTTGGCACATTCTGAACGGTACAAACGGCAAGCACGGCAAAGTTAATAAGCATCCTGATGCCGGTGTCATTGCTTGGATTGGTTATCAGATTTATTATATTTGCCGTAACAATAGGCAAAATCCACACTGGACATGCCTTTAGCATATAAAAAACCGAAGAAATCAAAATACTTCCCAAATTACCCTTAAAAAGTTTTTTGAGAATACGCATCTCATTTTTATGTTTTTTACCTCCGTTGGCAACATCTTTTTCTTCATTTTCGTTAAACAGCTGTTCGTAGTCGGGGATATAAGATTTTCTTTTGTTGGTTTCCATAGCAATGGCCTTTCTTCTTTAACAAATTGTACGATAAAATTTATATTTCAAAACCGTCTTTAGTGTTAGTTACTAAAACTACCCCCATTATACAAAACAAAAATATTTTGTCAATAGAAATTATGAAAAAATTTCAAAAAAGATATTGTTTTTTTTGGAATTTATAGTATAATTATGATGTATATGTATTTGTAATTTACACAGAAAGAAGGATAATATATATGAAAGTACTGGTAAAAGAGCTTTTTGCCAATCAGGAAAGCTTCGGCGAAAAGCAGGTAGAGATATCCGGCTGGATAAGAACAATCCGTGCTTCAAATGCCTTTGGCTTTATAGAGGTTAATGACGGTACGTTTTTTAAGAATGTACAGGTGGTTTTTGAAAGCGAGAAGCTTTCCAACTACAAGGAAATAGCCGCTCTCAATGTAGGCGCGGCAATCAGCGTAACAGGTACTCTGGTGCTCACTCCCGATGCAAAGCAGCCCTTTGAAATTAAGGCTGAGTGTGTTGCAATCGAGGGTATGTCCACACCGGACTACCCCCTGCAGAAGAAGAGACATTCCTTTGAATATCTCCGCACCATCGCACACTTAAGACCCAGAACCAACACATTCTCCGCAGTGTTCCGTGTGAGAAGCCTTGCGGCATATGCCATACATAAGTTCTTTAACGAAAGAGGCTTTGTGTATACCCACACTCCCATTATCACTTGCAGTGACTGTGAGGGCGCAGGCGAGATGTTCCAGGTTACAACCATGGATATGAACAATGTTCCTGTAAATGAAGAGGGAGGCGTTGACTATACAAAGGACTTTTTCGGCAAGAGCGCGAATCTGACTGTATCAGGTCAGCTCAACTGCGAGACCTATGCTCTTGCATTCCGTAATGTATACACCTTCGGACCTACCTTCAGAGCCGAGAATTCAAACACAACCAGACACGCAGCTGAATTCTGGATGATTGAGCCGGAAATCTCTTTTGCAGACCTTGCCGACGATATGAAGCTGGCAGAGGATATGCTCAAGTTTGTTATAAACTACGTTCTTGAAAATGCTCCTGAGGAAATAGCTTTCTTCAACAGCTTTGTAGACAAGGGACTCCTTGATAGACTTACCCATGTTGCAAACTCCGAATTCGGTCATGTAACATACACAGAGGCTATAGAAATCCTCGAAAAGAATAATGACAACTTTGACTATCCCGTAAAATGGGGTACCGACCTGCAGACAGAGCATGAGAGATATCTGACCGAACAGGTATTTAAAAAACCTGTATTCGTTACTGACTACCCTAAAGAAATCAAAGCATTTTACATGAGACTCAACGATGACGGCAAGACAGTTGCCGCTATGGACCTTCTTGTTCCCGGCATCGGCGAAATCATCGGCGGAAGCCAGAGAGAAGAAAGATATGATGTTCTGATTGACCGCATGAAGGAAATGGGTCTTGAAGAGAAAGACTACTGGTGGTATTTAGACCTGAGAAAGTACGGCGGCTGTAAGCACGCAGGCTTCGGTCTGGGCTTTGAAAGAGCCATTATGTACCTGACAGGCATTTCAAATATCCGTGACGTAGTGCCCTTCCCAAGAACAGTAGGAAATGCTGATTTCTAAATAAATTTATTCGTTAAAAAAATCCACAAAACCGCTCGTATGTCCAAAAGGATACGGGCGGTTTAAGCTTTTACATATTACACGTTATAAGATAACTATCGCAAAAGAGGAAAATTGTGCTTTAAGTATTAAAAATTTCTAAAACTGCTATTCATCTTATCAAATCAAACAACTCAAAGCAGCTCCATCTCAGTTCTGTGCATATCATCCTCATGGTGTATTTCACTGATTTTTTTATCACAAACTGCAATTTTTTCAAACTCACTGAAATACCTTAAGCCAAACTCATACAGTGCTTTTGCATTAAAATGCAGATTATCCGGATTTGAGCTCAGACCCTTTGCAGGCACAAAGCCTGTCATAGGATTTTCACGGGCGACTTTTTCCAAAGCTTCGTTTACATATGTATAATTCTTTAATTTTTCATCCAAAGCGCACTCCGACAAAAAATCTCCCAATCCGCCAAGCAAAAACGGAATATTATGCAGATTAAGCTCACTTCGTAATGCTTCCATAAGTTCTTTGAATCTGACTGCATATGTCATATGCAGCTCTTCGCTGCAGTCAGCCTCGCCCTGATGCCACAAAACTCCAGATATAACAGATGTCCTCTGGGCTAACCTTGCCTGATACACGGCATTTTCATAAAGAAGACCGCCCTTTTTCCACTGGTCAAGACTCGTACCGCCGTCGGCACAGCATATGAGACCCACATCAACTCCATATTTATCTGCATATTTTTCAGCAAAGCTTTCTGCCAGACTTACTCCCGAAAAGCTTCTATCGGGATTTATGGGACGGAACATAGACTGCCAGCGACCATTCCGCAAAATTTTTATATGTCTTGTATCAACATTTACAGCTTCTTCTATGTAGCCTCGTCCCGCCATATTTGATTGCCCTATAAGTAAAAAAGAATGTATCATATTTTTCATTTCTCCTTCATTTTCAATGTTCATCTGACCTGATATATAATAAATTTCACATTTTCAGCTCATTGCCTAAAATCTTTTATTTGCGGCAATTTAAATTTGATACAGTGCCACAAATACCGGCATGGTAACTATACATACTACTGTTGTTATAATATTAATTCCAACAGCAAAATCTACTTCTTTATTATTGATTTGTGCAAACTGCATCACCGTAGCTGCAGACGGAGTAATGCTTGCCAAAAAAGAAATCAGAAGTATTTTCTCTGCATTGTTTATCAGCAAGACAGAACAAACACATTTCATCATCACAAGTATAATCAACGGACAGATTAGCATCCTCATAATTAAAACAAGATATAGTCTTTTGTTTGCCAACACTGATTTAAAATCGATCTCAGCTGCCAGCATACCAGCAATAAGCATACCAACAGAGCCCAACATGCTGCCAAGTGAAGAAGACACATCCTTCACTAATTGCGGAAGCCTGATGCCGGATACCATTAAAATAACTCCGATTGCAATTGCTATTATGTTTATATTCAGCAAAATCTTTTTAAAATTTAATTTTTCCCCGGTGGAGAACAGTTGTATACCATGAGTCCAAATAAAAAATATTTGAACAGATAAAAATGCACAGCTGTATATTACCCACTCATCTCCTAAAACATAAGAAACTATAGGGATTATCAAATTGGCAGCATTTGGATATATAATAGATGCTCTCTCCACACTCGTGCCGTTAAATACTCTCTTATAAATCATGTCTACAGCAAGAAAAACAATATGTATCGCAAATGCTCCGGCAAAAGCCAGCGCCAAACCGTTCATGATATCTTCAGTCATTTCAATATCAAAAGAATTAATAATCACAGCAGGCATCAGCAGATACAACGAGATTTTCGATAAAACCACACTGTCTCCACTTTTAATGATTTTTGATTTTACAAGAACAAAACCAAACATCATAATTACAGACAACTGCAAAATTTTATAAAACAATAAGAGCGGAATCATAATTATTTCCTCCAATCGCCGCAAAATTTATCATATAGATTATTAATACTTTCATCAAATCACAATGCTTCTTTTTTCATTATCAGCCGTTACTACCAATGCGGCGGATTTTTGACAATTAAGCTTTTCGCATATGCATTGCATAAGTTTATCGCTTGATAATCCATTTGAGCATAGAATTAACATATTAAATACCTCCAATAAGATATTAAATTAGCTGTCAATTATATTAATTCTTTATATATTCACATCCGGTTCAGATGAAGTTATATCAATATGTCCTACAACAGATTGTGGACATGCTAGCTACGGAAATTTATTATAAAATTGGTGAACAATTTAGATGCCATCGATTTTGTCGATATGCAATCTTCGATTGCCCGATATTTTTGCTATCGCAAAATCGATATGTTTTTCGTTTCACTCAAAACTCGATATGATATAAATCTCGTTGCCGTAAGGCAACACATCGAGCCGCCAGGCATATATAGTGCTTTAGCACATATCGAAAATCTCGCAAGAGATTTATAT
>JAFUPN010000021.1 GCA_017481205.1 Clostridia bacterium | reverse complement strand
CCAAAATATCGTGTCGGCAGAGGCTCATTGTCAAGCGAACCGTGGAATAAATGTGACCGTCTGTGAGAAATCAAAAGAATTATTACGATTCATTCCGTTTTTTAAAGCTTTTTTATGTCTATTTTTTCTGGAATGGCTCAAAAGACAAAGCACCAACGGAGGAATAGGCATCCTCCGAAGGTGCTTCTTTTATGCTTTCCATACTTTTTTAATACAAGACTCTTTCATAAAGTCAATTATAGCGGTATCGTCAGCAGTTTCATAAAATCCAATCAAGAGAATTTTAAACTGTTCCAATTTCTCAATCGGTATTTGGAATATACCAATATCATTTTCAATAAGTATCTTATTGGCTATCAACTGTGCCACTCGTTTATTTCCGTCAATAAACATCTGTGTTCTTGCCACAAAGCAGAAGAATTTTAAAGCCTTTAATTCTATATCATCAATAGAATCTATCTCTTGCAGGTCTGCAATGATAACTGCGCTATTAGGCAATTCAGGCTCCCAAGATGTACCGCCTATCTGTACAGGGAAAGTTCTTATTTCTCCATTGTTACGGAAGAGCAATTCTCCAACCACCTTGTTATATTCTCTCAGTAACATTATGTTGTTAGGACTATCTAAATTATCCAATAAGAATTGCCAAGCTCTTTTCATATTAATAACGAATAATACTTCTTCTGACTTAGTTTCCGTTGGAGCATTAGCAAGAATAGCTTCGGTTTTGGGGAATGTAGTTCCAAGACCTTCAAGGTTAGCAGATTTCCAAATACTATCTACTAAAAGTCTTTTAGCCATTTCTATAGCTGTGTCGTGCATTGTAATCACTCCTTAAATCTGTTTTCGTATGACAGTTCAGGATTCAAATCAACTTTCCATTCAATCAAATCTTGCGGTTGACATTGTAGCAGTTGACAAATATCCTCGATTGTCTTAGTAGAAACATCACACATAAAATCTTTTCCGTCGTGAGTTTCTTTATATTCTTGTAATTTTTCTTCTATTTCTTCCATTGTAGCACCACTACACATTTTTAGTTTTGTCAATGTGCTTTGTGGTATTAATGCCTTTTGTCTTATAGTGTATGTTGTAATTCCTTTTTCTTTAAGCTTGTCCCATAATTTATTGTAATTTATCATCATATTAACCTCCGTTCCGTATTGGAGAATATTGTATGTCGATACAACTTATCCAATACTATTATACACTAAAATTCGTGAAATGTCAATGAATTTGAAAATCTTTGTATAATTTGTTTTCTGCGGTTGTCAAACATATGGTCCATTTTTATCAAAAAAATAATTCAATGTATTTTGTATATATGTTTTTTTGGCAGTAGTAGCAGTAGTTTTTGTGGGTAGTGTGGTAAAGTCAACGACTTTTCCATACTATCCACAAAATATTTACATTCATATGAGCCATATGTAATCTTGTAATTTGTGCATAGGGCTCTTGCCTTTAAATATCCTCATAGGTTTGTTATTTGTCCATTTCATATGCTCTTTAAGCTTTTTATTAGCCTCATCTGTTTCTTTAAAGTATTCCCAATCATAAAAATATCTCTGATCCATTCTGTGGCTTCTTTCTACCTTACCATTGTGCCAAGGTGTTCTTGGCTTTATTAATCGGTGTTCTATACCTAACTCGGATAGTTTTATTTCAAACGGACACTTTATTTCGTCACTGATGAATTTATAGGTGAATTCCGTTCCGTTATCAGTCTGAATACACATCACCTCAAACGGAAACCACTTTAAAAACATTTCAAGAAATTTAACCGAATTTTCCGGTGTGTGTTCTTCAAATATATGAACGTACCTTGCTCTTGTACATTCATCTATTGCTGTTCATTGATAAAGGTTTTTCTCATCCCTTCTCAGCTTGCCTCTGATACAATAAGACGGAACCACTTTTACATCAATCTGAACTTTTTCTCCCGGTATTTCGCACGCTGTACACTGTCGATAATTCCTTCGTCCTTTTTTCTTTGGCTTTTCTATCAATCCCAATCGCCTTAAAGCATGAAAAAGTCCGCCTTGGGAGCGTGTATATCCTTTTTCCTGCACCAATATGCAATACACATAATCTATTCCTTTTCGTCCGTGTTTCTGCCAGACTTCTGTTATTATTGCTTCTTCAAATATTGTGTGCTGCTTTGGATGACTGTGCGGTTGCCTTGATTTATCCTTTAAGCTCTGCCACGTACCGTCATATCTCTTGCTCCAGCGTTTTATATTACTTAATGGTTCTTTGTACTTCCTTGAAGCTTTGCTTTTACCATATTTTAAAGAATATTCAATTATACGTTGACGTTTCTTTGCTTTTTGTGTTACAATGTTCATAGAAAATCAAAATTCCTTTCGTATATGTTTTCGCGCAAAAAACATTATATCACATTGAATTTTGATTTTTTATTTTTTATGGGTCACATGTATTATATCAATACAGCGGGAAGCCATAAAAGATATTAACGCTCAGCTCCTGAATTTTGAAAAAGAAGAAGCTGAAGGAAAATCCTTTAAATCAGTAGCCGAAAGATGGAATGATGAGTACCGGGAAAAGATAAGTCACATCACCTACAACAAAAGCACAAGAGCAGCTTACGACAGAATCCTTGATTATTTTGCCGACTGCAAAGATATCACCAAGCTGACAGCACTTGAAATCAATGTATTCCTAAACAATCTTATATTACAAAACTTCTATAAAAAGACAATAACCACCCACAAAAGTGTTCTGAATATGATTTTTTCTTATGCAGTGCTGCATGGATATGTAAAGTTCAATCCGCTAAAGGATGTCAGACTCCCGGCAAACCTTCCTAAAAAGCAACGGGAGCTTCCCACAACAGAAGAAATAAAAGAAGTTGAAAAGCATTATACAGGCTTTGACCTTCTTCCCTACTTCTTATTAAATACCGGTCTGAGAGTATCAGAAGCCTTAGCCATTGATGCAGACAAAGATATCGACTTCGATAAGAAGACCATAACTGTAAATAAGCACGTCATCCACGACGGAAACCGCCCGGTCCTTGAGGACAGAACCAAAACCGAAAACAGCAAAAGAACCGTTATCCTTTTGGATAGACTTGCCGACAAGCTCCCAAGAGATAAAAAAGGTCTTTTGTTCGGAAACGAAGACGGAACACCACTCACCAAACGTCAACTTGCTTGCCGGTGGAAAAAATATCAGTATACATATGGCATCAATCTGACGGCTCATCAGCTCAGACACGCATATGCTACAATACTCTTTGAAGCAGGTGTAGATGTAAAAGACGCCCAGGAGCTTATGGGTCACAGTGACATAAATCTCACAAGGCAAATTTACACACACATACGAAATGAAAGAAAAGAAGAAACTGCCAACAAGCTGAATAACTTTAACTTATGATTTTCAAACATTTCTGACAACTTTTTGACAACTTCATATATGCATTTTTTTGAAATATTTTTAAACTTTATGAACTATAATTTTCTGATTTGGGAATTGAAAAACCGCATAAACACTGAATTTGTCAGCATTTATACGGTTTTACGATATGGTCGGAGTGACAGGACTTGAACCTGCGGCCCCTAGACCCCCAGTCTAGTGCGCTACCAGCTGCGCTACACCCCGATTTATTTAAATATATGCCGTGGGAATTGGCGTCCCCGGCGCGATTCGAACGCGCGACCTTTCGCTTAGGAGGCGAACGCTCTATCCTGCTGAGCTACGGAGACAAGCTTCATACTCAACTCCTATATGATACTACAAGATTTTGAAATTGTCAATACCTTTTTTGAAAAAAAATTCAAAAAATTTCTTTTTATTAAATAATTTTACAAAACCTATAAATTTCTTTGACATTTTAATATATGTATGGTAAAATTAAATAAATATGACTACGGAGGTGAACAGGCTGTAAAGCCTACTATATGAGCAATTTAATACTTGTAGTAGAGGATGAAAAATCCATATCAGATATTTTGAAACTTAATCTTGAAAAAAACGGATTCAAGGTTTCTACCGCTTATGACGGCGAGGATGCAGTAAACAAAGCCCTGGGAGAATGTCCTGACCTTATACTGCTGGATGTGATGTTGCCAAAGCTTGACGGCTTCTCTGTTTGCAAAAAGCTCAGAGAATCAATATCCACACCCATCATTATGCTGACCGCCCGTGAAGAGGAAGTTGACAAGGTTCTAGGTCTTGAGCTTGGGGCAGACGACTATATTACAAAGCCCTTCAGCCTTAGAGAGCTTATGGCAAGAGTTAAGGCAAACCTGCGTAGAACCCAGCTTACCACCCAGCCCGACGCAGAGTCAAAAATACTTCAGTTCGGCGACCTGGTGATAGATACCGAAAAATATGAGGTGCGCAAGCAGAACACTTCCATTGACCTGACATTCAGAGAATTTGAGCTGCTCAAATTTTTGGCAGTGCGTAGAGGAAAAATTTTTACCAGAGAGGTTCTTCTCAACAAGGTGTGGGACTATGAATTCTACGGAGATGTACGTACCGTGGATGTTACCATAAGACGGCTCCGCGAAAAAATCGAAGACAACCCAAGTGTACCAACATTTATTATGACCAAAAGAGGAGTCGGATATTATTTCGGAGCGTAATTTCAGATGTTTAAGAGTATAAGATTTAAAATAACGCTGATGTTTGTTCTCCTGACCCTGTCTGTTGTAATATTTATCAGCACATTTATGGTGAACAGTACAGATGCTTATTATCACAATGAATTTAAAAATCTGATGTCAGTTGTATTCAGCGAGGAATATACCTCTCTTCTCAGTGAAGCTGTATACAGCGAAACGGCGGCTAATGATATCTATACAAATGTTACTTCATATTATTCTGTACAAATAGGTATAGACTCCTTCCGAAATGTGTATATACTGGACGGAGAAACCGGCAAGCCCATACCGGGATGCAGCTCCAATGAAGCACTGGCGCAATCCATTGATATCAGTACTAATATCATCACTGCAATGAACGGTGAATGTGGCGATGAGGTAAACAATGTCCTACCCTATATGGATTATGCCGTGCCTATCGAAAAAGACAGTGAGATAAAATATATCATATATATACGGGATACCAAGGAAGAATCAAACAGCATTATCAGCAGTATTTTTTCCATAATGCTATCATCCATGCTTATGGCACTGGCGATATCCCTTTTGTTTGCAATTCTGCTGTCAAAAACAATCCTGGCTCCTATACAGTCACTTACACAGAAATCAAAGAAAATTGCATCCGGTGACTTTGAGTCTGAAATCGAAGTAACAGGAAGCGACGAGATAGGCAAGCTTACGGAAACCTTCAATCAGATGGCGCAGGAGCTTAAGGTTACCCTTAATGTTATACAGAGCGAAAAAGACAAGGTAGAAACAATCCTAAGATACATGACAGACGGTATCATAGCTTTCGACCGTGAGGGAAGCATAATACACATAAACCCGGTGGCAAGAAAGCTCATGGGTATAGAAAGCGGAAATTTTCCAACGTTTGACGAGCTGTTTGCGGAATGTGACATAACCATAACCCAGATATCCGTGCTGGGAAATTACGAAAAAACAGAGCGCATACTCAGTATCAACGGAGCTCAGCTATGTGTATATTTTGCCCCGTTTAAAACTAACAAAAAGAGCAGCGGTCTTGTAGCGGTTATTCAGGATGTCACCGAACAACAGCGACTGGAAAACTCCAGACGCGAATTTGTGGCAAATGTGTCTCACGAGCTGCGAACCCCTCTTACCACGGTTAAGAGCTATACCGAAACCCTTCTTGAAATTCTCTCCGACGAGGATATTGACAAGGAAATGCTTGAAAGCTTCTTAGAGACAATCAACAGCGAAACCGACAGAATGACGCGACTTGTAAAGGACCTTTTGCTGCTGTCAAGACTTGATTACGGAATTAACGATATGCACAAGGATTATTTTTCTGTAAGCGAGCTTATTGAAGACACACTGAAGCGCCTTAAAAGGTATGGCGATGAAAAGGGACAGAAGCTTATATACGACCCGACAAATGCCCTTCCGGCATATTATGGCAATATTGACAGAATTGAGCAGGTTCTGACCAATATAATTACCAACGCCATCAAATACACTCCGGAAGGCGGCAGTATATTTATATCCACCGTGTATATGTACAATTCCATTATAATTAAGGTCAAGGATACGGGAATAGGCATCCCCGAGGAAAGCCTCAAGCACATTTTTGAGCGCTTTTACCGTGTAGACAAGGCACGCTCCAGACAGATGGGCGGCACAGGACTCGGACTTGCAATTGCAAAGGAAATTGTCGAAGCTCACGGAGGCACCATCACTATATCCAGTGTTCCCGATTACGGAACAGATGTGATGATAACTCTGCCAATCATAGGAAATGATAATGGCAAAAGCAGTGAATTTTGATTAATCCACTAAAAAAGGACTAAAAAATCGCATAATGTTATTACAATTTAAACTTTCTGTAACATGGCTGTAATATTGATAATGTATAATGTAAGCATAGAATTATAAGTGTACATTTGAGCATGTGCAAAAATCAACCAAATAAGTGAGGTGTATAACTATGAAAAAATCAAAAATGTTTTTATCTTTGATTGTAACAGCTTTTGTATTGATGACTCCGGTTATCTCTCTTGCCGACACCGAGGATAACACCATTATATATTCAACTTCCGCAGAGGGCGCCCTGCCCGCAAATTACAGCGGAACAGCAAGCGGTATTATATCTATCAAAAATCCATCGACGCTGGTTTCTGCAACTACCACAAAATCATATGTAATCTCGGCAGTTGCACAGTCAGGTACTGCTGTTACTCTCTACTCCTACAACAGCGGCACAGATAAATACGAAAAGATGGTTTCCGAATCCGGAGAGATTATGCAGTCAACAGTAGGTGCAAGCGGACTGTATGCACAGTCTGTCAACCTTAATGCAGGAAAAAATAACATTATGGTTGTTGCTTCAAACACATCCGGAACAGAGGTTATCAAAATGGAAATAACTCTCAACCTCGGATTTGTTGACAAAATCAAGTCTTTTGGTGTAGGTATATCTCAGATTTTCGGTTGATATGCTGATGTGAGGCTATTATGATTAAGGAACGCATTAAAAGCTGCTTACTTGGGCTTCTCATAGTAAGCAGCATAGTTCTTACATTGAATATTTGGATTAGCGGAAAATTATGGTCAGACGGCTATAATTTTTTTTCTAATATAACAAATTTTTTTGATTTTGAATCCAAAAACAAATCTTATTATCTTTCAAAGGAAAATATATCCTACCCCCAGAGAATCATTGTAAATAATAACGAACAGCGAAATCTTTATACTCACACGTCTACTCAGTACAATGACATAATTCCGTCTGTTCTTGATATATTCAAAAGCAGTATATCATCTGCAGAATTTACCGTTGCAAACCCTGCAGAATGGAACAGCTCTCTTAAGGGGAAATCTGCTTATGTGTCATACCCTATCATATATGACTCAAACCTGCTATGGGGCATACTTGATATTGTCCCTGTACCGGGACTGCCGGGGACAGTAAAGGATTTTATAATATCCGTATCCGAAAAAAATGATGAAACTCTCAATATATATATCAAGGATTACAATACTCAGGATATTTACAAAGCAAATGTCAGCTTTTCTTACGGCGAATTTACTTCCATGATAGAAAAATACGCTATAGATTCCATAAATATGCTGCCCTATTCCTTTGAGCTGAATTTTGACAAAAGCAGTGATGAATCCGTAGAGCAGAAGATTGTCCTTGACCCCACGGTAACACTGCTTCTTGAAGAGTCAAAGCTTCCTGTTATCGAAAGCGTAAATCTGACAAAGGATGTATACAACGATACAGAAATGTCTGAAAATATACTCAGCTCCTTTGGCTACAACACCACTAACATACGTAAGTATCTTGACAGCAACAACACCGCAGTGTATGTAGAAAACTACAGCAGCATAAAAATTCATGAAAACGGCTTGCTGGAATACAAAGCACTTGACAACACAAAGGGGATTACTCTTACAAACAGTGCAAGCACATCTCAGCATGACATATTCATTGCGTGTATAGAATTTGTAAACACACTGTGGGACAATGCCTTCCCCAATGAGGAGCTGAACATCAACCTTACCTCAGACATACGTGCAAACGGCAAAAATTTTTATATAACAATGGATTATTATGTAGATGGCTACCAGGCAATAAGTAATATCTCGGCAAACAAGGTTCACAGCAAGCTGAGCCACAGTATAGAAATAACCGTTGCCGAAGGAAAAATTGTTGAATACAGACAGCTTTTCAACAGCTTCCGCACAACTAATGACTATTTCGGAAACGGCTCGGCAATAAATGCCATTGACCGTATGTTTGCCGATAATCGTATGGAAAACAGCACTATCACAGAGCTTACTATTGCCTATTCAAAAAACGGAAATAAATGGTACCCCACCTGGTCTGCAAAAACCACCGGCGGCGAGCGTATTATAATCAGGAGGTGAGGCTGTGAGCTGGAAAAACATAAAGACATTTCTTATTCTACTGTTTTTGTGCATCAATGTATACCTGCTGATAATCACATATCAGTCAGGAAATGCCAAGGAGCTTACAGAAGGCAATATATATGACACATGGATACTTCTTGAAAAAAACGGTATCACCATTGACAAAAACATTATACCAAAAAATGCCCCTGAATACAAAAACATTGAGCTTTCTCCGCTGGATTTTGACGATAAAGACTCTGTAAAATATGATGAAAACGGCGTTATAACAATTACTGCAGATGTCATAATCAATGAGCAGAATGCTGCCGGTGTCATTAAGGACACTATGCAGAAATCCGGTCTGGACACAAAAAACATTGTTGTGAAAAAAAAGCATGACGGATACTATGTTACAGAGACTGTGGGCGGTATGCAGATTTTCAATAACATCCTCAGAGTAAGCATTGACAGCGGAAAGACCGTATTTAAAGGCATTTGGTACGAATATCATATGACAGACAGTTACAGAACCGCTGAAACAAAAGCCGTATATGCCACCTCGGCACTGATTGCATTTATCAGCGAATTTGCACAGAACGGCAGCGAAATAACCATTTCGGATATCAGCTTTGGATACCATGCAGTAACGGACCGCAGCACATCCAATGCCAAATCAATATCCGCGGCACCCTGCTACTGCCTGACAGACATCAACGGAAAATCCTATTACTACAACATACTTGACACTTCTTTTGTTGAATAATGATTGACGTATAGTAATATTTATGATAAAATTAAAGCCGAAGCAACCAATACTAAAGACGACAAGCCGAAGTTGCCGAAAATTCAACCTTTGAAGCAACTTTGATGTTGATTGTTTCAGCTATATTATAAAATCTAACGGAGGAATTTAACTATGGCAAAACCAAGATATCCCATGGGCGGAATGGGCGGCAACATGAACAATATGATTAAGCAGGCTCAGAAAATGCAGCAGGAAATGTTGAAAATGCAGAATGAAATAGAGGAACAGGAATTTGAAGCAACTGCAGGCGGCGGTGTTATCACTGTTAAAATGACAGGAGCAAAGCAGCTGACCGCGGTTGAAATCAAGCCCGAGGCAGTTGACCCTGATGATGTAGAAATGCTCCAGGACCTTATTATCACAGCTGTTAACGAAGCTATGAAAAAGGTTGACGAAACAAACAACGCAAAAATGAGCAAGCTCACCGGTGGAATGAGTATTCCCGGACTTTTCTGATAAGGACAGCTGAAAGATAAACGACGGATAAACACAATTGTTTACCCGTCGTTTTTTTATACATCCACCCTATTACGCATTTCCCCAGCAAAAAAAGCCTTTATATTAAGCATAACCTCATCCATACATCTGACGCGTGCTTCATAGGCGCCCCATGCCATATGCGGCAGCAAACAAACATTATCATAACCGACAAGCTTATTAAAGGGATGCTCTGAAGACATAGGTTCAAGAGAATACACATCACAGCCCATTGCGGCGATTTTGCCGTCCATAACAGCATCGGCAATAGCCTGCTCATCCCACACAGCGCCTCTGGCAGCATTGACAATTACCGCAGAGGACTTCATGAGAGAAATCATGGATTTGTTTACAATATTTTTTGTGCTGTCGCTCAAGGGCAGATGGATTGTGATGATATCCGAGGTCCACATAAGCTCTGCAAGTGATACGCATTTGTATTCATCAGTCTTTTTGCGCTTATAGGCAATAACATTGCACCCAAGAGCCTGAGCTACCTTAGCAACCTGCCTGCCGATATTGCCAAGTCCTATTATACCCCAGGTTTTGCCGGCAAGCTCGCGGTATACTGGAGTCAGGCAGTTGTGCACTCCGCTTGCAGTGTAGCTGCCGTCCTTTACATACCTGTCGTATACAGGAATATGATTATACAGAGACAGTACGGTTGCAACCGTCACCTGAGACACACTGTCTGTGGAATATCCTTTTACATTGCACACTGCAATATTTTTTGAACGGCAGTAAGCAATATCAACATTATCAAAGCCTGTTGCAGTGATGCATATAAGCTTTAGATTTTTTGCCTGTGCAAGATTTGTTTCATTAAGCTTTACTTTATTTACCACTATAACGTCACAGTCGGATATCCGCTCTTCCACCAGCTCCTGAGGTGTAGACGGATAAATATCTGTCTCCCCTATGAGAGAAAAATTCTCAAGAGAAATATCGTCTCCGAGGGTTACCGAATCAAGTATAGTAATTTTCATGTTTGTTCACTCCTGGAAAAAATTATATGAATATTTTATCATAAAATACAAATTATGTCTACAGAAATAAAATCCTATTTTTTTGATAAACTATGTATAATGAATCCTGTAAATTCATAGGATAACTGTACAATAATCATCATGGAGGAATATAGTAATGAAGGAATTTACCTACACAATAACTGATGAGCTTGGTATACATGCAAGACCTGCGGGTTTGCTTGTTAAGGAAGCCGGAAAATATAACAGCCGTGTGACAATTGAGTGCAACGGTAAAAGTGCCGACGGAAAAAAGATATTTTCGGTAATGTCTCTCGGGGTAAAATGTGGAAACACACTTACAGTGAAGCTTGAGGGAGATGACGAGGTTGAGGCAAGTATGGGAATGGAAGAATTTTTTAAGAAAAATCTCTGATATGAGCCGTCAGGAGGATGATTGATAATGGTAACTATCCACGGACAGGGAGTATGCGGAGGGATAGCCTTCGGCAAGCTGGAGCTGCTGAAAAAATCAGTAAAGCTTGTGCAGAAAAGTCATATTGAAGACACAAAGAGAGAAATCCAACGCTTTGAACAGGCAAAGGAAAAAGCAAGCCAACAGCTCAGGGAGCTGTACGAAAAGGCAAAGGCAGAGGTCGGCGAAGAGAATGCAATGATATTTGACATACACAGCATGATGCTGGAGGATGAGGACTACATTTCGTCAATCAAATCCGGCATTACTGCCCAGAGACTTAATGCAGAAAGCGCCGTTGCCATGACCGCAGACAACTTTGCACATATGTTTGCATCAATGGACGATAGCTATATGCAGGCAAGAGCTGGAGATGTGAGAGATATATCCGAAAGGATAATATCAATACTTGCAAATGCGAGTATGGCAGGAATAAGCTCCGACAGTCCTGTTATAATAGGGGCACGCGACCTTGCCCCTTCGGAGACGGTACAGTTGGATAAGAGCAAGATTCTTGCCTTTGTAACCGAAGAAGGCAGCTCAAACTCACATACATCAATACTGGCAAGAACCATGAATATACCGGCAGTTATAGGCGCGGTGGGTATTATGGAGGATATATTTAACGGTACGGACATAATAGTTGACGGATTTACCGGTGAAATATATGTAAATCCGGATATGCACACAGTGCTAAAAATGCAGCAGAAAAAGCAGCAGAGCGATGAGCAAAACAAGTTGCTTCGGAAGCTACGGGGAGTGGAGCCGAAAACCAAGGACGGGCAGAAAATACTGCTTTATGCCAACATAGGCTCAATCGAGGATATGCCATCGGTATATGCCAATGACGCAATGGGAATAGGACTTTTCAGAAGTGAATTTATATATTTGGAAAGAAAAAGCTTTCCCACAGAGGACGAGCAGTTTGAAATATACAAAAGCGCTGCACAGAAGGCAATCGGCAAGAGAGTTATAATACGCACCCTTGACATAGGAGCGGACAAGCAGATAGATTATTTCCAGATGCCGAAGGAAGAAAATCCTGCCATGGGAGTGAGGGCAATAAGAATATGCCTGAGCCGTCCGAACATTTTTAAAACCCAGCTGAGAGCCCTTTACAGAGCATCGGCATTCGGAAATATAGCCATAATGTTTCCTATGATAACATCGGTAAAGGAAGTAAAACAGATAAAAGAAATATGCTCCGAGGTTCAAAATGAGCTAAAAAGCGAAGGAATACATTTCAACCCGGATACAGAGCTTGGCATAATGATAGAAACTCCTGCCGCGGCAATAATCAGTGATATGCTGGCAAAGGAAGTTGATTTCTTTTCAATAGGCACAAACGACCTGACCCAATATACCCTGGCTGTTGATAGACAAAATCCTCTGGCAGAAGCCTTCTGCGATATAAAGCATCCGGCAATTCTAAGAATGATACACACGGTGGCAGAAAATGCCCATAAAAATGGCATATGGGCAGGCATATGCGGTGAGCTTGCAGGAGATATGAGCCTTACAGAGCTGTTTCTCGCAATGGGTATAGACGAGTTGTCCGTATCACCCGGGCTTATACTGCCAATCAAGCAAAAAATACTTGATACAAATGTTTCTGAAATCAGAGATAAACTCTTAAATAAACTCTTAAATAAACTCGAATAAATATTATGTATGCACTCCAAAAAATTCCGGAGTGCATACACTAATGTATTTGATAAATTATTTGTTTTTTGCCATAGGAACCAGCGTGCCTATGCTCTTCCAGAGGTATACAACCGGAGTGCCTGCATCGGCATCAATCGAAACAGTGTTGTCCCCTACTGCAATAGTCTGATTTGCAAAGAGCTCGGCTTTTATCATTTCATTACCGTTGAAATATGCAACTATAACATCACCTGTTACGGGAGCCTTGGAATTATTGGTAATTGAAGCTAAGGTACCATCATTGTTGATTACCAGTGAGGGATATACATTAATCGTCTGAACGGATTTGTATGCATAATACTTTGAAAGCTCAGCTTTGTATTTGTCCATAGCTTCATTATATGCTTCGGTTGTTTCATAATCCTCTTTCGCCGGCTCTGAAGGACTTGTTGTTACATACTCGCCTGTATAGCTGTCCTTGGAATGTGCCTTTCTGTCAAGAGCCCATCTGTAGCCTTCCGAACCCTCCTGAGCATATACGTTGAGTACGGAGTTTCCGATGTATTCAAGGGAGTTATCAGTACCCAGTGAACGGTAGAAATTAGCAGGAATACTTTCGGCTGAAGCAGGGATATAGAGATTATTAAGCTTTACACTTCTGTTAAGAAGCTCTGCTCTTGATAAAATCTTGTCCGCTCCTTCCTCGAATATAAGACTGTCAACAGTGCCCTGATTTAAAGCATAGGGCTCTGCAGTTTCAACAGAAGCAGGAATGATAATCTCTGATATGGTAACACCGGTATTATTAAGAAGATTCCATGCAAGATGTGTGATTCCATCTTCTACAACTATCTTTGTGAAACCTTTGATGCTGTTCCAGGGAAGATTGCCGACTCCGCTTACGGGAAGATGCATTCTTCCTGTACCAACCTCGGCTATATCAGAGACAGTGAGAACTCCGTTTTCATCAATATTCCATGCTATTGAATCTGCATTGCCATCTCTATCTGGAAGCGTACCGCCGGTAAGCTCCTCATAGGTAACAGATGTAGCAGTGCCGTCGGCATTTGTATAATCCCGTTTTACAACTCCTGCAGCAGTTGAATTTTTATAATACTTAAGCTTTATTGTACAGCCTTCAAATACACAAGCACTTTTTGAATATGAAATGCCACTTACGGAAGCCGGTATCAGGATCTCCTTAAGAGCGGTACAGCCTGAGAAGGCTCTGCTTTGAAGATTAGTCATGGTTGAAGCAAGATTAACTGTGGTAAGGGCTGTACAGCCAGCAAACATCTTGTCTCCGCCGGTTGTTGTACAACCTTCTTCATAGGTCACTGTCTTAAGTTTCTTACAGTTATTGAACGTGCCCCATTCCCAGGAAGTAACCTGCTTGGGAACGGTAACCTCTGTAAGAGCATTGAAGCTATCAAAGGTCTGACGTGCAAGACCTGTTATTGCCGGGTCAAGGCTGAAGCTTGTTGCAATATCCTTAATACCAAACCAGGGACGGGTTTTCTTGCTGAAATCGCATGAGATTTTGCCGTAGTTAGTGTTACCCTTTTGACTTTCAAGAATACCGAGGCTGAATTCCTTTGTTTCATTTGAGAAAGACCAGGTATAGGTATTTCCGCTATCATCCTGCCACTGATTGCTCTTTACAGTATAAATATTGTAAAAACCGTCTGCAGATTTTACAGAAATAACGTTATTCTCTGCAAGAACTGCATCATCAGCAAGCTTAGTTGTATAAGCAGAGCTATCAAAGGCATACATTTCCAATCCTGGATTTATAGCCTTGATATCAGTAAGAGTAATACTATCACTGTACACAATTTCCTGTGTTGCATTTACTGCAAAATAGCCTTCACCGTCGGCGATAACTGCAGCTGCAGGCGCTCCGGGATCGGAAGCAGTATTATAAATCTTTATATCGTCCATATAAGCATAGTGAGTGGCTGTATTATCGCCGCTGTATACCTGCAGAAGAACTCTGTCTATGGGATAGGACATTGATGCGGTTATGGTATTGTCACCTATTTTGGAGCCGTTTATATACAGAGTTGTGGTTCCGAGAGTAACTCCAGATTCCGGTACATCGTCTTCATAATCCGTACATGCGGCAGGAGGAGCATATACCATACGCAGATGGTTCCACTGACCTGCACGAAGAGATTTTGCAGATATATCACTTGTCATAGGAACCTGATTTGCCGACAGACCGAATCTGAAAAAGCCAAAACCAGAATCATCACTGTAGAAGTTCAAATCAACTACCAGATAACCTTCCATGGGCTTACCGTCTTCAAGATAAATCTCTTCGCCGTGCTTATAAGCAAGATAATAATACTTGTCAGAGGCAGCACTCTCTGTGATTTTTGCAGAATAATCATCTGTATCTTTACCCAAAAATCCGGATACTGTCTCAATAGCGGCTTTTGATTGCATCATCGGGCTGCCGGATGTTGTTACTGCCGAAAAGCCTTCTGCATCATCAAGGGTGTACATAGCATCACTGCCGGGCCATGCCGATGCATTTGCAAGCATAGGTACTGACATTGACAATAGCATTGCTAAAGTCAAAACAACTGAAATTAATTTTTTCATTACATTTCACTCCTTAAAAAATATGATATTTTTATATGTTAAAACATTGGTGAAATCAATAAATTTTCTTTCCGTGCACACTGTATTTACCTATTGCTGTGTTATATTTCCAGATTGCAATTTCAACAGTTGTTGTGTCCGATACATAAGAGCTGTAGTCAAGAGCAATATCATCAGCTGCTGCACCGGAAGCTAAGGGTGTTATCGCCATCTTTTTACCAACATACATATTTCCGTCAAGCACGGTTGCTATTGCCACAAGGATAACATCCTCTTCCGTTGCATTGATATAATCTATTGAAGCGCTTTTTGCTTCCTTATTAACCTTAACGGTTATGGGCTCAAGCTCTGATTTATATTCAAGCACCACGGGCTCGCTTGAAGGAAGGCTTCCTGAGACATATGGAGTTATGCTGAGAGTATACACAGAAGATTTTTCCAGCGGCTGAGCGAATGTGACAGTAACAAACTGCTTTGTTTCGGCATCAAGCTGTACTGCTGAAACCTCCGCCTTTGTACCGAAATCGTTTGTCAGTGCCACATCTGCAATGCCGCTTACAGGATGAGACAGACCGACGGTAAAGGTATTTGCCGAAGCGGGTACATATGTGTCGGATGTTATCTCGGTTTCAGCATTATCAAGACTGTAGGAGAAATCTGTAGCTTTTGGAGTATAGCCCAAAAATCTGATGTAGTCAACTAAAACCACGCCCACTGTATTGTGAAGGAAATTAGTTCTCAGGCTCAAAAGATTTTTTGCATTTATCCATTTTTCATTGCTTCCTAAGTCAACCTCAAGTGTAAACCAGTCTGTTCCGCTATACTGCTTTTCCTCTCCGTTTCCGTCAGTATAATATTTGTCTATAAGCTTTAAGTCATAGTTGACATTATCACAGTCTTTTTCTGCCATATTGCTTGTAGTGCCATCCTCCGAGGAGGTTTTCATATACATCTTAAAGCCTGTGCCATCCTGCACCTCAAGAATTTTCATACGTATCTGAAGCAGGAAATGCATATCTGTGTCAAGAGCAGTCGAAAAATTATAATCGGCATGATAGCCGGCTGTATTTCCGCTGTTGTTTGTATATGTGGATTTTGTTGTATACTGCATATATTCGCCGTAAACCTGTTTTATTTCTATTTCGGTCTTGCTTGAAGGAGCAAATCCGCTTATATCTGACTCATCCTTAAAGTCCATAGACCATACGTTGTCATAGCCTTCGGGTATCTCATCGCTCGGTCTTTCCGGGTCGATGATATCAAATATACTCGGTATGCGGTATGTACCTGTAGAAAAATCCACTGTGAGTGGTGACGCAAGATATATACTGCCAATTATATGCACATTCTCTTTAAGCATTAGTGTATATGCCGTATTCTCTGCCAGCTCCTGAGCAAGAGTAAGCTTTATGAGATTGCCTTCGTAGAATGCAACCTCGGACAGAGCAACGCTATTTCCCTCGGTATCCTTTAATTCTACCGCCTCGGGAGGAACATCCGCTACCAGGTCTGTAAGATAGATTTCCATTGTCTCAGGATTGACAGGCATGTCCTCAAGGTCTGCATCAGTCTCGCTATTGCAGGCGATTTTGCTTATACCGGGAGTCTCTATAAATCTGATATAGTCTATCAAAACAGTACCTGCCGCATTGTGAATAAAGTTGGGACGGAACTGAGAGAGAGTCTTACCGTTCATCCAGTGGTCTGATGATGAAAGGTCTATATTAAGCACAAACCAGTCGGTACTGTAGACTCCGTTTGATGAAGTGTAGTCATAGCTTATGGTGCCAAAATTTTTTTCTGCCATTTTAAGAGCAGTACCATCCTCATTTGTACCGGCAATGTACATTTTGTAAGGGGCCTTTGAGTCCACATCAACAATCTTCATACGAATCTGCATGGTATAGTACTTATCCATATCAAGCTCTTCGCCGGCGGGAAATCTGTAATCAGCAAAATATCCGGCTTTATTTCCGTTGGAGTTGATGTAGGTGGAATGAGTTGTATACTGCATATAATCCCCGTACACATGAGATACTTCCATCTCGGTTTTGTTACTCGGATAGAAGTTATCAATATCTGAAGCATTCTTAAATTCAAGGCTCCATGCAACTCTGTCTATGACAGCAGCTTCTTCGGCAGGCTTATCCGGGTCAATATCTTCAGAAGCATATACTCCGCCGGGACACAAAGTGCCCTGGCAAAGTATTAGTGACAATGTAAGAATAAGTGAAAGTATTTTTCTTTTCATAAACAATCTGTCTCCCCTATTAATATTTGCTCTGCAGGATACGAAGCTCAAGCAGATTTATATTATTTCTTGAAGCGGAGTCAACGCTGTTGCCCTGACCCACAATCTTGATGTAACGGGCATTATATGACTTGTCAAAGCCGAATGCCTCTACATCCTCAACACCGGGAGTGTTCTCACCGTTCATATATGCCTCTGTCCACTTCTCACCGTCCTCAGACACATATACATCAAACCAGTAGCTGCGCTCATAGCCCTTCCAGAAAGCTGCACCGATACCGTCTACCTTCTGCACTGAGCCAATATCCGCTATGGCATATTCGCCCTTTGCCATGGCTGTCCAACGTGTGGTAAGGTCATAGTCTATGATATTGCCCTTGTGGTTATTTTTCTCAGGAGTACTGCTTACAGAAATATCTGTAATCGGCAGTGTGTTGAACATCGCCATCGCCTTGCCGGACGCCTTATAATAGTTGATGGATGTAATGGCAAAAACTGTCTTTGTCTTATCCCATACCTTTATTGTGGTTGTATCCTCAACATCCTTTGCATCGGTAATTTCCACAACAGCCTCGGGGTCCTCGGTCACAATCTCAAGCTCCGGCATAACACCGTCAACCACGGGAAGCTTGCTTCCTGCAGGCTGACCTGCATAATATACCTCAAAGTTGCAGTTGTAATCGCCTGATATATCTGTCTTTTCGGGAAGCTTCCAGTCGGCTATAGCCACATCACGTATTGCCTTTGTTACCATATCAGCAGGACTTATCTTTACAGACAACACATTTTCGCCCGGCTGAGCCTTATAGGTAAGGGTAAGCTTGCGGTAGCTATCGTTCTTATTCTGCTCGGGAACCTGGGGCGAATTTGGCAGCGGCACAGGGTCACAGTCCTGCCATTTTACATCAATACCGTTCTTAACAAGGGTTTCCAGCTTAACCGTCTTTCCGTTTTGAGAGAGATATACCATATCATTCTCAATGGTTACTGCCGCCTTTGTAAATACAGACCACATTGCCTCTGTCTGTGAGTCAACAGAATATTCGGCACGGTATGTCATGGAATTCATATTGTCATCAATATAGTATCCCTGGGTCATGTCATTTGTTTCGTTATAGACATTATCCATATCAGCATATACAAAACCGCCGTATTCGTTTGCCTGAGCATCTGCTATGGGTACAAACTCAACCGGAGATGTTTTTCGGGCATGGTTTGTGGGATAGTTATTGGGATTGAGCACAAGTACATTGTGCCCTTCTGCTCTCTTTCTGTACATATCCCATTCCTTATAGCCAAGCTCATTCTGGAGATTGTAGTTTTCACTTCCAAGGTCATATGCCCATCTTATACCCATAAGATCAAGTACAAAGTTGCCCACGTCATCGTGCTGATGATAGCCGTAGGTAGTGCCGTAGTGAGCTGAAAAATATGTCTGACTCTTGTCAAAATCATAGCTGTCACGGATTGAAACAATCTCGGTTCCGCTTGTGCGGAGCAGAGGGCTGAAGCTGCTCATCAGATTATCTCTGCCGTCCAGCTTAGCTGAATCAAAGTCGTAGTACATCACATCATAGTAATCTCCGCTGCCGGGTATGCGATTCAGGTCGTCACGGCGCATTTTAACCGCCACGTCATTGTCAAGACGATTGCCCAGATAGAAGAAATTGTTGTAGGTACGCACTACAGTATGAGAACCGTCACCGTAGTTGTTTACGCCGCCCACGCCGAGACAGCTGATGATGTAATTTAATGTGTTATTTATTCCCTGACCGTCCATAAGACCGTAGGAAGTGCCAAAGGCATTTTCCATCGAAGAACCGGCAGCGCCTATGTATCTCATGCCATAAGCCCAGTAATGAGGAGCTTCGTTCCAGCCGCCGTCAGGTGTGAGCATCTGCATAGAATACTCAATACTTCTTACGGCATCGGCAATATACATAAGGGCTTCGTCGGTATCGTATTCGAGGGTTGCAATTGCCGCAGCAATAACACCGCCGCAGATAATGGAGTTGTAATTGGACATCCACTTAAAGCCGCTCCACATATTAGTACCGTTGGAGTTTGAGGTAAGCCGTCCGTACATACCGCTTGCAAGGGTATCGAGACATTTGTTTCGAACCACATTCTTTACAAACTCTCTCTGCTCGGGTGTGAAGCCGTGATACAGCCAGTCAAAGCCTATAGCAAGAGCAAAGGCATCGTCACCGGCATCAATAATATGGGACGTGTTGAAGTCGGGATAGGTATTCACCTGCTCAAAGAGCTTGTATGCCGCGTCAACGTATTTTTGGTCGCCGGTAAGCTGATATGCATATCCCCAGTGTATAAATTTGTTAAGCAGCGGTGTGGATATACTGACTAATGTGCGCATAGCATCGTCAAATTTGTAGGGTACCTGCCAGTTGTCACCTTCTGCATAGTTATCTGCATTTGCAATCATTTTGTTTGTAAGCTCTGTAAAGAGCTCGTCATCCTTTGCCTGATAATGCTGACGGTGCAGGTCAAAATCTCCTTTATCAAGCATTACCTTGGGATGTGCAGTTAATGCGTCTTCACCCAGAGTTGACTTAAGATCGGAAATAAGCTTTTCTCCTCTCGGTCTTTCGTACTGTAGATACGCATTAAGAAAATCAATATCATTCCATACGGTAGTCATCTGGACAGTACGCACTGACTGATATTCCCAGCTTGAAGTGTCGAGCTTTATGGGCTTATCGGAAAATATAATTATTCCGGTCTTAAACCACCATACGGATTTTTCCATAGCTTTTTCTGCAAATTCACGAACCGGCACATATATAGCTCCGCTCTCAACCCTTGGAGCATATTCCAGCTTAAAGGTTGAGCCGTCTTTCTTGGTAACAGTGCCATCGGAGGCAATTTGTATATCACCGTTTACCGAGCCGTTACTGTCGGTAAGGTTAAGGTCAAAGGCTTTGTTAAGTGTGCTTACGGGAGCATAATACTGCCCGGTGGCTTCATCATAGATACCGGGTATCTCAAGATGAGATTTTACTCCATTTTTATGAATATTGTTGCCGTAAGCATGGATTGCGGTCTTGCCATTGAGAAATTCTATTATGGCATCGTCGGTAGCAAAAACGCTGGATTTTGTCTCAACACCGTCTACAATAGGATTGTCGAGACCTGTGATGTCAAAATTATCCAGATAAACCTTGCCTAACATGTCACCTGCCTCAAGACTGACGCGCATATGATAGAGCTCTTGGATATTGTTGTTGGTAATCTGTGTGCTGATTACTTTTTTTCCGTTTACATATATTTCCACCGCACGGTCCTTAAGATTAAAAAATGCAAGGTAGTGGAACCACTCACCTTTTTTTATAACCTTTGAAGCAGTTGCATTTCCGCATTTGATTGAACCGTCGGAAGTGATGGATACATACATATTCTGCTGACTGCCGGTTGTTGCAGTATCACGAATCTGAGGAAGTGTGATTGAAGAATTGAATTCATCGATTTTGATATCACCCTCAAGCTTGAAATATTGAAACTTCTTGGTTCCCATTTTTGCCCAGGAGGGAATATTTATTCGTACGTCAAAAAAACAGTCATCAGTGGATTTAACTCTCTCCATATAGATATAATCTGTTCTTGAGGGGTTTTTGTAGTCAATAAGCCTTGTTGCAGTGATGATATTCGTCTTAGGGGTAAGAGTAGCTGTTGTATACTTGGGATCATTGGACGTAAAGCAATATCTGTTGTCAAAAAATGTGATATCACCCTTGGTATCGTCTACTCCAATAATATCAATATAATCATTCAAAAATCCGGCAGAAGGCAAGCTGCTGTCTGGCTCTGAGCCATAGTAAGTGCGCAGGTTGTCTATATAGCAGGAATTTGCACCGGTTTTACGGACAGCTATATATGAACCTGCCTTGCCTGAGATTTTCCAGTTGGAAACAGCTTTTTTGTAGTCAACATATATGTCAACCACAGAATTTTTCTTGAGAACTGCACTTATTGTGGTAAATTTGTTTACACTGAGCTTGCCGATATTTCTGTTGTCGATGGTATAAATTTTGTTGTCGGTAACCTTAACAAACACAATATCTGAAGAAGAAGCCGAATCCACTCCGGAAGCTGCGCCCAGTGTGAGACTAGCAGGCATATTGTCTGCCATAATATCCACACTGAATACAACATTTTTGTCGCCGGGATTAACGCCGGGGGCAACAACGCCTGTCTCTCCGTCGAATGCCCTGAGCAATAGTGCTTTATTGGATGAATTCATGTCTGCAACTTTAACCTTTCCGCCGGTTACAGTAAGATTTTCTATTGTATCGGAATTGGTGTATCTGTTATTAAAGGTTTCATTAAGCACATAGGTCTCCTGCTCACCGCCATAGAAAAAGGGAACATTTACCGCGGCAGAAGCCGAATGGCAGAGCAGTGCAGTGCTTAATACAAATGAAATCAGTTTTTTAAATTGATTCTTCATATATATCCCTCCTTATCTGTAAACAAATGCTATCTGAGGCTTGCCTGCACTGCAGCGGAGAACAACAAAATCTTCTTCGCCGGAATTAGCCTTATAGCTCTTGAATGAAGATGACATATAAGGTGTCACAGTGACTTTGCGAGCCTGTGTATCAAAAAGCACGACAGTATTCGGCAAGGTATATGGTCTCATATTAGCCATGATGTAGTCAGCACCTCCATTGCACAGAACAATGGATTTTTCGGAATTATACACATAACCTGTCACAAAACCGGCACCGTAGCGTCCCTGAAGGTCGGCAATATAAGCTTCGCCGTATCCGGCGTTGGTGTAAATGCCATTTGCAGAAGCAGCACCGCTTGTATCATTATTAATAAGCTGACCGTAAAGTCTGTTTCCTCCGGATTCTTCCATATAAGTTCCTATAACCTTTTTGTACATAGGGAGTGAATTGTCCGCTTCGTAAACAAAGTCTGTATAATATTCGTCAATAATATCTTCGCTTTTGATTGTAAATCTTATCAGGTCACCGGGCTGAGGCATTCTCTTTTTGCCGGTGATGTCGGCATTTAAAGACTCTTCGGGCAGGAAGTAGCTGCCGTAGGAGCCCTCTCCGTAGCAGGTGAGTCTGTAGCCTTCATAATCTCCTGATACTCCCCTGTTTGCTTTTTCTATAATATATGTTTTAAGATAAGTATTTTTTGCACCGTTGGTGGGTCCGCCGGTTACAAATGCAAATCCTGCATAACCGTGCTCATCTATATCATACAGCTCCATAGAATATGATGAATTGGTGGTAAGGCTTCCCATGGAAGAAAATCTGTATCTTTTATCACGGTCCGGCTCGTTGGCACCGTTGTCAACAATCATAGTCGCATCTGATAGTATGGCATTGCTTACAAGACCCGATGCATCGGAACGGTAGTTTATATTTGCAACAGTCTTTATCTTCGCAAGTCTGTCGTACTCCGGACGAAGAGTCATAGGGTCATAGGATGTATTTGATGTTTCGTCGGAAGCAAAATCAATGTGAGTAACCTCGCCGTCGGCATTGGTACTGTATCTGATAATTTCCGGCTTATCGGCTTTAATATGTTCGGACACAATGTCAAGTGCTGCAGATACATCAGACAGCTTATTGCCGCTGTCAAAGCTGATTTTATCTGCGGCATACATAGTTGTGAAACCGTCGGCGGTAAAGATTTCAAGCATAAGAGCGCTCTCCATCCCATCAGATGACTTGGCATCCGACAGCATACCGTAAACGTACTCTGAGGTACGCTCAGCAAGATATACAAGCTCACCGCCGAGACCCAAATATGCATTAACCATGTCACCAATATCTATATAATCGGTGGTAATATATTTTTTGGTGAAATCAAGGCTCATGGCATATTCTGTGTCCTCGAGGACAATTATGTTATTGTCTGCATCAAGAGACGTCACTCTGCCGCCGACAATTTCTTCCTGGAGAATAACAAGCTCATGCATAAGACCGTCAAGAGATGATTTTACGCCGGCAATAAGACCGCTCGTCAGTTCAAAGAGCGGTCTTATTGCCGGAATGGTCATATATGCTGCAAAGAACATCTTTCTCACCGCCAAGATTTATAAATCTGACGGAGTCGTCTGCAAAGCTTATATAGCCGGTAAAATGGTCTGTATTAGCTATTTTAAGATAGGTATAGGAATTTATAAATATAAGTTCATATACAGAGTCGCCGTCTGAGTCCAGAAGTCTCATTTCTGCAAAGGAATCCGTAAGCATTTCATCGGTAACGGTTCCAGAAACACAGCGTCCGTTGTATATAACCTTATACGCAGGCTCCAGCCTTTCTCTCTTTATTTTATCATTACTGTAGTATTCAAAGGTAGTACCGCTTATGCCGCTGTAATCTTCGGCAATAAGTTCAACCTCACTGTTGGTATTTTCTTCAATAAGGCAAATAACTTTTTTTGCCGGATTAACGCTGCCGTCAAGATAAGCAGTAACAGCTTTGCCGAGAACATCCGGGTCGGCGCCGGGGTATCTGTATTCAATACCGTCGATTTCTATTATGTCGTTATCAACAATAAGCTCTGTATCGGGTATAACCGAGCTGTGGTTGGTTGCTGTTACAACACCCTCTATGGAATATACATCATAGAGCTTTTCAAGATAGTTCTGTCCGCCCTTTTCGTAGCCCAGATTGTTTCCGTAAGACACAATGTCAAACACAGGTGCGAACATGAGGTTGTAAAAAAGCATTGTGGCATCAGCCACGGTAAATGTGCCACTGTATGCAGTATTAACACTGTCTAAAAGGTCTATGCTGTTTGCAACGGTGAGATAGCCTGCAGGGTATCCGCCCTTGGCATCTGCCACAACATTGTACTGAGCTGCTGTAAGAAGAATTTTTACCGCCTGCTCAAGAGTTATGAAAGAGTCAGGCTTGAATTTGTCTGCCGGAGAAATCCAACCTGCGGAATGAGCCGCCGCTATGTATCCCGCATAGATATTATCTGCAGCCACATCACTGTATACAGGCACACTATCTTCAACAGGCGGAATACCGAATATGACTGCCGCTCCTGCCGTAAACTGTGCTCTTGTAACCTTTGAGTCAGGGTCCGTGCCGAAAACGCCGTAACCAACCATACTCTGCATAAGACTGCAGGCATCGCCGTATGCTTTTGTATCGTAAGCATAGGCAGGGAGCGTGTCATCCTCCGCATATACTGCAGCAAATGACATTAGCATAGAAAAAACAATAAGCAGAGATAGTATTTTTTTCAAAAGTTTCGCCCCCCTTTTTAACCTATAATATTTACCACACGTTCAAGCAATGCCGCCGCTTGGGCTCTGGTTGTATTATCCAGAGGGGCAAAGCCGCCGTTGTAGCCTGTAATAATGCCGAGACCGGACATGCCGTTTACACTGTCCAGGGCATAATCTGCAATTTTAGCTTCATCATTAAAACCTGCAGATGTACTGCCAAAGGATATTCCCCTGTATGTGAGCACGCGGGCAAGCATAACCGCTGCATCCTGCCTGGTAATGTACAGCTCAGGATTGAAATTGCCCTCAGAGCCCTTTACAATACCTGCCTTGGCAGCAGCAGCCACATAGCCGTTGTACCAGCTACCGGGCACCACATCGGCAAAGTCAGCATCGCCGGATGTATCCAGAGCGAGCATAACCGAAAGCATTTTTGCAAACTCGGCTCTTGTAACATTTTGTTCCGGCTTGAAGGTACCGTCTGAAAAGCCGTTTATAATACCCTTTGTGTACATATTTTCTATATTGGTCTTTGCCCAATGCCCCTCAATATCGCTGAACACAGCCTGTACTACGCTCTGAGCGGGGGTCAGACCAATGTTGCCCGAGGTAACGCCGGAGCTTCCTCCTCTGCTTCCGCCACCGCCTCCGCCGGATGAAGTATCATCAGAAGTATCGTCATCCAGCCTTTCCTTCTGAATTTCAATATGCTTTTCAAAGCTCGCCGCAACAGACTCATAATCTGACACAGTGCTTCTGTCTGCATACATACCAGAGAACACGGCATACTGATACACTTTGTTGCCTATATCCTTATATTCCTCATAAAGGTCAGGATGGGACTCCATGAGTCGCGGCAGAGCAAGCTCTTTTGTAACAGCATCGGAGGATGCACATATATACTGCGCCATAAATCTGCACATATCATACACCTTGTCAAAGGAATCGTCTGTGCCAGTTTTCTTAAAATATTCTTCAAGCTTTGCCTGCACATCCGGTGCAAGCTCAGCAAAGTCCTGAGCATATGTTGCGCTGCCGCTGTACATTTCCATATAGTCTTTATACAAATCAAGAGCTTCGCCGAGGGTAAGTCTGCCGCTCATTACATATGCGGCAGACTCTCCTGACATATATACATTGATAGCAGACATAGGATTATCAGCCATGAGCAATGAAGCATTCTTTTGCACATAAGCTGCAATATCTGCTTTTTCATCAGTTGTTGTCAAAGGATTTTCAATACCGGCTGATGCGGAATAATCACCTGAGGAAAAAGCAGTGTGAAGCCTTACCGCTTCAAGGGCTGTGATATCTGCTATAATAAATGTCTTTTCGCTCACATCAGCATTGACAGTCACATTATATCTGCCGTTAAAATCTTCTGGCATAACAAAATTAAAGCTAAGAGCTCCGTTTTCATCTGTGGAAAAAGTTCTCATAACAACTCTGTTGTCCGCCGAAAGGGTTTCGGGCCTATAGTCAGTTATATCAGTCGGTGCTGCTATGACATATACCATCTTTTTGCCCTTTGATGAGGAGCTTATGTCCACAGCCAGGTTATTGACGGTCATATCATATGAAGCGGATATTACAGCTTCGGCTGTCTCGGCAAAGCTCACGGCAGGCAAGCCGGATACTGTAAGCGCCAGAGAAAGCACAGCAGCTATTATCTTAGACAATTTACTTTTCAAGGGTAATTCCTCCTTTGACCAATCGGAATGCAGTCGGAGCAACCAACACGGGAAACATCGGTTGTTCAGACTGCGGTTTATTTACATACAATTTCAAACATATCAAAATATTTAAGCTCGCCCGTATTAAAGCAGGTGTATCCGTCCTTAAAGCTGTATTCCACATTATCGCCATCCGGAAGAAACTTTACTGATACAGGCTCATTTTCTGTATAAACCTTTACGGTAAAGGAATTTATACACATAAGCTTTTTGTATTCATTAAGATTTACTGCATTGAGGTACAGGGTCTTGTCATCTTTAAACAGAGTAAGCTCTGCATTTATGGGTGCGTCGCTTACAAAGCTCTGCTTCTCCCCTTCCATAAGCACATTGATGATATTTGCAAAGACCTCTCTGCAAAGCTCATCTGTACAGCACTCAATGGGAACCGCACTCCAGATAACAGTACCCTTGCCGTACTTTCTGTACACAAGACCGGGAATATCAGTTGCTATACCCGGAGGGTTAGAGTGGATTGAAGCAAATTTGCTTGTTGTGGGGTCTGTATACGGAAGAGTAAGAGTTGCAAGAACCTTGCAATCGTTACCATTCAGGTTTATCTGAGATGCATGACCGTCAAAATTCATGGGATATTTTACCGTGTAGTCGTCAAGAATTCCCATGCTATCCTCCGCAGGTGCAAGATACAGCAAGTTGTGTATGGTATCTCCAAGAATCTCTGCATCAAGAAGTTCCTTTACAAGAGGAGCATTCCAAGCTGTTGAAATATAGAGATTGCCACCGTTTCTTACATAATCAAGAATTCTGACGTCGTCTGCAGCATCCTCCTGAGTATGGCAGGGAGCAACAAGGACCTTATATCCATCGAATTTGTAAAAATCTCCTGTTACTCCTACCGGGACATTGTAGTACAACATTGTCTTTACTGCGTTGACTGCTCCGGTATGGCTTGTCATTGAGCCCTCATGCGGTGTATATTTGCTCTTGAGACTATAATATACTCCTATATCCTCAACCATGTTGCCCTTAAAGTAAGGCTCATATTTCTGCTCAAATTCAAATATCTGTCCCAGCATGTCATATACTCTGGAATCCATTGTACCAACCGGGTCGATGGCGTCAATAACAAGGGTTGCACCGTGATGTGCCGCCGTCATCATAACGGACGAAAGCATGACATCGCAGGGCTTTGTCATTGTGTGATTTCTCAGTCCCGGCTGACAGCGGGAGAACATATATTCGAAGGGCTGATTCCTGGAAGCGTTTTTGTAGAACTTGCAGGTAAAGGAGTGATTGTATATATCACCGTACAAATCGCCTCCGGCATAATCGCATGCATCATTTACCAAAGAAGAACAGGAGGAAAATCCATCCGCATGCATCATTGCAGACACATTGTGCTCAACGGGCATTCCGGGAGTCAGTTCCTTCTGATAATCTGTCACAAACTGAGCGAACTCACCCATCCACACTCTTCGTCTTTCTCTGTGCTTAAGCCACATGGGATCATTAAAATCAGCTACTGTAGGTATTTCACCGCCAACCTCTTGTGCCCAGCGCTTTTTGCAATGGTCACAATAGCAATAATATGACCAGAAGAGCATATCAAAAAACATAGCATCGACTGTAAAATACTCTGCCATTTCACGCATCTGCTCTTTTACAAATTCTCTGTATCCGGGATTATTTGGGCAGCAATGACCGTATCTTGACTGTGCCGTGCTGGCAAAGTCTGTTGACTGTGTATTAGCTGTACTGCCTGCTCTTGTAGAATATCCGTCGGCACCCACCATGCGCCATTCGGGATGTTTATCATGCTCATAGGTATTGTATATAAGGCTGTAGTAGCCGGTTACATATATACCGTTTGAACGGCACTTATCCACCAGTCTTTTTACCTCATGGGGTCTGGACTCCAGACATCGGTGCAAATGTCCTGATTTTGTAGGATAATGGCAATGTCCGGCATGAGACTGGAGATAAATCATTGCGTTGTTTAGCTTTGCTCTCTTAAGATTGTCAAAATAATCATCTGCATTGAACTCAGAAAGGAATCTATCATCCCAATCATCAATATGCATATCCAGCAGATGTCGTCTGTATGTATTTTCGTACCACATAATATATCTCTCCTATTTCAAAAGTCCGCTTTCCTGAAGCTCGGGATTGTATGCAAAGTGCTTGAGCATAACAATAGGCTCTGTTTTTGAGGTATTGGTAATTGTTACGCCTTCTTTTGCCCTTGCTTCGGTAACGAAATATTCATCATTGGTCAGCTCGCCGTAGCGGATAAGTGCGGGAGTCTCAAGAGGTGCATCCTCAATTGTACCTGTACCCTGGAGCAGGATAAAGCCGTATGCAGCCTTGTCCTTTATAACAACGGTCTCGCCGGGGTTAACGGTAAGTCTCTTTGCGCTTACCTCGGGGCACTTATAGCATATCCATTCTTCTGTATACGCCTTATCGGATTTAATAACAACAGGCTTCATGAAGCGGTTCTGAGCAAACATGGGGTCAACGTTTGCATCCCAGTCGATAACTTCCATGAGATAGTCATAATCACCTATCTTGTCCTCGGGGCAGTTTTTCCAGAGAAGGTCTTCACTTACGCAGTGACCGCCATAAAGCACAGACTGATACATAGCATATACATCACTGGCAAACTGAGGCTCGTATGTACACAGGCTTGCAGGAGCATGAAGCACTCCGGGAGGAACATCCCAGCCGGTATCAAGTGTTATTTTGTATGCCTGGGAGAGGTCAAGAAGCTCATTGTCACCCTTGGCAAAGTTTTCAAGACAAGCCTTTACATCCTCCTTATCGGTGCCGGGACGGATACCAAAGAAGGTAAAGGGAAACTCACCGCCGTGGTTATTGCACTGAGAAGGGAAGAAATACATCTCGGGCTTTCCGTCTGCACCAACCAGCTTTGCATGCTCGTCTCTGTGGTGAATATGATGCGGCAGAGGACCGGCATTGTCAAAAAACTTTGAGAACATAGGCCATTTGCCGTATTTTTCCCAGAGTCCGTCACCGATAATTTCACCCCTCAGCTCATCAATCATATCCTTAAGAAGCATCCTTTCGCTGCCATCTCTTGATACAACATAAGAAAGACCTTCATCTGCAGGGGTATCGGGACCGTTTTCGGCAGCTGTGGTTGAGGCGAACCATCTTTCGTCTATACCGCCTCTCTCCAAGCCGAGAACATAATAATCATCAGGATGAAGCTTGATTCTTTTTCCGGGACGGCAAAAGGCTCTGGGAACCCATGCCGGTGCCAGCCTCAGAACGCCCTTGCTTTCATCCATAAGCTTTCTTGCAATTGACACAAATATTACCACCTTTACAAAAAAATTATTACTATGTCTTGATTTTAGCATAAATATACCTTATAATGAATAGTACTTAACACTTAAAAATAGCATTTTGGGTCATTTTTTGAAAGGGTGATGTATGTGCTTGATATTGTGAGGAAAGAACTGGAAAGTGTGGCAATAGACTTTTACAATACGACAAAAATCAAAATCGTGCTTTATGGTGAAGCAGGAAGAAAACCGCTTTACAGCTATCCGGATGATATGTGCAGCCTATGCAAAACACTGAGAGGAAATAAAGAGGTAACTGAGAAGTGCTTCGAATGTGACCATATAGGTTTTGAAAACTGCCGCAAAGTCAAAGGGGTATATATATATAAATGCCATGCAGGCCTGACAGAAGCTATGGCTCCCATTTGTGAAAATTCAGTAATTATCGGTTATATAATGCTGGGACAGATTCTGGACAAAAAGGATGTTGAATATGCACGTGAAAGAGTAACGGAAATCAGCCTGAAATACGGCTATAATGTCGACGAAATGCTCTCAAAGCTCAGTAAAGTAAAATGTACCACAACCGAAGCAATACAATCAGCGGCGAATATAATGTCCATGTGTGCCTGCTATTTGTATACAAACAAAATAATAAAAAACAAAACAGATATATTAAGCTATCAGCTAAAGGATTATGTTGACACTCATTTAAGCGACGATCTTTCGGTAAAGACACTGTGCAATGTATTTTATATATCAAAAACCAAACTATATTATCTGGCAAAAGATGCATTTAACATAGGAATATCCGACTATATACGCAACAAAAGACTTGAAGAGGCAAAAAAACTTTTAACAGAAACAAAAAAGCCGCTGTATCAGATAGCAGAAGAAACAGGTCTTGGAGATGCAAACTATTTTTCGAGAAATTTTAAAAGCTCTGTTGGAATATCGCCAAAAGAATACAGAAAAAACTCAAATTCAGAAAAACACACCGACATTTAAAATGTACGGTGTGTTTTTGAATTTGAGCAACAACTATTAATCTCAGAATTTTACCATAACCGTAGATACATGCCATGGAGTAATTTCCAGACTCACTTTGTTAGCTTCAATCTTTGTATTATTACACGAGAGAATTTCCTCGTTCATGTTTGTTTCAACAGCTTCACTCACATTGTTTGCAAATTCAAGAATTGCGATTGAAGCCTTGTCAGAAGCATTAAACATTCTTACCGCATAAGCATTTTCCTCTCTCTCAGCGCATTTGATAACAGAAAGGAGAATATCATCTCCCGAGAGCTTAAAGCTACTTACAGGTGCATTTGTGGGGCTGTCAGGCTCAATCTCCGCATAAGAGCTTATAACGCCAACACCCATAACATCCTGCTGACGAACTAAATCTGCATAGGAAACATCAGATGACAGGGGCACTAAATTGAAATTATACACATGCTCGCCCTGAATCTGTCCCCCAACCTCACCGTTGGTCTGAACAGTGCGTTTGAAGCTACGGATAAGTGTAACATACAATGTCTTGTTACGGTCATCATAGCTTGAGCCCTCATGGAGACCCTCGGCACTTACAAAAGCAAGACCGCTGCCGTCGGAGGCGCGCTTGCCTATGATACCGTTCATAGCCTTTTCATGAAGCTCAGGCTCGTACCAATCCTGAGTTGTATAATCAATATCAGCATCACGCTGACAGCAATAGAATGCCTGACCTGCAAAATACTTGTCTCCCTCGGTATATGTGGGCACCGCAAGACGGAGTCTGTGGTCGCACACATTGTTGCTGAAGGTGAGCTTAACATCCACATATTCCGCACCCTCGCTGAGACCAACATCAAACACCGCTGTGCAGTCTTTGTAGCTGCTGCTTCTTGTCATGCCTGCAGGGAGGAAATCAACCTTTTCGGGCAGGCTGAGAGTCTTTGTAATTCTGAATACGCATCTGGAGCAGCCGCTCTCTATTTTTTCAACTCTGCAATTGCCGAAAGACGAAATAACGCTTCTGTCGTTCTTTGCGGTGTAGTGATACCAGCCGTCGCCTGTCTCATTGTCATCCACAAGGCAAAGTTGATTATCGTATACCTTATTCTGTTTCTTATCCAGTATACATATTGTGCCGTTGGGATTGAAGGTAACGCGGATATTCTCATTTTCCATATAATCAATGCCACTGTCAAGATGCTTAAGATATCTGGAGGGGCGGTCACTGGGCTCTACTCTGTATTCGCACCTACCGCCTGCGGGCATATGCGCCATAAAGGTAACTGTATGTACATCCACCCTTTCTGCGGACTGGTCTTTGATTCTGCGAACCTGGTCGCGCTTGATATCTATAACCTGATAGGGAATTTCATTGCCCTCATAATCACGGATTTTAAAGCAGTTGATGCTTTCATAGCCAAAGGGGTCTGCATACTGCTTAGGATAATTTGACTTCATGTTAAGACTTACGGTAATAACCTTGTTTACCTCATAAGGAAGAGGATTGAACAGGGTGAGAATTCCGTGGGTATCCTTGTCTCTGCCAATCATATAGGGACGTGAATTGGAATATACATAATCATCGGTAAGCTCACCGCATATTTCCAGTGTCTGAGCAAAGCGGTATTCCATATCCTTGTGCACCTGGTCGATTGAGCAGCCGCAGATGGAGTCATGGGGATGGTTCTGAATAAGGTACTTGTATGCCAGACGCACATATTCCCTTTCCATAGGACTGCCTGCCATTGCAGAATATGCCAGCATGGGCTCTGCAACCTTTTCAAGCTTATTCTGACATCTGTCATTGGTTTTCTTTATGGGATAATAGCTTGATATTGTATTGGTAATAAGTTGCATAGAAACATTCTGCGCACTCTTGTTGAGTTCACCCTCAACAACATGCATATCACCGCGGTATTTTTCGAGAAGCTTGCCTGCTTCTATAAGGTCGCAGTGATGCACCTCGGCATCCGGCACAGCTTCCTTTATAAACTCAATATACTTGCCGGTATCTGTATGAAGCGGATGATGGTCGAGACCGTCATTTACAACATATATGGGTAATTCCGTAGTTGTAAGCAAAAATTCGATATATTCCTTGATGCGCACCTTAAGTTCATCAAGAGTATACGGTTCTTCACCAAAGGGCTTGTTGAGCACTCTGCAGGCAAATTCGCCATAGCCGTTGGTATTGCCCATACGCATATTGAGAGTCTCGCTTCCGTCGGGAGCACGCCATACAAAATAAGGTTCACTATCAGTATAGTAACCGCGGCACTGGTAGGAATAATCTATATCAAAGCCTTGGAAAATCTGAGGCATCTGAGCAATGTGACCGAAAATATCGCACACATAGCCAAACTTCCATGCACTGTCTGCTCCCCATTTTTCAGAAAGCTCATGACCCATCATAAGATTGCGGATAAGGCTCTCGCCAGAAAGATTGAATTCATCCGGCATAACATACCAGGGACCTATTTTGATACGTCCGCTATTGATATATTCCATAAGTCTTTCTGCATTTTTAGGCTTAATCTCAGCATAGTCCTCAAGAACAATTGTCTGTCCGTCAAGGTGGAACACGTCAAAATCATCAAGATTTTCCATTGCATCGAGAATACCGTCCATAACTTTTACCAGCCTGTAACGGAAGCCCTGGAAGGTCTGGTACCATTCTCTGTCCCAGTGAGTTGAAGAAAAATAAAATATGTCTTTTTTCTTTTCCATGACAATATCTCCTATTTTATATCGGATTTAATCAGAATATGTAGTGCAAATCTTCATCAGAAACATACGGCTTGTTGGGATTGTAGGGTGTGTATTTGTATCTGCCGCTAGAGCCGAACACACGCATATATCTGATTACAGAATTTTTTACCGCCTGTCTTGCTTCAATAACAGCCTTTTCAAAGTTAAGACCGTTTGCCTTGGATGCAGCAAAGGAATTGTATGCAGCATTACACAGCTCTGTGCAGATGTTTACCTTACGGATACCATTTTTTACAGTGTTTCTGAAATCATCATCGGAAAGTCCGCTGCCGCCATGGAGAACCAATGGCTTATCGGATACTTCGTATATCTGTGCGAGGCGCTCGAGGTCAAGCTTTGGAGTGAATTTGTATTCGCCGTGAGCTGTACCTATAGCAACAGCCAGGGCGTCAATATCTGCTCTCTTTATAAAATCGTTTACTTGCTCAACCTTGGTATACATAGCCTCGTGACCGTCATCGGCACCGCCTTCTCCACCGCCTACATGACCCAGCTCAGCCTCAACACTGATGCCCAGAGCATGGGCAACCTTGCTGATTTCTCTGGTATTGGCAATGTTCTCCTCATAAGGGAGAGCGCTTCCGTCATACATAACTGAGGAAAAACCGCTCTGCATAGCCTTTACAATCTTTGCAAAGTCTGTGCCGTGGTCGAAGTGGAGACATACGGGAACCTTTGCCTGCTCTGCAGATTTACGCATGATAGCCGCAGCATATTCAAAAGGAATGGTTGACAGATGTACCTCGGCAACACCGAGGATAACGGGTGAACCCTCCTCCTCTGCCGCTTCGATAATACCGTTTGCCATCTCAAGGTCAAGATGGTTGAAAAGACCGACGCCGTATTTATATTCTTCAGCGTCTGCAAGTATTTCTTTGAGTGTTACTAACATGATTTTTTCAATCCTTTCGTATATAAATATATATAATAATCCCATTATCATATTTTGTAAATTCATTTTACCAAACTAATAAGGATATGTCAAGTGGTTTGATAATAAAAACACTCCCGAAAACAGATAAATATCATGATTCGGGAGTGTTTATTTAAAATTCGAAGCAAACTATTCATACTTATATTTTGTAAGCCAGGTTCCACGTACAAAACGGATTATATTCAGCGTTCCGCGGAAAATCCAGTCACAGTACATGGCAAGCCACACACCAAGTACACCCAGGTTGAAATATATGCCCAGAAGATAGCTGAACCCTACTCTGAACACCCACATGGAAAATGTGGACATAATCAGAGGATATTTTACATCACTTGCCGCTCTGAAGGAATTTGCTATTGCAAAAGCAAAGGGATGCATTAGACATGCAAACAAGCTGTGGGAGAATATAAGCTGTTTTGCAACTGCAGACGATTCGGCGCTGAGACCGAAAAAGCCTATTATGGGGTCTGCAAATATACACAGCACAGCCGAAACCACAAAGAGCATTGCAAAAGCAATACCAAGAAGTATGGCGGTATAATACTTTGCCTGCTTCTTCTCGCCGGCTCCGACACACTGACCCACAATTGTAACCATCGCCAGACCTATGGCGATACCGGGAGTATACTGAAAAGAAGCAAGGGTATTTCCTACAGCATTTGCGGCAATCTGTACTGTGCCAAATGTGGATATAACACTCTGAGTCAGAACCTTGCCGAACTGGAACATACCGCTTTCAAGACCGTTTGGGATGCCGATTGCGCATACGTTTTTTATTATGCCGATGTCCGGCTTGTAATCAAACATTTTTTCCAGGTAAATAATATTATTTTTGTTATGCAAAAGCAGGAGCATAATACCTGCACCGATTACTCTTGAAAAAAGTGTTGCAATAGCTGCACCTGCGGCACCCATACCAAATCCCATAATCAGAATTGCATTTCCACCGATGTTTATAAGATTCATTACAACGGAGGAATACATGGAGGTTTTTGAATTGCCCATTGAGCGGAATATGGCAGCACAGGCATTGTACACACCGAGAAATGGATAAGACAAGGCAGTAAACAGAAAGTATATCAGCGCATTGTCCATAACATCCTTTTCAATACTGCCGAATATAAGACTAAGCAAAGGCTTGCGGAAAGCAACTGCAACAACGGTTATTGCCATGGCGGTAAGAAATACTACCCATACAAGCTGTTTTGCGGCTTTCAGAGCAAGATACTTATCATCCTTACCCACAAACTGAGATATAATAACCGCACCGCCGGCAGACAGAGCCGAAAACAGATACACCAACAACAGGTTTACCGTATCTACAAGGGAAACACCCGAGATAGCTGCCTCACCTGCCGAAGATACCATAACAGAATCTGCCATACCTATGGTTACAGCCAGGGTCTGTTCTATTATAAGCGGAACAATTATATTTGCTAAATCCTTACGTGAAAATCTCATATTTACACTCCAAAAAATATACAATATATTGAAATAATTCTACCAAATAAACAATAATATGTCAATCATTTATCCGACCAAAATCATATATAAAAGACCGAAATTGACAGTATACAAAATTGGTGGTATAATTAAAAAAACCACCAAAAAAGGAGTCTGACAGATGCAGGCAAGCAATCATACTCACACTAAAATAAACAACAAAAATTTTATACTCAAGGAAATAATTATAAACAAATGTATTACCAGAATTGACCTGGCAAAATTTACAGGGCTGACAAAAATGACAGTTACAAATATTGTAAATGAGCTTAAAAGCGACGGTCTTATTCTGGAAAGTGACGAATTTGACAATCAGAACGTGGGCAGAAACCCCATTATGCTCTGCATCAACCCGGCAAAAACTGTAATCGGAGTATACCTCAACAGAGATTATGCAGAGATTTTTGCAGGAGACATGAGCGGCAATATATACGATGACACACGCACCTACCTAAGAGACGAAACAACAGACAGCATAAACAAAAAAATCAGCAGCTGCATAGATAAGCTGCTGAAAAAATATAAAAATGTGCTGGGCATAGGTATATCCGCCATAGGTCCCCTTGACAGCGAAAACGGAATTATCCTTGACCCGCCGAACTTTTTTGGTATCAAAAACTACTGCATAAAGGAATTTTTACAAAATGAATACGACCTGCCGGTGTATGTGGAGAACGATATGAACACCTCTGCAATTGCCGAAAAATACTGGGGCTTTGCAGGAGATATCCCCGACTACATATACCTGGGTGCAACCAACGGCATAGGCGCAGGCATTGTTATGGGCGGGCACCTTAGCCGCACTATAGGCGAAATAGGTCATGTTTCCATAGACATAAACGGTGCAAAATGCCGCTGCGGAAACAACGGCTGCCTTGAGATGTATGCATCTATCCCCCACAATATCGACCCGGAGAGCCATGAGGAAAAATGCAGATATCTTGCTCACGGAGTGATAACGCTGATTAATCTGTTTGACCCGGGCACGATTTTTCTCGGACACAGAATCCCCCTTCTCGGCGAGGACGCGCCGGACAAAATAAAAAGATATATCAAAAACAGATATATCTCAAAAAGCAGTAACGATGTAGAAATCAAATTTTCAAAATTCGGCAGACGTTCGCCCAAATATGGTGCAGTGGCAATATTTGTGGAAAGACATATTTTCTGACTCGTAAAAACATATACGACAGACTGTCGAATAATCAGTAGTTTTTCTCGCCATTCTATAGGGACGGGGCGCTTTTTGCACAGAAAATCCTGATTTTCCATGCAAAAAGGATGCAAGGCATCTGACTGCCTGACTGCCACCGTCCCTGAATGGCTCTTTTGTGTGACAATTAAATTATTCGACAGTCTGACGAATCTGTCTGTAATTTTAAAAAAATCATGGTTCGGGTTATGCTCTTTCGGCTACAAGCTGTTGAGCCCGTTATTGCATTCAGTCAAGCCATTTTCAGTAATCACAAAATCCATGGGTACATCGTGCTCCTGAGAGGCAATTTTCTCAGACAGCTGAAAATCATAGCAAAAACCTATCTTAACAGCTTCTGTATCTTTCAGCAGTCTGTCATAGCACCCCTTGCCGAAGCCGACCCGAACTCCGCTTTTATCAAAGGCAATACCGGGTACAAGAATCACATCGGTTTCAGACATATCCGCCGGCTGTGTATCCACAGGCTCTGATACAGAAAATGCGCCTTTTGTAAATACAGTATTTTCTGTGGCATAATACGGAGTTATCTCTCCGGTTGCCGCATCTGTAACAGGAAAAACAAGCTTTTTGCCCATGGCAAAGGCTGATTTTATAATATCATTGGTATCAGTCTCTTTTCCGAGAGGTGTGTACAGCATAATTTGCCCGGCATTTTTATAAAATTCGCTTGACAAAAACACCTCTGCCGCTCTCAGGCTTTTTTCTTTTACCTCAAGCTCTGCCATTTCTGCCCGTCTGAGCTTATTTATCCTTCGTATTTCTTCTTTTGTAATCAACATTTATTCAAGACCCAGGGCTTTAAGATAATCACAGCTTCTTTTAAGGCAGGCAAAGGGATCTTCTCCGTAGCAGTTGTCCTGTTCAACATAAGCATACTCAACACCGAGGTCAATACAGGTCTGCGCAATTTTGCCAAAATCCAGTATACCCTCGCCTACGGGAGCAAATCTTCTCTCACCGCTGAGAGTTGCCGTGAAGTCCTTAAAGTGTACACAGGGGATTCTGCCCTTAAGGTCCCTGAGCTCAACTATGGGGTCATGACCGCCTGCAAGCACCCAGTGAACATCTACTGTAAAGCCCATCTCATCAGGAGCAAAGGATTTTTTCAGATAATCCCATGCAATCTCGCCGTTTACATCAAAAAATTCATAGTGATGATTGTGATACATAAGATAACAGCCCATCTCTTTAAATTTCTCTGCAACAGGCTTGTAGTTGCTGACAAAGCTTGACCAGTTTTCCTTAGTATTATCAGCAAAGATATTTGGCATTGCACCAATGCCTATATATTTGCAATCAAATTTCTTATGCTTTTCTGCCACTGCCACAGGGTCCTCAAGCATCTCTGCAGGACTGTAGTGGGTAAGACCGCAGGTGAGACCGTTTGCCTTGAGCTGCTCTGCAAGCCATTCGCCTTCATAAGCGCAGGTTCCCGATACCTGAACCGAGGTATAACCAATATCCGCTACTTTTTTGAGTGTTTCAGAAAAATCCTCAAGGGTTTTGCAGTAATCCCTAAGTGTATAAAGCTGTGCACCGATTTTCATATTTCAAAAATCCTCCTTGTGTTTTTTTTGTATTTGTATTGACGTAAATCTATAGTTGTATTATACTATATACAAGATTTTATGCATATGTGTTTTTTTATTGTATATATGCAATATTTGTGTTTTTTTTAGATTTTACCAAACAGAGGGTGCTGCTTATGAAAAACCATATCTTTAATATATCCCGCCGGAAAGCGGTTCCGTTCAGCATGGATAACGTCATAAATTTTCATGACCTTACCTTTGTAAAAAAAGGCATTATGGAATATATTATCGACGGAAAGGAATATGCAGTCACACAGGGAAAGGCTCTGTATGTCCCGCCGGGCAGCCGTAGAATACGCAAGCCGGGAACCGAGCCAGCCTCATATATATCAATAAATTTTAATACAGAAGCAACCAACCTGCAGCTGCCTACCGTTACAGACATTGCAGACTCATTTGAGCTTAGCTTTTATCTCAGCGAAATAATAAAGGCATACCGCAGCGACAGCGAGCATTCGGAAGATAAATGCGATATGCTGATGAGTCTGATTATACTTCAGCTTGAGGAATATGTAAGCTCAGGCGCAGTAAACAAATATACACAAAAAATCAAAGAATTTGTAGCGCGTAACATCGAGCAGGATATTTCTCTTGAAAGCATAGCAGCATATGTACACCTGAGCCCGGCTTACTGTTCTCATATATTTAAAAAGCATGAAAACACCACTATAAAAAAATATATTCAGAAGCTTAAAATAAATCAGGCATGTCAGCTCCTGCTGCATACAAACCATTCTGTATCGTATATTGCCGAATCCTTAGGCTACTGCGACCTGTTTTACTTCAGCAATATATTTAAAAAGCACACCGGTATGTCCCCTACCGAATACAGAAATACCGAAATTTAATCAAACACCTTCACAATCAAAAGCAGGAATAAAGCTTTCGCTTGCAGCTTCGCCTTCCTGTACAAAGGCATTCTTTATACCTATTTCATAGGCATAGTCAACTACCCTGTTATATTCTGCAATGGTCACCCTACGATTGATTTCGGGAAATTTTTCAAGGTTTGTACAGGGAGTATACTGGCTCATTATGCTTATATATATACTGTCACCGTAGGTATCATGCAGATATCTTAAAACCTTTTTTGAATTCAGCACATTGCCGGGAAGCACCAGATGACGGACAATAACTCCGGCCATCATCATGCCGTTTCCGTCAAAAACAGGTTTTCCTGCCTGCTTTATCATGGTATCAATTGATTTTTTTGCTGTCTCGGGATAATCCGGAGCAAGTGAATATTTTTTTGCGATACAGCTGTCCATATACTTCATATCGGGCAGATATATGTCTGCAAGTCCTTCAAGAGCTGTCAGAGACTCTGCATTGACATATGAAGAGGTATTGTATACAACCGGTATGCCGAGCCCTCTTGACTTTGCAAGTCTGAGGCTATCTGCAACCTGAGGAATATAGTGGTCAGGAGTGACAAGATTAATATTTGCAGCGCCCTTTGCTTTAAGCTCAAAATATATTTCACAAAGCCTGTCAACAGTAACTGCTTTTCCCACACTGCCCCTTGATACAGGCTTATTCTGACAATAAACACATTTTAGAGCACAGCCGCTGAAAAACACCGTACCCGAGCCCGTGCTCCCGCTGATTACCGGCTCCTCCCACATATGCAGTGCGGCTCTTGCAAGCATAACGGTATCAGACATACCGCAAATGCCCTTTTTGCCAACAGTGCGGTCTACACCGCAGCTTCGCGGACAAAGTGTGCAATTTTTCAAATCCATTTTATCACCATCCTTTAGCCGAAAGATAACCGGATAACGCTGTTTATGTCAGATTCCTTTCAGATATACATATAATATCACATTTACTTCAAAATTAAAAGCCTTCACTTGCAAATTCTCTGAAATTAAAAAAGCAGGTGCACATTTTTGTGAGCACCCGCTTTTTGAGGTTTAATCTGTTCTGTATTAAATCTATATCAATTTCTTACTGTGCAATCAACCGAAATCCGCTTTAAAAAGCAATACGCCGCCTATAAGCAGTACCATACCTACATATTTGTTCCAGGTAAATGCCACCCTCTGACTTTCCATCAGTCCGAAAGCATCGATAAGCGCCGCTACAAAAAGCTGAGATATGAGGATTACGGATATTGCAACTGTCGGGCTTAAGGACTTTACTCCGAGCATAACCGTTATGGTTATAACAAGTCCAAGAAGTCCTCCAAGCAAATAAAATTTGTTAACATTCTTAATTTCGGAAAAGTTTCCGTTTTTCAGAAAAAGCATTGCTACAAATGATAGTATAAATGCTGTACCCTGTACAAAGGTATTTGATTCATAAAGACCGATTTTTTCTGAAAGACGCGTATTCATTACTCCCTGAATACTCATTGCCGCTCCGGCAATAATACTGAACAGATATCCCATGGAATCACCTCAACAGTATTATAACCCTGTCAGAAGATTTCATTCAAAAAACTGTATACCAAATTATTCATTTTTTCAAAATCAAGATCAGCCGCGGATATACTGTCTGTTTTTTCGGTTAATTCTGCAGCAGCTTTCATAATATCTCCGGCGCGCGACATGGCGGATGAATATCTCTTTTTTACCGCCGCAAGCTCTTCTGCGCATTTTTCGTCTACTCCGTCAAGACCGGAATGTACATAGAAATCGAGTATTTCATCGGTATTCCGTGTGGGAAACTTCTCATGGGGCGCTGTGGAGTCAAAAACACAAAGGGACAGATCTCGTATAACAACCATATCATAGCTGTAGGGGTCAAAGCTACAGTAATACACCTCAGCATCATAGCCCATAGAAACAGCTTTTGAGGCAAAACGCCGCATAAATGTTGATTTGCCTGTGCCGGGTCTGCCCTTTATAAAATATCTTTTGGTGATATCCTTTGTGAGCTTATCAATATAATTTACATGACCATCTGAATAAGCACAGCCGAAAAAGCGCTCATACAGCTTGCCCTCACCCTCCATATGCTCTGTGCTGAGAAGCTTGCTTATGGTAAAATCATTGAAGCTGTTCAGGCGGGAAAGATTCATATTTGTTATATAAATCTTTTCCCATTCATCGTGAATCTTTTTTGCCTTTTCATAAATTTCATATACGTTTTTATATTCTTCATCAGCCTTTGCAGACAAAATCTTTATCTTTGATGCAGCATCAACACTTATACAGCTGCCCAAATCCACCGGTATACAGTTTACGTCAATTCTGATATCAGATACACAATTTTCATCAATAATTGCAATCCCTTTGTCTCTCAGTATAACACCGTCATAATGCTTCATTGAAAATGGCGAAAAGACATATTCAAGCTCCTCGCCGTGCTCCTTGAAATACGCCGATACTCTTCCGATAAACACAGACTTCACATAACAGGACGCACCTGTGAGAAGATAAATTTTGTTTAATCCCCTCAGGTTGCTTTCAAAACGGTTTACAAGCCCTGCGGACGAATTTGCTCTGGCAAAATAGCTTTTTGACATACAATAACTCTCCTGTTCCCTATTAAACTTTTTCATCAGTTATTATATGCATAATGTGCCGGATTTAGAAACTAATTAAAACAAAAAATGTCTGCAGCGCAATTAAATTATCGCTGCAGACACTTTGAGACTCAATTAATCTTCTTTAGCTTTAGCTTCACAGTAAAGGCATCTGTATACCCTATTTGCTCTGTCGGTAAGCTTGAATATATGGTGTATATCCTGCTCAACTGTGGTGATACAGCGGGGATTTTTGCACTTGATTACATCGTTTACAACATCGGGAAGCTCAAGATGCTTTTTTTCCACCAGTACGCCGTTTTTGATAGTATTTACCGTAATATCGGGGTCAATGTATCCGAGAACCTTAAGGTCAAGCTCCATATCAGAGGCAATCTTGATAATATCTTTTTTGCCCATAAGCTTGCTGGGAGCATTCTTTATAATGGCAATCTGAGAATCAAGCTCGCCAAGATTAAGAAGATTGTATATCTCCATAGACTTTCCTGCCTTAATATGGTCGATAACAACTCCGTTGACTATAGAATCAATTGTCATGTCAGTCCACCTCCAGAAGCTTAAGAATTAATGCCATTCTCATATATTTGCCGTACTTTGTCTGTCTGAAATAGCAGGCTCTCTTATCGCTGTCTATATCAGTGGAAATCTCATTTACTCTCGGAAGCGGATGCATAACAATCATATCATCGGACGCATTTTTCATTTTATCTGCTGTGAGAATATAGCTGTCCTTGAGGCGGAGATAGTCCTCCTCATTGAAAAATCTCTCCTTCTGCACACGGGTCATATAGAGAATATCCAGCTCGCCTATAACATCGTCAAGGGAATTTGTCTGAACATAAGGGATGTTCTTATCCTTGATATAAGTATTTTTAACATAGCTTGGGAGCTTGAGCTCATCGGGAGAGATAAGCACAAATTTAACACCGGGATATCTGGACATCGCCGCAACCAGAGAATGAACAGTTCTGCCAAACTTAAGGTCTCCGCAAAAGCCGATTGTCAGGTTGTCAAAATGCCCTTTTTCCATCTTGATGGTGAGAAGATCCGCAAGGGTCTGGGTAGGATGATTGTGCCCGCCGTCACCGGCATTTATAATGGGTACTCCGGATTTCATAGACGCAACCATAGGCGCTCCCTCCTTGGGATGGCGCATGGCAATGATATCCGCATAGCCGCTTACAACAGCAACTGTATCAGACACACTCTCACCCTTTGAAGAAGAGCTGGAGCCGGCATCGGAAAATCCCAGCACTTTGCCTCCAAGCTCCATCATAGCCGCCTCAAAGCTGAGACGGGTTCTGGTGGAGGGTTCAAAAAACAGGGTTGCCAGTTTTTTATAACGGCATTTTTCCTGATATTTTTCGGGATTGGCTATAATATCCCTGGCGGTGGCAATAAGCTCATCAATCTCTTCAACGGACAAATCCATAATGTCAATGAGATGATTCATTATTTATTGCCTCCAATCCAGCTTTCATCACTCGGATTGTTGCGGAAAGCTATGAGTCTGTCCATATCCTCATTCTTGATATAGCCGGTTTCCGCAGCTATTTTTACTATTGTATCAAAATTTGTAAGGCTGATATTCTTAAGGTTTTCTGCAGCGAGTCTGTCAAGTCCCTTCTGCATACCGTAGGTAAAGATTGAAGCGATGCCGAGTACCTCTGCTCCTGCATCGCGGAGCGCCTGAGCAACCTCAATAACACTGCCGCCTGTGGAAATAAGGTCTTCGATGATAACAACCTTCTGACCTGGCTCAAGCTTACCCTCAATCTGATTGCCTCTGCCGTGATCCTTGCTGCCGCTGCGCACGTAGCCCATAGGCATATCAAGAAGATGTGCGGTTATGGCAGCATGAGCGATACCTGCAGTTGAAGTACCCATGAGAACCTCTGCCTCGGGATAATGCTCCTTTACTACCTTTGCAAGGCTGTTTTCAACATCTGTACGAACCTTAACACTGGTAAGGGTAAGTCTGTTATCACAGTATACAGGGCTCTTGATACCGCTTGCCCAGGTAAAGGGCTCGTCGGGACGGAGAAATACCGCTCCTATAGAAAGTAAATCTTTTGCAATAAGTTTATCCATTTGTATATCACCTTTCTGTAAAAAATATTATTAATCTTTATTAACCTACAAATTCAGCCACACAACGTCTGTATGCGGCAACAGGGTCCTCTGCCTGAGTGATTGGTCTGCCTACTACAATATAGTCAGAGCCGATTTCCTTTGCCTTTGCGGGGGTGGTAATTCTCACCTGGTCGCCCACATCGCCGTCTGCAAAACGCACACCGGGAGTCACTGTAATAAACTTTTCTCCGCAGGTTTCATGAACCTTGCCTGCTTCAAGGGGTGAGCACACAACACCGTCAAGACCGGATTCCATAGCATTCTTTGCATAATGCATAACAACCTTGTCAAGTGACTCGTTGATAAGAAGGTCATTTTTCATTCGCTCCTCACTGGTTGAGGTAAGCTGTGTTACTGCAATAAGCATTGGTCTTGTGCCGTCGGGACGCGTGAGACCCTCAATGGCAGCCTCCATCATAGCCTTGGTACCGAATGCGTGAAGATTTGTCATATCAACATCAAGCTCTGAGAGAACGCTCATAGATTTTTTAACTGTATTGGGAATATCGCAAAGCTTAAGATCAAGGAAAATCTTGTGTCCTCTTGCTTTTATCTCCCTCACAATTTCGGGACCTGCCGCATAAAACAGCTCCATACCGATTTTCACATAAGGCTTTTCCTCAGTGAACTTATCAAGAAAGCTCATAACATCTGCCTTTGACGCAAAATCGCAGGCAATAATAACATCTTTACCCATTAGTGTGCTCCTCCTATTATATCTTTTAAATTATTTACTTTATACTTTTCCATAACTTTTGGAAGCTCCTCTACCATGGTCTTACATGCATAGGGGTCTACAAGGTTTGCCGCACCTACCTGTACTGCAGTGGCACCGGCAAGCATCATTTCAAACACATCCTCGACTTTTGAAACACCGCCCATACCGATAATCGGGATTTTTACTGCTTCGTATACCTGGTATACCATGCGAAGGGCTACAGGGAAAATGGCACTGCCGGAAAAACCACCCATTTTGTTGGCAACAACAGGACGTCTTCTCATCTTGTCAATTCTCATGCCCATAAGGGTATTTATAAGGCTGATGCCGTCTGCTCCCTCAGCTTCGCAAGCTTTTGCAATAGACACAATATCGGTAACATTTGGGCTGAGCTTGATATATACAGGCTTGGTTGTAACCTTCTTTACAGCTTTTGTTACCTCAGCGGCAGCTTTGGGGTCTGTGCCGAAAGCCATACCGCCGTTGTGGACATTGGGACAGCTGATGTTTACCTCAATGATGCCGACCTGTTCTTCCTTGTCTATCCGCTCACAGCAGTAGGTATATTCATCAATGGAAAAACCGCTGATATTTGCTATAACGGGTTTGTTAAAGCATTTTTTCAGCTTGGGCAGCTCCTCACTGATTACCTTGTCGATACCCGGATTTTGCAGTCCTACGGAGTTTATCATTCCGGCAGGACATTCTGCAATTCTCGGTGTGGGATTGCCAAAGCGTGCTTCCTTGGTGGTACCCTTGAATGAAAAGGTACCGAGAATATTAATATCATAAATCTCTGCAAATTCATATCAAAAGCCAAAGGTTCCGCTGGCGGGGATTATGGGATTATCCAGCTCAATTCCGCTGAGAGTTACTTTTGTGTTTACCATATTACTTCCTCACTTTCCAGAACGGGACCGTCCTTGCATATTCTCTTATTGCCATATTTTGTCTTACAGCTGCAGCCCATACATGCTCCGAATCCACATCCCATGCGCTCCTCAAAGCTAAGCTGCCCCTGTGCTGCCGCAGCAGCATTTATAGCCTTGAGCATAGGCTCGGGACCGCAGGTGTAGTAGTAGGTATAGTCAATATCCTTCATTGCATCGGTTACAAAGCCCTTTATACCGAAGCTTCCGTCAACCGTGGTAACAACAGTGGGACAAAGTGCTGAAAACTCTTCAAGGCAGAAAATCTCATCCTTGGTATTGAAGCCCATAATCATGGTAGGCTTTTTACCCTCTGCAATAAGCCTTTTACAAAGATTATACATAGGAGGCACACCCACACCGCCGCCTATAAGCAGCGGCTTGTCTCCGCTCTTTGAAAGGTCATAGCCATTGCCGAGACCTGTCATCACATCAAGCTTTGTGCCGACAGGCATATTGCTCATCTGCTCCGTGCCGTCTCCGACAACCTTGTATATTATTGTCACAGCACTTTCGCTGTAGTCATATACAGAAATGGGACGGCGCAAAAACCTGCCCTCAAGCTTGATATTAACAAACTGACCAGAAGCGGTTATGTGTGAGGTATCCCCCTCAAGCACCATGCGGTACACGCCTTTTGTCAGCGGTTTATTTTCGGTTACTGTATAAATTCCTGTTTTCATCAGTTATCCTCCGGTTAAATATTTTTGTATGCAACTTCTCCCTTAGCTATAGTAAGCAGACATCTGCCGTATACTCTTTCTCCCTCAAAGGGTGAGCTCTTGCCCATAGAGAGAAAATCGGCAGAATTGACAGTGTATTCATCATCAAGGTCAAAGACGGTAAGATTTGCCGTTTTGCCAATTTCAATACTGTTTTCAAAACCAAATCTTCCGGCAGGATTTTTGCTCATAAGCTCTATGAGCTTGTCAAGAGTTATAACTCCCTTACGTACAAGCTGAGTGTAGAGCACAGGGAAAGAGGTTTCTATACCGACAATTCCGTTGAGACTACCGGAAAGCCCCTTGGACTTTTCCTCCATGCTGTGAGGAGCATGGTCTGTGGCTATCATATCCACTGTGCCGTCGCATATGCCTTCAATAAGCGCAAGCCTGTCCGCCTCACTCCTGATAGGCGGGTTCATCTTGAACCTGCCCTCATCCTTAAGCATCATATCATTCATCACCAGATAGTGAGGTGCGGTCTCGCAGGTTATATCAACGCCCTGTGCCTTTGCTTTCCTTACAAGTTCAACACTCTCTTTTGCAGAAATATGGCACACATGATAAGAGCAGCCTGTTGATTTGATAAGCTCAATATCACGCTCAATGGGCTTCCATTCGCTCTCGGAGCAAATGCCCCTGTGACCGTGCTTTTCGGCATATTCGCCCTTATGTATATAACCGCCGTCAAGAAGTGAGTTATCCTCGCAGTGGGCAGAGATTATTTTTCCCAAGGCTTTTGCCTTAACCATGGCAGAGCGCATCATATCCTCGCTCTGAACCCCGCGACCGTCGTCGGAAAAGCCAGCCACAAAATCCGCCATAGCTTCCATGTCCGAAAGTCTTTCGCCATTCTGCCCGACAGTGATTGAGCCGAAGGGAATTACATTGACAGCTCCGTCTTTTTCAATAGCATCAAGCTGAACCTTGAGATTTTCAAAATTATCCGGCACTGGATTAAGATTTGGCATGGAGCACACATGAGTAAAGCCGCCTCTTGCACAGGCTGCAGTGCCTGTAGCAATGGTCTCCTTATGCGTAAAACCGGGCTCGCGCAGATGCACATGCACATCAACAAAGCCCGGAAAAGCGTGTTTACCCTCCAACATAAAAACAGTGTCCCCGTCATATACGGAAACACAAGTGCCGATTTTGGTAACGATGCCGTCCTCAATGACAATATCACCCTTGCCGAAATTATATATATTAACATTTTTAAGAATAATTTTCATAGAACAAAACCTCATACATCAGGATACATTACGCTGATAATATAATACCATTTATGCAGCAATAAGTCAAGGGATTTTCTCAACTGCTTGCAAAAATATTCATCCGGCAGACTTTATATACAATCCCAATTGTATATAAAGGGGGGTGTAAAGAAATTCAATTAAATTTCTTTACACCCCTAACTTTTTAAGGGGATAGGAAAATAGCCTTAGCAACCAATACTGAAGACGCCTAAAACGGCGAATTTTCGGCAACTTTCGGTTTGTCGTCCTTGAAAGGCGACAGCCTTCCTTCGTCCGTCGTACCAAAATTTGCTCAAAAATTCATCCGTTTTAGGTCATTTTGAGTTTTGAAATTATAAATTTTATTTCAGACGAGGCAAAAACGCAGGACATATGTAAATATTTCCGAGTATTTTAACGAAGTATGAGATAAAATTTATATTTCAAAACCGTCTTTAGTATTGGTTGCTAAGGCTAAGATGCAGAATAAGTGAACTGAACCGAAGCAAGCAAGCTTGCGAGGGGTACCCGAAGCTGTATATTTATACAGCGAGAGGTGAAGTTCGCTTAGAGCTTATAGGCTAATAAATATGAGAAATCTGCAAAATTTGCAGATTTAATATAAATTATGAAATAACAGTATTAGAGCCTATAAGCGGTCTGCGCTTTATTTTACATCCCCTTTTGATATATTATATTATTTCTACAACACTGTGAATGTGCAGTCTGTCAAGAGTAAGTCTGACGGTTTTTCCGTCATATGTATATTCACAGCTTTTATGTCCGGGCTCTATAATTACTTTTTTGGGAGCACAGGGATAATCTATCTCAAGCTCAATATCACAAAGCACGGGAACCTGAGCAAAGCTGCGTACTGAAGCCACATTGTGGCAGCCGCTCATGTTTACAAGATTCACAAGGAGCCTGCCGTCCTTCCGGGCAAGAGTAACATCAACATAACTGTTGTTGAGAATACGAACTGTCGGCACAAAACCTGTTGCCGCGACAAGACTCTTTATATATGCAATATACGGAGCCGAGACATTTATACTGCATGAACCGCTGATATCAAAGCAATTGAAAACAAAGCAGCCTTTGCCGAAGGGAACCTTTTTGTACGCAGACCATCTGGCTGCTTCATAATAATTATTTTCATAAAAAGCGCCTTCACCATCACTCAGCTTCACACACTCAGTCTCCATGGCACCGAGGCGTCCGTTTCCGTCTACATATATAAGGGATTTTTCAGTTTCGTCCAAATCAATTATATGGCTGAAATAACGGGCACAGGGCAAATCTACAATAAGTTTTCCGCCATTTGAGACATATTCTTCAAGAGCTTTTACCGCTCCCGGAGTCATATTCTCTGCTCCGGGAAGAAAAACAAGCTCATATTCACCAAGTCTGTCGAGAGCGTCATCAAACAACACTTCTGTTGAAAACTGTGCATCCTGAAGCATAAGCAGAGTATCTCTGCTCGCTTTGCAGCTTTCGGTGATATCATACATTCTTGTGGCAGCAGGATAAGAAGCAGGGAATACAAATCCCAACTGATGAACCGGCTCTAAGCCAAAGCAAATGCTTTCACGGGCGCGGACAAAATCAGCCACTTGTCCCCAGCCTTCAATACACCAATCCTGTATGTGGGAGCCATGACCGTAAAGAATATCAAAAAACTCAAAGCATCCGCCAAGAACAATAACCACAGCCGCCTCCTGCATAAGCTGTTCAGGCTCTTTGTTCTGCCTGTTTTCCTCCTTCCAATCACAGATAAGGGTGTTCTGACCCCATGCCATAAGATCCCACGGAAGCTTGTGTGCTGCAAGAACACGCGCATGATGCCTTGCACTGTTTACAGAATTGGCACAATCATAATCACCTGACAGATAGTCAACGGAAATTTTGGCATTTTCAAGCATATATTCAGAAAAAATCCAGTTGCTTGTAATCTGAAAATCAGGATAAGCCTTTTTAACCTCTGAAATATAATGTTCAACATATTTTAAAAAGCCAAGTCGGTTAAATTCCTTGAAATTTTCGTAATCTTCATCCTCTTCCCGGGGTATGGGCTTTCCTGTGGCTGCAAAATAAGCCTTTTGTGCATGAACAGAGTGGTCTATATATGCTCCCCAGCTTTCGCCATCTACCCACACACCGTCAAGCTTGTACACACCGGCAAGCTCTTTTATCTGCGGAATTAAGAGTTCATCGGCATAAGGTCCGAAAACAGACATAAAGCTGTCGCTAACATTACCTTTTGAATCAACCACCGCCCAATCGGGATGAAGCAAGGCAGCTTTCATATCAAAAAGCCCGGAGTGATGAGCATAGAGAGCAATATTCCTCTCCTCCGTAAGAGAACGCCACATCTTGAGGATGTCATATCTGATATCAGGTGCAGGATTGCCTACTTTGGTGGGATATGACGAAAGACCGGGATGCCCCTTGGTATCGCACTGCACAAAATCAGGCTGAACCCTGTCAAGCATCTTGCCTATAAGCTCAGGGCTGTATATATCGGCAACAGTCATTCCTTCCCTGACATGGAAATCAAAATGGATTCCTAAAGCAGAATCTTTTCTCTTTTTCATTTAAGCATCTCCTTTGTAAATTCAAGCAGGTATTTTGCCTCAGAATCAATAAAGCTCTCTGAAACATCGTCTGACAGATTTCTCCATACGAATATATCTCTGCCTACCTCGCCTCCGGATTTTATAAAAGGCTCCGAAACAATACGCCCTGTATAGCCAATTTCTTTGAGTGCATCAAAAATCTCTCTCCAGTTTATATGTCCTCTGCCGGGAGCACGACGGTTATTATCTCCGGTATGAAAGCCGACGAGATACTTGCCTGCATGACGGATTGCATCTCCTATACTGTCCTCTTCAATATTCATATGATATGTATCAAGCAGCACACCGACCTTTTTGCTGCCAACAGCCTCAACATAGCTTACTGCCTCTGCTGCTGTATTTACAATAACTCCTTCAAAGCGGTTTACGGCCTCTATGCCATAGGTTATGTCATATTCCTCAGCCATTTTGCTGATTTTCTTCATAGAATTTACACTATTTTCAAAAAGCCTTTCTCTGTCAAAATCGCCGTAGGGTACTCCCCAGCCTGCATAGCTGACCCCGGATATTATTTTGCCGTCCAGCTTGTGTACCTGAGACATTATGGACTTCAGATAATCAATGCCGTTGCTTCTTATCTCACTGTCACAGGAGGATATATCATATTTTTTATCAAGACCGAGACTGTAGGTAAGCTCTATACCGGCATCATCGGCATATTTACGAATTTCGCCGAGGGCACTGTCACTCATTTCAATAAGAGGCTGAGCCTGAAATTCCAGCACATCAAAGCCGATTTCTGCAGCTTTTTTTATATACTTTTTGTAATCTACGTTCCAGCTGTTCTCCCAGAAGTTTATAAAAATTCCTATTTTATTCATTTTTGTACTATCCTTTCATGATTGATAATTAGATTATATCAATAATATTGATTTTTTCTTTAGAATATGTTATTATCTTTTTGTAATATCTTACTGCAGTGGTGATATAAATGTTTAAAAATCTTATATGCGAAGTATCTACAAATCATGATAAAGGATATATTTTCAAAAGTAAAAGCTGCCAAGGCTGGCTACTTATGTGCTTCAGGTCGCCGTTTTATTTCAAAGCAAACGGAATTTACGGCGAAGGGCAAGCAGGTGATATGCTCCTGCACCCACCCGGCTCTGATATTGAACACGGACCTGTTGACCCGTGCTGCAGCTTTGTAAACGACTGGATATATTTTGAATGTGACAACGGGCTTATAAACAATATGAATTTAAAAATAAACAAAACAATAAAATGTCAGAATCCTGAAATCATCAGCGGACACATAAGCACAATAAATCTTGAGGAAATAAAAAAAGACGCTTATTCACCGGAAATTATATCAAACACAATTTATAATATGCTATTGCACTTTAAGCGCTGGGCAGATATCTTTTCAGGAGAAACGGCAATGGTACCCCAAAGGCTTGAATGTACAAGGAACACAATCCTCAGCAATCCGCAAAACAAATGGACCCTTAAGGATATGGCGGATTTAAGCGGTTATTCCGTAAGCAGATTCAGCAAGCTGTACACAGAATATTACGGCACGAGCCCCATAGACGAGCTGATTGATATAAGGATAGAAAAATCAAAATTTCTGCTTCGGTTAAAAAGCTATTCCGTAACAGAAATTTCTGAAATGTGCGGTTTTTCCTCTATACATTATTTTTCAAAATGCTTTAAAGCCAGAACAGGCATGTCACCAAAGGATTTTCTCTTTCGGCTTTATTAAAAGAGACGAATTCTGAACCGACCCCAAAAGTTAGACCAAAAATGAACCGACCACCAAAAGTTAGGTCAAAAATCTAACGATTAGGAGGTCGGTTCACAATTCGTCTCTTTTAAACTATTTCACATGATTTTTAAGAGTTTCTACAACTGCATTTACTTCTTTTTTAAGTATCTGCATAGAGCATGTGCCGTTTTTGAAAACTGCATAATTTCTGTCATTGTAGCTTACAAACTCAAGCTTATCCTTGCTGCCGTCATTCATGGTGTACTCAATGGTAACATCAGGAGCACCGTATACGGCATCGTTACAGAAATCGTTGCATATAAGACCTATAACACACTGATAAAGCTCCTTTTTGAAGGTATCTTCATCAATATCAGCATCATTGAGCTTATATGTCTTTTCCTCTTCAGTGCCGGAAACACTGAGAGTATAGGCTTCTTCTCCCGCCGTAACAACAACGCTTGAAACATCGTCTATACTGCATATATGAGCAAACTTGCTGATAAGGTCAAAGGGATTTACATCAACAAAATCCATCGGTTCGCCTCCGAGGAGATATACACTGATATCTCCTTCTGTAACCGCATAGAAATCCCCATCCTTGGCAGGACTGATTTTTATTGTCTGAGTCACATCAGCTGTATCGGTAAGTGTAACTGTTGCATAAGGCTTATCAAGACCGTATGCAGCATAATCACCCTTATCGCTTACAACAGAATCAACACTTATCTGAGCAAGCTTTTCTGTAATCATGGTAGTTAACCTTGAATCATCAATCAGGTTATACAAAGGCTTTGTCATTTCCCAGCCGGCAAGTGTGTATCCGCTCATCTGGATAGGATTTTCCATAGCATTCAGACTGATTTCCGAATCAGCCTTATTGATAGAAATGCTCTTTAGTGCCGCTGTATCTACCTTAACAAATGTAATATCCCTGTAGCTTTCTTTTGAAGCAAACAGCGAAGTATATCTTGTTGTGTAGATAGTATACACAGTGTTTGTTTCGGAATCCTTAAAATAGTAGCCATCATTAAGGGGTGTTGCATTACCTGCATAAAAGGTTTTCTCAACACCGGCAAAGGTTCCGGTAATCTTATGAGCAGGGTTATCAAGACCGTATTTTGCAAGGTCTGATGCATTCTCTTCTACAATTGATTTTGCAGTGAGCTTTGAAAGGTCACCGGCAAGCATCTGAATGGAATAATTCTTGATAGAAGTGCCTTCAAGACCGGTTATCTGCCATTTATCCTCCTCAAGCTTTACAAATTCAAATTCTTCATCAGGAAGAGTTACATTGATTTTGGAAAGCTCTTCTTCATTGCCGTCGTATATATATATTGTTTCTCCTGTTGAGAAATCCGACTCTGCGGTCTCATCGGCAGTGCCATCCCACATAAACAGAGCTGCTGTGGCAGCACCAAGCACAATGACAACAGCAAGAAGAATAATTATATTTTTCTTCTTTATCATAAATGTCTCCTCCTGAGCCAGATAACAAGACCTGCTATGAGAAGTGCAAGAGGAATTATGATAACTGTTACTGCACCGTATATAATGCCCATAAGAGCTGTTACTGTAATCATGGGAGTGCTGATATCCTTTGCTCTTATGAAAATGTTTGCATCATTATCAGTAAGAGAAGCAATGGTATTCATATAAAAATCCTTATTGGCAAAGTTTGATTCAAGCAATGTCTGCTGGATAAAGTTTATACCACCGCTTACAAAGATTTTGGCTTCAAGCTCGTCGCCTACCTGTTTTGTCACAATAGATGCAAGATTGGATTTTTCTACAAGGTCGCCCTCTCCTGCTGTAATTTCACCTTCGGTAAGCTCTGCATTAATATTTGTCTTTACAATAGCCTTATCAGTTGTAGTAAGAAGAACCTGTTCAGTCACATACTGATTGGTATTGGGCTTGATAGCTCTGCTTCCGGGGAACAGGAGCATCATGCCGCCATTTATGAGACCGGAGGTAACATCGCTGTTAACCATTTCCGGTATGAGATATACCTGTGTCTGGTAATAATGATTCTTGTCTGTTTCCGCAACATAGCCGGGCTGGAACTCTATACCCCACTCTGCAAGATAGCTCTCAAGCTTGGGGAATGCAGTGCCTGTGGGAGGCATGAGCACCTGAAGGCTGTTTCCTTTGTCAAGGAAAGCGTCAATTTTGTCTATTTCTACAGGGTCATAATCCTTTTCCGGTGTGGAAATAATAATTGAATTCATATCCTCGGGAATATCCGATGTCATGAGATTGATACTCTCAACCTCGTAGCCTTCATCAGTAAGTATTGCTTCAAAATACGCCGCCGAAGCCATTTCGCCGTGACCCTCTGCAACACCGATTTTGATGGTCTTTTCGTTGGTAACATACAGCAAAGCCGATGTAAAGAGCTTTTCTGCACTGATATACTGAACACTCTGACCTGAGGAGTCAAATCCGAGTGCGTCATTAAGGTCTACAACCTTAAAGCGCTTATCAGTTTCAAATATTATTGAATACTGATTTATACCCTCGCCTACACTTGCATACTTCTGTACAAACTCGGGATTTTTTTCGGTATCAACAACCTTATAGTTGATTTTTGACGACATTTTTGCATATTTCTCAACGATTTCGCGAAGCTGATTTACCAAGTCACCATCTGCTGCTTCCGGAATAAGCGAATATACGTTTACGTCTGTCTGCAGATTGTTAAGAGTCTCTATAGTAGGCTCAGAGAATGATAAAAGCTTATCTTTTGTCATATCAAGCTTCAGGTTTACTTTTGTGCCAAGCACGCCGAAAAGGATATTTACCACGATTATTACCGCTATAATAAGGCAGGTAACAGCGCCGGCGGTTGCCATATAATTTCTTTTTTTATTCATGTGAACCGCCCCCTTATTTAACCCAACGTCTTTTTTCGATATTAGTTACAGTGAGCACCGCAAAAATTGCGATAAAGCTAAGATAATAAATTACATGAGAAATATTGATAATTCCCATTGAAAAATCCGTATATCTTGCAGTCACGGAAATTGCATTGGCAACAGCCGCAATTACAGGGTTCTGCACAGAGCCGGACACCCAATCCATAAGATAAAGTGCAAAGAGCGCTCCAAAGCTTGCAACTGCTGATATAAGCAGATTTTCGGTAAGTGATGAAATAAATATACCTACTGATATAAACGCAGCTCCCATAAGGAAAAAGCCAAGGTAATTGCACATCACTGTAGCCCATGCTGTCTCGGTATAAAAGCTGATTATAAGCGGATATATAAGCGTAAGTGCGAGAGCAAGAGCAAATACCACATAAGCAGCAAGAGTTTTGCCGATAACAATCTCACCTACACTGATTGGACAGGTGAGCAAAAGCTGATCTGTCTTTTTATTCTTTTCTTCTGCAAAGGACCTCATTGTAAGAACAGGGATAATAAGCACAAGAAGAAGCATAATATTTGAAAATACATAGCTTATGTCACCTATACCCTGCACAAGGTTGTATATAAAGAAAAACAAAGCTGTTACCAGTGCAAAAACGGCTATAAACACATATCCCAGAGGTGAGCAGAAATATGATCTGAGTTCTTTTTTAAAAATAGCCTTCATTATTCCTCATCCTCCTTAATTTCTTCCGAAGTCTCAGAAGTATCACTATCCTCGGTAAGCTCCTGTGCAGATTCGACATCTTCCTGAATTTCTTCATCCGATTCCGTAGCTTCGGCAGCTTCTTCCTCATCTGTAAGGATGATATCGCCGTCGGTAATCTGAAGGAATATATCCTCAAGACTCATATCAACAGCCTTTACCATAAGTATAGGCATATTCTTAGAGGCAAGAACGCCGAAAAGCTCGCTTCTTACATCCACATCTTTTTCTGACTCAATTATGTAGTCATAGGAGCCCTCCTCCTTCTGACCGAGAGACTCAATATATCTGATGCCCGCTATGCTGCTGACAGCATCCTCAATCTCATGCTTGTTGCCGGCAACTCTGATAACGAATTTATTGTCATTTGTAAGCTTTTTGGAAAGATTCTCGGGAGTATCAACCGCTACAATCTTGCCTTTATTAATAATAATAACTCTTTCGCAGATTGCGCTGATTTCAGGAAGAATATGAGAGCTCAGGATGATTGTACGGTCTTTTCCAAGCTCCTTTATAACATTTCTGATTTCAAGAATCTGCTTTGGGTCAAGACCAACCGTTGGCTCGTCAAGAATAAGTATTTCCGGGTCGCCTATAAGCGCCTGAGCAATGCCCACTCTCTGCTTATAGCCCTTTGAAAGGTTTTTGATAAGTCTGCCTCTTACATCGGTAATATCCACAAGCTCAAGTATACCGTCGATATGCTCTTTTCTGGGCTGAGAAGCTTTTTTGATATCATAAACAAAATCAAGATACTCATCCACTGTCATATCCATATAAAGAGGAGGCTGTTCCGGGAGATATCCCACCGCCTTTTTACATTCATTTGAATTTTCGATATTATCATAACCGTTTATTGTAACAGTACCCGAAGTTGCGGAAATATAGCCTGTGATAATATTCATGGTTGTAGATTTACCCGCACCGTTTGGTCCGAGAAAACCGAGAATTTCACCGCTGTTTACGGTGAAGCTCACATCGTCAAGAGCCTTGCTCTTACCGTACGATTTTGTAAGATTTTTAATCTCTATCATACAAAAATCCGTCCTTTCATTTTTAAAACTGTTGTATATACTCCTTATTTCATCATTCCATAGTCACTGCAGCGCCCTGCCGAGGGACTTTGGCGGGATTATCGCTGCAGTGGATATGAAACAAAAGTCACTGAAATTCAAAGTATTTTACAACAGTTCTTAATATGCATAATCATTGTATCACAAATAAATAAACTATTTGTTAATAAACTATTAATTATTTTTCTGCTTTAGTTTTAATGCCGAGCTCTTCAAGCTGCTTTGTATCTACCGGTCCGGGAGCTCCGCTCATAAGCTCGGAAGCATTTTGAACCTTTGGGAAAGCCATAACATCTCTGATGGAGTCACAGCCATCAAGAAGCATGATGAGTCTGTCAAAGCCGTATGCCATGCCGCCGTGTGGTGGAGCGCCGTATTTGAACGCCTCAAGCAGGAAGCCGAATCTCTCCCATGCATCCTCATTGGAAAGACCTATTACACCAAACATCTTTTCCTGAAGGTCGGTGTTGTATATACGCATACTGCCTCCGCCGAGCTCAACGCCGTTAAGGATGATATCGTAAGCCTTTGCCCTTACTCTGCCGGGATCGGAATCAAGATACTGGATATCCTCATCCTTGGGAGCAGTGAAGGGATGGTGCATAGCAACAAATCTGCCTTCTTCCTCATCGTACTCAAGAAGTGGGAAGTCTGTTACCCACAGGAAATTGAATTTATTGTTATCAATAAGTCCGTGCTGCTTAGCAATCTCAATACGCAGAGCGCCGAGAGAATCGAACACTACTTTATTCTTATCTGCAACAATAAAGATTACATCGTTAACCTGTGCATCTGTTGTTGCAACAACAACATTCATTTCGTCCTCTGTAAGGAATTTTGCTATAGGCGACTGAATACCGTCAGCATTTACCTTTATCCATGCAAGACCCTTTGCCTTGTATGTCTTTGTAAATTCCTGGAGAGCATCAATATTCTTACGGGAAATCTTGTCTGCAAGACCCTTTGCATTTATAGCCCTTACAGAGCCGCCGTTATCAATCGCATCGGCAAACACCTTGAAGCCGCATCCCTTTACATCGGAAGAAATATCCTTGATTTCCAGACCGAAGCGTGTGTCGGGCTTGTCCGAGCCAAACCTGTCCATCGCCTCGCTGTAGGGCATTCTCAGGAAAGGAAGCTCAACATCTATTCCCTTTATCTCCTTAAAAATCTTTGCAATAAGCTGCTCATTCAGGCTGAGTATATCGTCCATATCAACAAAGGACATTTCAAGGTCAATCTGAGTAAACTCAGGTTGTCTGTCCGCTCTCAGGTCTTCATCACGGAAGCATTTTGCAATCTGAAAATATCTGTCCATGCCGGATATCATAAGAAGCTGCTTATATATCTGAGGTGACTGAGGGAGCGCATAGAATTTGCCGTTGTGTACTCTGGAGGGAACGAGATAGTCTCTTGCGCCCTCAGGTGTGCTCTTCATGAGAATAGGTGTTTCTATCTCATAAAAGCCGTTGTCTATATAGAAATTACGGACAATCTGTGCTACCTTGCTTCTGGTAATAAGATGTCTCTGCATATCAGGGCGGCGCAAATCCAGGTATCTGTAGGTAAGACGAAGGTCTTCCTTAACATCGCTGTTTTCAACAATATAAAAAGGAGGTGTCTGAGCCTTTGAGAGGATTCTCAGCTCCTTTGCAATAATCTCAATTTCTCCTGTTGCCATATTTTTGTTTACAACAGCTTCGTCTCTTGCCGCAACTGTACCAACCACTGCAAGCACAAACTCATCTCTTACCTTAGCAGCTTTTTCGTACATTTCAGCATTATCTGTGTTAAAAACGCACTGGATTATGCCGGATACGTCGCGCAGATTTATAAATATAAGACCGCCCAGGTTTCTTACGGAATTGGTAAATCCCATAAGAACAACCTCTTCGCCTATATTTGCTTTTGTAAGCTGGGCGCATTTATGGGTGCGCTTTATGCCTTCGATTGTTTCAAACATTTTATACTTCCTCCTGATTTATGTGATTTAAAATATCTTGTGCATTTATATCTACAACCGTCTCGATACCGTCTGCCATATTCTTAAGCTTACCCTTACCGGTAGATATTTCATCCTCACCGAGAACCAGTGTGTATTCGGCCTTAATTTTGTTTGCATACTTAAGCTGAGCCTTTACTCCTCTGCCAAGGTGGTCACATTCAACACTGAGACCCTCGCCTCGGAGCTGATGTGTAAGCTTATGTGCAAAGAAGCTGCATTGCTCACCCATACTGCCTATATAAAGCTTTACATTTGTTGTATCAGGAATTTCTATTTCCTGCTCCTCAAGGGTAAGTAAGAGTCTTTCCATGCCGAGAGCAAATCCGCATGCAGGCGTACTGCTGCCGCCAAGCTCCTCAACAAGACCGTCATATCGTCCGCCACCGCATATAGTGTTGTTGGAATTTTTATTCTGGGCGATTACTTCAAAAACAGTCTTGGTATAATAATCAAGTCCGCGGACAATATACGGGTCAATGCTGTATTCAAGTCCGGCTGCTTCAAGATACTTTTTAACCTTTTCAAAATGGTCGCTACACTCTGAACAGATATTGTCAATAAGGAGGGGCGCTCCTTTGACAATGTCCTTACATACAGGGCTCTTGCAGTCAAGAATTCTCATAGGATTTCTGTCAAAACGGCTCTTGCAGGTATCGCAGAGGTTATCGTAGTTCTGACGGAGATAATCCTTGAGCTTTTCGTTATATTCCTTACGGCAAACCGGACAACCGATACTGTTTATATTAAGGCTGAGACCCTTGAGTCCAAGTCTTTTGTAAAGCAGCATTACCAGCTCCATAATCTCCGCGTCGGCAGTGGGGCTCTGAGTACCGAAGTATTCTACACCAAACTGATGAAACTCACGGAGTCTGCCAGCCTGGGGCTTTTCATATCTGTAACAACTGGTGAAATAGTATGTCTTAATGGGCATGGGATTGTTAAAAAGACCATGCTCAATAAAAAGACGAACAGCACCTGCAGTTCCCTCGGGGCGGAGAGTAATACTTCTGTCACCCTTATCATTGAAGGTATACATTTCCTTTTCAACAACATCTGTAGTATCTCCTACCCCGCGCTGAAAAAGCTCTGTATGCTCAAAAACAGGTGTACGAACCTCGCTTACACCGAATTCGCCTGTAATTTCTCTTATTTTATTTTCAATAAACTGCCATTTATAGGCATTTTCAGGGATAACATCCATCGTACCCTTTGGTGCTTTTATAATCATTTATATATCCATTCCTTCCCTTAGCCGAAGCAAAATAATGTAAGTCTTTCTATACCTCTTAACTTTTCACTATTACTATTTATTCAGACTTGTTCTTCTTTACGCAATACCATAAGGAAAATTGCGTATAAATATACATCTACTATTTTACCCAATATCAAAGTAAATGTCAAGGGGCTGAAATGATTAATTTAATATAAGTTGTATAAAACCACAAAGGAATCCGTGTTAAGCGGATTCCTTTGTAAGCAATAATCGAAGCAACCAATGCTAAAGGTGCCTCAAAGATTAAATTTTAGGCTAATATATTATCAATCAAAAGATTGTGTCTGCTCTTTTTCTGAGTGCATTTATAAGAATAATTCCAAGCACTCCGCAGCTTATTACTTCTCCAGCGCCCACAGTGAGAGCAAGATACCACCATGCGCCGGGGATACCTGCATATATCAGCACACATGGAATGATAATTGTATTTGCAGCAATCGGCGGTATAGGAGCAAGATATTTGCTCTTTTTTCTCAATGCATAGGTGCCAAGAGCGCCAAGTAAGGTCGCCAGCGAGCCAAATACAATATCAAGCGCTGTGGAGCCGGTCAGCAGATTAGCCGTGACGCACCCGACAAACAGACCCGGAATTGCCGCCGGTGTAAAATACGGAAGCACGGTAAGTGCTTCGGAAATACGTATCTGCACTGCACCGCTTGCCAGGCCAAACATATTGGCAGCATAGGTCAGCACCACATACAATGCTGCAATCAATGCAGCGTGAGTGAGGTTTTTGGTTTTTTTCTTCATTTTTTATTCTCCTTAGTTTTGTTTTTAGTGAGGATGGTTACGAACTCACTGTAAGCTCTATTTTAACACATTATTTTACAATTATCAAGCTTTTATTTTATTATCTGTACTTAAAGGACGTAAGCCAATCAAACTGCTTTGAGGGTACAACATCCTCATGTTCTTCGGCTGCGGTTGTAAACACCTTACGCACAGCATCTACATATCCAAAGCCGGATATATTACTCGGCGCAAGGAAATGTCCCTCAGAATATTCATTCCAGTTGCCCAGCCAAAGGGTATTGCCTGAAAGAGAAGTGCTGTCTGCCGCTTTTTCCTGAAGCATATACACGTCTCTTATCCATTCCAGAGATGCCTGCCATTCATCAAGAGGCATATTAATCTTTCTATCGGCTCTGCCCCATGCTTCGTTACCCCAGCCCTGTGAGGGAGAAGCAAGCATCTTTACACCGTCTGTGCTTTGCTTTGAACTGAGAGACTGAATAACATTGTGTCCTACGATGTTCGTATTAGACTGATGATACTGATATTTGTAGTCATAACCGTTGGTTGTGGTTGTAACATTATTGTTATGAGTACCGAGGAATATGGCTCCGTCAAATCCGTGTTTCTTAAGGAGAGCCTCTATCTTATACAGAATCATTGAGTCAATGTTATTTACAGAATTTATATCATATATGGGTATAACAGGCTTGTTGTCCACCTTCCAGTAATTCGGTGAACGGAAGTAACGTTCAATCCAGTATCTTACCTGATGCTCAAGGAACGGATCTGCACCATAGTTGCCGCCAACAACAGTTACTATAATAGCAAAGTCCAGCATATCAACATACTTTGACTTCATATAGCCCACATTGAGCTTTGCACTGTTTCGGGGTGTTTTTACAGGACTACAGTTCCAGTTGGCATTCACATACCAACAGGTTGCATATGTGTTTATACCGTGCTCAATGAGGAACTTTGTCTCCCAGTCGGCAACCTCGGGGTTACCGTCCTCAAGATAACCAAGGAAGGGAGTTCTGTTGTCAAAGGGAATCAGAGAATCGCTGCCGAAGTGGTGACCCTCTCTCCACAGGTCGCAGGCTTCCATAACTATGGTATAGTCTGTCTGAGCAGGCTGCGGCTCAGGAACCTCACATGCATAAGTACCGCCTATTACCTTGATATCATCTATCCAGAGCTCGCCTTCTGCACTGCCTGCTTCGTAGCTGATTTTGTTTATTTCGCTAATAGATATACCGATATTGTCTTTTTTGGAGAAATCGTTAATGGCAAAGGATGCAGTTTTGTTTTCAAGGTCTGCCACAACAGAAGCACTGTACCAGATATTGTGAAGGTATCCGGACCAGACAATCTCATCATTGGAGGTATCGCCGTCGCCGTTGTCATAATATATATCATCTCCGCTTGTGTATAATCCTATACAGCCGCTGTCTGAGCCGATGCTTATCTTAGCTCCATCCTTCTTGGCTGGAAGAATGAAGTTTGTCTCAAAGGTTATCACCTTAGAGTCGGTTGAAATACTCTTTGATGCTGTGCCCCCTGCGCTGATTTTAAGAGAATTGGCATCAGCATTTTCCGAGCTCATTGAAGCAACTGTCGCATCTGATATCTCCCAGCCTGCAAATTCAGGAGTTGAGCCGGCTGTCATTGCACGGAAAGCTTCATCAAGGACATAGCCTGCATTCATACGCAGATTGCTTAGTGTAAGCGTTCCGGTACCCGAATCGGTTGTAGAAAACTTAAGGACACTGAGCTTATCCATGCCGGATGCAAGCGGGATATTTTCAAGCACGGCTGCACTCTTGATATACAAGCTGAATGTATCACTCTCACGGTCTACAACAAGACGGGCAAGATTGCTGCTTGTACCGTATACAGTATTGGTAGTAACGCCGTTTGCCAAAACAATACCATTGCTGAAACTTACGGAAAGTGCATCCTTAAATCCGTCACCCACTGTCATTACAAACGGTGTTTTGAGAGATGCCTTAAAGGTAAAGTCGAGACTCAATGACTTGGCTGTAGGATAGAAGTTACGCACTGCCGCTGATTTTGCATCAGTCCGTGCATCATGGATGGTATGACCATTGCGGACATAGCCGCCCTCTTCCTCTCCTACCCAGCTGGAATCAAGCCAGTATGAAGGATGAGCACTTGCAGCATCATCTATAAGGTCACCGAAGGTAAACTCCGGTATATCAGACTTGGTAAATTCAACATAATCAACTGAAGCAGGGTCCTTTCCATAGGAGCCGACTATCTCAAATTCATCGCCGTTTTCGATATAATGCCAGGTCTTTGACTTGCGGACATGGCGCTGACCGTCATCGTACTGACCCAGCCACCAGTCTATTCTCCTGCCGTTATGATTGAGCTCATAGGAGGAATCGTACATTCCCTCGCTTTCCCTGTAGCCCACATTAATTGCATAGTAGCCGGTCTCGCCGTTAAAGGCGAACTTAGCAGAGCCAACGCCCCAATCGGAAACCGTTGCACCCTTGGAGCCATGGAATACTGCATCATCTGAAACAGTGCAGTTATCAAGATTCATATCCTCGGCATTAACCACAATTCCTGATGGGTCGGACATATAGGTATCCTGCCAGGAATACATCTCCGGCGCGCCTGTTTCATCGGGATTATAGCCGTCGTACTGAACAGGAATCTCATTGATAACGAGGTCATCGAGAGCATAAGCTGCAGTTACTCCGTCACTGCTTGAGGTAATAGCAAATCGGAGCTGATTTAAGGATGAAACCGTTTCATAGGGGATATCACTGTAAACATCAGAACCGTTCCATGTAAGGTTGTATGTGCGTTTGGCAGTATTTGTTTCAAGCTTTACATCATACCATCTGTTGGACATAATATATTTTTTGCGTGCTGTAGAAGTCCTACCGTCTGCTCCGTCGTTTTCATAAGTTATGAGATTGGAGCCGATATTACCTTTTCCGAAATAGAAGGTGAATGCATATCCGCTGACATACAGAGTAATAAGCTTTGTTGACGAATTGTTATCAAGAAGCTTTATTTTGAACTCGGCAACGACATCCTGAGACGTTTTTTTAAAGGGGATTAAAACAGAGCAGGTACCGCTGCTTGCAGTACGTGTTGCCTGTATATAGCCGTTGCTGCCGTCATGCTGATAGGTTATATCACCGGCAGTTTTGTTTGAAGAATCTGTTATTGAAGTACCGGAGGTATACGAACCGTAGGCTCCTGTGCTTTCAAAATCCTCATCAATAAGAACACTGCTTTCTTCCTCAGGAGCATATGTACTGTTATACTCAGTATCCGTAATAAAGCTTACTCTAATATTGTCAATACCCATATCAGCCGCATAATTTGCAGGTGACACAAGCTTGAATGCACTTAAGGTACGGATATTCATGCTGTAGGGAATATTTTCCGCTTCAAGCTCGCCGTTGACATATACATTATAAGTATAGGTATCTGCGTAAAAATACATTGATATATCATACCAGGTATTTGCCTCAAGAGCTGCAACTTCTGTTGTATTTGCAACAAGCGTGCCGTTGTTTAAAGTAAGTGTTGTTATATCATTTGCATCGTCAGAATAGTTGAAGCTGTACAGCGCCATAGTCATGTAGGAAGCAATATCAAAAAGGCTAAGCTGGAAATCCACTCTGAGTGAGCCGCCTACAGGGTCAAAATATTTCGTTGCTTCAAGCTTGGTGGAGGTTGAGGTCTTGCTGAACTCAAGATAATTGCCTCCGTTTGCCTTGTCGGGCTCGGCACTGAAGGTATTACCGTTTGACGAAATAACCCAGCCGTTACCGATTTCTTCTCCTGAATATTCGTCAAAGCTTTCAAGCATGACGGTCTCAGCATCGGATTTTGTTCTGAATCCGTCATTCTTGCCGTCGGTTTCGCTTATATTTATATTTCCGTCAAAAAACTTGGTTGTATTATTAATAAGCTTGCCGGCATCATCAGTATCTATATAGCCGAAAATACATGTTATCGCATCGCTGCCGTCATATCTGTCGCACTCAAGCTCGTGCCTTACATCGGAGTTGAAGCCTGCCACACCTGAGCTATAGCCGGTAATCGACTTAAGCAAGACATTGGCAAGGACAAATCTGCCTGCGGGGGAAGCATGTATACCATCACGGTAGAGAGCAATATCGCCACTGTCGCCGTCGCTTATTATACCGGCTCCCACATATGTATTATCCGTGAGAGCTTCATGAGCCGCTTTGTCATATGTTGTATTGAATCTTGACATGTCTCCTGCTGATTTTAACACACTGCCTGCCGGTACAAAAATTACATTTCTGCCTATCTTATAGATTGCCGATAACACAGCAGATTTTGTGCTGTTATAGAGCCAGTCTGTCATTTCCGCATAGCTTGAAGCAGTAACCACTGTACCGTCATAATGATAGCCAACCTGACAGGTGAGCGGCTGTACAATCGCTATAGAGCTGTCAGGAATCTTTTGGTTAACATAATCTACAATACTTATTATATCTGTCTCGTAGGTGTCTGAAATTGATGTATAATAAGACTCAACACTGCTTTCCAATACCACATAGTCCCATCTGTATTCAGAGCTTGCAGCTATCTCGTCAAAACTGAAATTGCCTATATTCTTGCCATCATATACAAATTCATTGTAAGAAGAATCCGATGCAGAGGCATACTGAGATGCAAAGTCGGCATCATCACTCATGAGCACACCAACACCAAAATCCAAGCCTGCTGATGCAGCAGCGGATTTTAAATATGCAGACATATCGAGAGAGTGCTCGCTGCCCACAAAAAGAACAGAGGGCTTTGCCTCGGGAGCTCCTGCATAGGCGGTATTAACCTCAAGAGCTTTTAAATTATACCTGCCGTCCCAGAGCATTATTTTAAGCTTATCTTCATCACCGGGGACACATGTGAGGGAGTATATACCGTCATCCCCGTCACGGGCAATATCCAGGTCTGCAAGACTGCCGTCAGAATTATAGCGTGCAGACATGAGCATTGCGCCATCTGCCGCCTTTGCCAGGATGTTATCGCCATCATATATAATTTCTCTGTCTGACCAAATTTTTGCAGTATAGTATGCAAAAATGCCGTCATGGCTCTCGCAGGCAACGGTATCACCCTCGGAAATAACGCCGTCAATGCAATTATCGCTTGCATCAACTGCGGAAATTGTGCAGTTGTTTGCAGCACCAAGCTCCGAGTCAAGGTCTGCGGCGGTCACATCACCGTTAATATATATCACAGAATCATCGGCACAGGCAAGACTGCTTCCGGCAGTGTCAAGCTCAAAGGGAGAATACACGGGCATTCCCACTGTCGAAGTCACTTTGATATCGTCAAAGTAAATATCCACGCCTGCGCTTGACTGCTGATATGCTATAAAGCGGATTTCCGCGCCGGCATCCATATATCCCTTGGCGGTATCCGACAGGTCATAATATCCCCTGAAGGTTCCGTTGAGATATGAAGCACTCTTTCCTGTCTGGGGGAAATACACAAAATGTATTCTGTTCCACTGATTAAGTATAAAGTCGCCGGGATAAATCTCATTGCTCAGTCTTGCATGACTTCTTGTACCGACAAAAATCTTTGATACGCCTGACACCGGATAAAAGCTTGCTTCCAGTGTGTATGTACTCATACTGTCGTATGTAAGAGTTCCTGAGCTGTAGTATGTGTTATTATCAATGCAGGCTCCGTACACATGAGCACTTTCATCGTTAGCGGCTTTACCACCGAAGCCGGCAACGCTCTCAAGGGATGAGCTGTTAACAAAATTATTCTTGACAAAGCCGGATGAAAGCTCTGCAATCGGTGTATCAGATGATATTTTCCAATATGAATATACATTGTCTTCATTTGCAAAAACAACTATATTCCCGTCTGAGAGCAATGTATTTCTGTCTATATTAAGTGGAGTGAAGCTTTCGTCTGCATAAGCATAGGTTCTCACATTGGTGCCCGCCTGAGCGGCAAGCCCGCCAAGTGTGACACTGCCTGTGATGATGCCGTCTTCAACCAAATAGCTTCCTGTGCCTTGGGGCTCATAGACTGCGGCATCTCCCACCCCGGAATCAAGCCGGCAGACAGACATATCGTCAAAATATATCGTTTCCACTTCGGCAGCTGTAGTAGATGCTTTTACCGCAACAATACGGAATTCGTTGGTCTTACCGTCAATATAGCCCATTGCACGCTCAGGGATTAACCCACTTGAAATATTTTTGCCGTTAAGATATGCAGACCATGTACCCGAGCCGGTATCGACTATGCATTGAACCTTGTTCCACACTCCGGCGGTAAAGCCTGTAATGTAGTCGGAGATCGAAGCATGGCTTTGTGTAGCAAAAAATATACTGCTTACATTGTTGACCGGCAGGATATTTGCTTCAATTGAATATATGCCATTATCGCTTATCTCAAAAGATGAGCATCTGTAATATACATTTGTGCTCTCAGTTGTGGCAGAAGTGCTGGTTACAAAAACAGATTTGTCATAGGCAGGTTTGCCGCCTGTTCCTGCAACAAAAGCTTTTGAACCTCCGTTTGCTGTAATATCGGATGTATTTCCCGAAAAATATTTCAGAGGTGTTTCGCTGACACCGATACAGTCTATATACAAATATCCACCCTTTGCAGACATTACAACAGACCCTTTACCTGAGAAGGATACTGAAGCAAGCTTTGTGTCATTAACATAGAGCTTGGCACTGTCGGATTCATCGGTGTATATATCTATTTTGTAAAAAACATCTTTCTCAATGTTAGAGACAAGAGCAGTACTGCCGTGATAAAGAGCGCCGTTTTTGGCATTAAGGGTCAAATCGCCAAGGCTTATTCCATACTCCGCTCCGGGATTTGAGAAAGCCGCAATCAGAGATACATGGGGAGCAGTCAATGCCGACACATCAACAGACGCTTCGGTGTGTCCCGCAGCACCGTTTATCCGCAATACGGAAGCGCTATTGAATGATACAACATCAGCATTGCCGTCTACAGTTACAAAAGACGGTACCTTTCCTGCAGCTTCAAAGGTCTCACAGCCGCCAAATGAAGATACAACATCCTGCGCTGAAGCAGCTGTTGTGCCGTTATGCGGAAATGCCGGCAAAACACCTGCAATCATTGCCGCTGACAAAACGAATGCCACAACCCTTCTTAATTTTTTGCTCATAAAACTCACTCCGTTTTTTACAATTTCAAAAAATCCCTTTAATGGGTATAATAATACAAATATATTATACACCATCAAAGGGATAATTTCTATATATACAATTAATAAATATTGGTCTAAAATTCATATAGAACCAATGTCAGGCTCACGCCTCGACCATTTCCTTTTCTTTTTCGATTGCTTCTTTTTCCAGCTCGCCATAGGCAATTTTTCCTACCTTTGTCTTGGGAAGGCTCTCTCTGAACTCTATATCATAAGGCATTGCATACTTGGCAATGTGACGTCTGCAATATTCAAAAAGCTTTTCTTTAAGCTCCTCAGTAGGCTCATAGCCATCGGCAAGTATAACATAGGCTTTTACCTTCTGAATCTTTCGGGGATCAGGAACACCGATTACACAGCTGAGCAGCACTGCCTCATGAGCATTAAATATAGATTCAATCTGAGACGGATATACATTGTAGCCGCTGGTTATAATCATGCGCTTTATTCTCTGCTTGAAATACACAAATCCATCGTTGTCCATATATCCAAGGTCTCCGGTACGAAGCCACAGCATACCGTCTTCATGAGTTTCAAGAGTATTGGCAGTTTCTTCCTCATGGTTGAGATACCCCTTCATTACCGTCGGACCGGAAATACAGATTTCCCCTAACTGACCGTATTCAACCTCGGCAGTAGTGCCAAGCTCACAGATTTTGTAATATGTATCTGGGAAAGGCAAACCGATACTTCCCTCTTTTTCATTTAAATACGGAGTAAGACAGCTTGCGGTAACACATTCTGTTGTGCCATAGCCCTCGCGCACACGGACATCTGCGCCGTGGCTTTCAAGAAAAGCATCAATCTTTTTCTTAAGGTCTGGAGCAAGCGAGTCTCCGCCGGAGAATACACCTCTTAAGCAATCAAGCTTAACTCCATCAAGATATGAGCTGTTTGCAATAGCCTCAAACAAAGTGGGAACACCTGCGATAAAATTCGGGCGGCATTTTTTTATCAGCTTTGCATATTCCTCAACATTGAATCTAGGTACCAAAATCGAAGTACCTCCGATTGCAAGAAGAGTGTGTACACATACACCGAGACCGAAGCCGTGGAACATAGGCATAGCCGCAAGCATACTGCAGTTTTCCACATCACACTGGCTCATCTCAGCAGTCTGATATGCCAAAGCGTTAAAATTGAAGCTTGAAAGCTCAATACCCTTACTTACTCCGGTTGTACCGCCGGAAAAGAGTATAACCGCAGTATCATCCTTATGCATACCGGATTTGTATATGCCATCATACTTACTGCCGCTATCGAGAAAATCTGACCATTTTACAACAGTGGAGTTGTATGCCGGCTTGGGATTTTTTCTGCCGGAAATCAGTCTGTAAGCGGCTCCCTTTACAGCAGACAGCTCATCGGCAATATCTGCAACAATTATTTTGTCAAGAGCATATTCTCTGTGCACCTCAAGCACCTTTGGAACAAACTGGTCAAGAGTGACAATCACCTTGCTCCCGGTCTGCTGAAGATAATATAATATCTCCCCTTCTGCAGACAGAGGATGTATCATCGAGGCAACCGCCCCCAGCATATTAAGTGCATAAAAAGCATATACAGTCTGGGGCACATTAGGCATACATAGTGTCACAAAATCTCCTTTTGCCACACCTGCAGCCGCAAAAGCCTTTGCGGTTTTCTCTATCATTTTTGCCATGTGCGAATAGCTGATATTCCTGCCCATAAATACAAGAGCGGTTTTATCGCCCTTTTTTGCGGCAATACCAAGCACCTGTTCGCTGAGAGTGGTATCCGGATAATCCAATGTATGGGAAACATTTCCGTAACCGTTGAGCCATGGAGCTTTTAAATTCATAATTATATACCTTACCTTTCAGAGGTTATTTTGTACAGCTAATATCGAGATTTATGTAATTCAATTCAGCTTATAATTCATTCCATATCAAAAGGAGCATAAACCGGCTCATCCAGGAGCTGCGGATTTGCAAGAAAATGTCTGACCAGACGTATTGTCTTGGAAAAATAATATCCGTCGGCAATGCGCTCATCAACAGTTATGCCCAGGTCCAGAGCTTTTTTAACAGTGACATTGCCATCATTGTCATAAAAAGCCTTATTACCAAGCTCACCGATTATAACAAAAATAGAATTTGTCCCCCAGTTTGCAAGATGGTGATAATCTGCAGTGAGCTTTATACTTCCGAGGTTTGACAAAAACACAGTGGAAGCATAGGGGTCAAAGGGGCGCACAAACTTGGGCAATCTGCCCTTGTCGTTCATACGGGTAAGAGTTTTTATAACCAGCTTAAGCACCCAACCGGGAATTTTTTCAAAAACATTAAGCAAATCGGTTGTGCCGTTGGATTTGTTTTCACTGCGAACCTTAAACACCTCGCCGCATACAAAATCATGTATCTGCTCCACCGGTGAAACCTGGCTCTCTCGGTCAAGCCTGAAGATAAGCAGGGTCTCGCCTGCATGGTCGCTCATCTGATTTTTGGCTACAAATGAAAAGGAAATATCCTTTCGTTCATACATCTTGTAATCGGCGATAAAATAGTTCATCTTAGGGCGCAGATATATGGCCTTGGCAATTGCCGCCATTATAACATGCATCATTGTATATTTATACCTTGGATTATCTGCATTTTTCTTGTCAAGATATTCAAGCACAGCAGTCATATCTACAGTTTCCTTCATAACTGCCTCATTGTCTGTGCGGTTTGGCATAAGATACGGCATTATAACATGCATTGCATCCTGATTTTGCAGATAGTACCCGTCATAACGGTCTTTTCTGTGGGGTTTTCTTTGGTTTTCCATAGGGTTATCCTTTCATTTATCTGGCAGGAACAATAAGATTAACCGCATCGTGGATATTCTCCATTGATATAACATTACTGCCCTCCATATATTCTCCGTCAAGAGTCCAGGAAACGGTCTTGTCGGCTTCTATCTGAGCAGACGATGCCGAGCAAAAATATATCATGTCTGTTGATGAATAATCCTTGTTGTTAAGAGCAAAAATTATGGCGTTAAGCTCAATAATATTCTTTGGCATTCTTATAAGCAATATTTCAAACATGCCGTCGCTGAGGTCCACCACATCCGGGCTCAGAGTAAGAACTCCGCCGAGAGATGTGGAATTACATATTGCACCGAAAATATAATCATCCTCAATAATATCCCCATTGACTCTTATCTTGATATGCTCACTGCGGATTGAAGAAAGCTCCTTGATGCCTTCAAGAACATAAGCAAGGTGTCCGAGAGCATTTTTTATACTCTGGGATGTTGTGTACGATACCTTGGTAAAAACTCCGAAGGACGCTGTATAGGAAAAATACCTATCGTTGAATTTGCCTATATCTATCATGCGCACAGTACCTGTCATGATATCCTCTGCCGCCTGAAGTATGCGCTTGCTGAGCCCCAGACCGCTTCCGAAATCATTTGTACTGCCCGCAGGTATATATCCCAAGGCAACCTTGCATCCTGAATCAATAAGACCGCCGACTGTTTCATTAAATGTGCCGTCTCCGCCTATACATACAACAAGGTCACAGCCGCATGAACACTCTCTGGCAATATCATAGCCATCGCCTCTGCCCATGGTGAGGCGAACCTCAGTTGTATAGCCATATTTTAAAAACAAAAGCAGAATATCTGTAAGATATTTATTAGCACGTTTCATTCCTGCATTGGGGTTAATAATCAAAAGCAATTTTTTCACAGGTTCTCATCCTTTCTGCAAGTCTTATAAATATTATGGCCGTATTCAGTTGAATATATTATACCAATCGAGAGATAAAAAGTCAACTAAATAAAGAAAGGCAATTTATTAACCTTTTCTGCGGCAAAGGTGTTGATTTTGCAAATTGTGTATGGTAAAATTAATATATAAATAGTTTCCGTCAGGTTCTTTTATAAATCGGAGGGATTGTATTATGAAGCTATACCATGGCAGTAACGTTGCGGTCATTGAGCCTAAAATTATTATTTCGGCACAGGATTTTATATGACAACAAGTTATGAACAGGCAGAAAGATGGGCACAATTAACTACCATAAGAAGAAAAAGCGGCACCAAAACCATATCTGTCTTTGAATTTGATGAAAAAGCATTGAATAGGCTAAATTCATTAATTTTTTCAAAAGCTGATGAAAAGTGGCTAAGGTATGCAGCCAATAACCGCAGCAATGAAAATGTCACAGATAATTATGATGTTGTTATAGGACCAGTTGCAAATGACAAAACAGCACCTGTAATTGCTGCATATTTTGCCGGTATCTATGATGAAAAAGAAACCATAAAGAGACTGCTTCCGCAGAAACTAAAAGATCAATATGCCTTTAAAAGCAATAATGCTTTAAAATACCTGAAATTCTGTGAGGTGATAGAAAGATGAAAACTCTTATGCCTTTTATTCTAAGCTATTACAATAAAGAAGTTGTAAATAAAATATGCTGTAAATACGGAATAAAACCAATGGACGCTCTCAGAAAATTTTTACAGTCAGAAACCTATCGGATGCTTGTAGACGAAAATCTCGAAATGTGGGAATTTTCTCCAATAGGAATTTTTGATATGTGGGAAAATGAACAGATAACAGGAGATCCGCAGAATTCGCTTTATTTAAGGAGAGATGAATATGTCTAAAGAAATGGAGTTTTTCGTATTTTTATTAGAACAGTATGCCAAATATAAAAATACAACTGCAGATAAAGTGTTAAAGCTATGGGATGAGCTTAACCTAACTGACTATATTTACGAAATGTATGAATTATATCACATTGAAGCAATTGATAATGCATTTTATGATATAGATAATAAAATTTCTGAAATCAATCAGAATTAATCGGATACAACATTAATTAAAAGCTGTAAAAAACGGCTCAAATCCGCTTTTTACAGCTTTTGTTGTTTTTATCTCACAAATTTAAGAGTAACTATCTCAAAATTCTTGATATCAACCTTTACGCTTCTGCCGTCGTGAGGCAGCTTTGTCTCGTTGTTTTCAAGCATGTCGCAGATGTATACTTCCTTAAAGTCAAAGCCTGTTGTTATAGTAGCCTTTGACTTTTTGTTGAATGATTCGTACATTCTTGCTACGATTGCATCGTCATCCTCTGCCTTTTTAACAGTTTCGATAACAACATTGTCACTATCTGCACATATAAAGGAATAGCAATCAGCAATGCTGCCCTCTGTCTTGGCGATTTTTGATGCCTCAAGAGGCATATTGAGCAAATATCCCTGCTTGATTGTTTCGCCTGTCTTGAAGCTGCCTGTATGAGGATAGAGAGAGTATGTAAACTCGTTGATACCTCTGTCTGCCTCGGGATTTGGGTATGTAGCACACTTGAGAAGAGAAATCTTCATAACATTCTCTTCGATGCTGTAGCCATACTTGCAATCGTTGATGATACTTACACCGTAATCATCCTCGGAAAGGTCTGCCCACTTGTGAGCACAAACCTCAAATTTTGCTCTGTCCCAAGGAGTGTTTTTGTGGGTAGGTCGTTCAACATTACCAAACTGGATATCATATGTCGCATTTGTTGAACGGATATCAACAGGGAATGCAGCCTTGAGAAGCACATGGTCTTCATGCCAGTCTACGGTTGTTACAAAATCCACCCTCTTTGAGCCGGGAGTAAGGATAATATCCTGACAGATGGTGGACTTGCCATATTTACGCTTGATTCTGAGTCCGCTGTCAAGCTCGGAAACATCGGACACATCGTCTGCTATCCACATTTTCTGCTTATAGTAATCAGTAATTTCCCATGCGTCATATTCTCTGGGATAATCCTCAAAGATTTCGAGGCGGTTTGCCTTTGCACCCTCAGCAAGCACCTCCCTGCCATTCTCCTTGTCATATACGGAAACAATGTGGTATTTATCATCAAAGGAAACCTTGATGACATCGTTTTCAATAACCTTTGCACTTACGGAAATCTTGTTTTCCGAAGCTTTGTCTTCGATAACCTTCCAGCCGTGAGAGGGAACATTTTCTGCATAATACCTCTTGCCCTCTACAGTTACATAATCGCTCATTGCAAATGGAGTGGGATTGTATACAAATATACCTCCATCGGTTTTTACTGAAGATTTAAGATTAGCAACACTGCTATCAACCATTGCTCTGCCATCCTTGAGGATTTCAGCATATTCAACATCGGTTACATCATAAACCTGCTTGATGGAAGAACCGGGGATAATGTCATGGAACTGGTTGAGAAGTATTGTGGTCTGATGCTTTTCTAAGGTATCCTGAGGATATTTGCCTCCGCAAAGAACCATATCTGTTGCAGCGGTGGTTTCTGCCTGCTGATAAAGAAGCTCGCTCTTGCGGTTGTTTTTCTTATTTTTTGCAATAGAAGTATAGGTACCTCTGTGCATTTCAAGATACATTTCGCCAACCCACTTGGGTCTGGAATATTCTTCGGTGGTATTTGCGTAAAAATCTGCCTCTACCTTATCATAATGTGCACCGCCGGACTGAATAACGGTTTTTGGCATACCGGGGATACCATGTTTCAGTCTTTCATAATTCTCCATCATTTCATATGTAGGACCGCCGCCGCCATCGCCGAAACCGAAAGTAAACATGGTTTCGGCGGTGATATTTTTGTTTTTGAACGCATCCCATACACGTTCTTTAACTTCATATGGGTTCAGACGGAGAACATAGCTGGGAATAAAGGTGGCAAACACCTTGCTTCCGTCTATACCCTCCCATTCAAACATATCGTCGGGCATTTTGTTTGTTTCGTTCCAGTACATCTTTGTAGTAAAGAACTGGGTTACACCGGTTTTCTTAAGAATCTGAGGAAGGGCACCGCTGTAGCCGAATACATCGGGCAGCCAGAGGATTTTGTTGTCTACGCCGAATTCGTTTTTCATAAAGCGCTTGCCGTACATAATCTGGCGCACAAGGCTTTCGCCGCTTGCAAGGTTTGTGTCTGCTTCAAGCCACATTGCGCCCTCTGCTTCCCAGCGGCCTTCTGCAACACGCTGTTTTATCTGTTCATAGAGCTCGGGGTCCTCTTCCTTAACATGCTGATAGAGCTGAGGCTGGCTGGACATGAACATATAGTCATCGTATCGCTTCATCATATTGATAACGGTTGAAAAGCTTCTCTGAGCCTTTTCTCTTGTCTGTGCAACAGTCCACATCCATGCAACGTCAATATGGGTATGACCGATACAGCTTACAACACCCTGGGTATTGCCGCATACCTTGCCGTAGAACTCATCACGCATATATGCCAGAGCATCGTCAATGCCCTTGTAATAATCCGCAGAATAGAAATCGCGAAGGTCAAGAAGAAGTGTAGCTTTATCCAGAGACTCATGGATTTTTATATAATCCATAGAGTTGTGGTCCAGAAGCTTCATTGCTTCATAAGGAACACTGATGTCATAATAAAGAGCTTCTGTGCGCAGGTCAATAATTTCGATTGAGGGAGCACAGCCAAAATCACCGGGGAGCATACCGTTGTAAAGATAAAGGTACACATCGTATTCCTTACCGAATTCAAGGGGAATCCAGGTGTGATTTACATCCATTGCCTGGGTGTTTTTGCCGTTTATATAGGCAATAATCTGAGGATTCTGAGCATCCCACTGACCTTCTCTGCCTGTTTTTACCGAAAGTCTGGGCTCCATGCCTTCCTTAGCCTCAATAGGAGCTACGTTAAAATGAATCCAGTAATGACCGTCTACGCCGGAATATCTCTGATATTTATCTGCAACCTTCCAGTCTGCATCGGGTCCGGGAGGTGTGTTGCCCTTTTTGTACTCAGGGCATTCCACATAGCTGTAGGTAATAGGGTCAGAGCTGATAAGCTTAAGTTCGTTGAGCTTGCCAACCATGACGCGGATTTTTTCCTGAATGAAATCCATTATAAATACACCGCCTTTAATTTAGTTTATAGGTTAGCCTTAGCAACCAATACTGAAGACGCCTTAGGTCATTTTGAGTTTTAAAATTATAAATTTTATTTCAGACAAGGCAAAAACGCAGGGAATATGGAAATATTTCCGAGTATTTTAACGAAGTATGAGATAAAATTTATATTTCAAAACCGTCTTTAGTGTTGGTTGCTAAGGCTACCTTTATATTAAACTTATTGAATTTTAATATCAACTATTGACGTGATAATTTTTTTATGGTATTGTGATATAAGGTGATTGAATATGGATATAAAAATGCTTGATAAGAGCAATCATGTAGACTTGGAATGCGGCTGTCTGTGCCGCTATGTACGCAGTGATACAGAGTACTTCCGCCCCCATTATCACAACTACTACGAGATATTTATGGTAATGAGCGGAGAGGTATGCCACATCATAAACGGCAGAGAGCAAAACTTAAGTGTAGGACAATTATTGTTTATTCGTGACTTCGATGTACATGACTATAAAAGTGCCGATGGAAATTACTTTGACTTTGTAAATCTGTCTTTTACAAAAGATAACCTGGACGCAATGTTTATGTATCTGGGTGACAAATTCCCCTCAAAGGAGATGCTCAGCGCACCGTACCCACCTACAGTCATACTGTCGGAGCGTGAAAAGGAAAAGCTGTTTTTCTCTATGACTGAGCTGGGCGGTATTGCCGATAAGAAAACAACAAAAATTAAAATGCGCGCACTGCTGATGAATATATTTATGCAATACTTTTTTGACTACTCGGAAGCTAAAAGCGAAGTACCCCTGTGGCTGGAGCTAACCTACGAGAAAATGAAAAACCCGGTAAATTTTATCAAGGGTACCGAAAGGCTGTACGAAATATGCCCAAAAAGCCGTGAACACCTGTGCCGTAGCCTGAAAAAATACTATGATACATCCCCATGCGCTCTCGTTAACGACCTGAGGCTTGAGCACAGTATAAATCTGCTGATGACAAGCAACCTGTCGGTTACGGATATATGCTATGAATGCGGATTTGAGAATATATCATGGTTTTATAAGGTCTTTTGCAAAAAGTACGGGATTACTCCGTCACAATACAGAAAAAAATATAATCTCAGATAAATTTTTAAGAAACATATGCAATCGAGGTATACAGACTATCAGACAATTCAATTGTCGCACAAAAGAGCCATTCTGGAACGGTGGCAGTCCGAAGCTTTGTAACCTTTTTGGGTGACACTTTTCGCCTACAGAATGAAAATTTTCAAACACAAAAAGGCCTGACGCCTCAAAATGAAACATCAAGCCTTTAGTAACCACTGATTTAATACGTAATCACAGTATTTTCAGTTCGACAGAAACCGCCGAACCCCACAAATTATGAATTAATCATTATTTAATTTTGAATTCCTCTGAAAAGCTTTACTCTGATAATACGTTTTACACTATCGTCAATTGTCTTTTCAGAAATTTCTCCCGATTCTACAGCAGCAAGAATTGCATTCACGGTTTTTGCAACTCCGGTCGGGCAAATAAGCATATCTGCCCCGGCATTTACCGCCTTAACAGCGGCTTTCTCCTGAGTATAGGTATCGCTTATATCTGATGATGTGATATCATCTGCCACAACCACTCCACCAAAGGCAAGGTCGGTTTTGAGAGCTTTGTTCATATAAGTTTCGGACATGGAGAATGGCTCTCCCTCGCCGGATGCTTTTCCGGAAACAATTACAAAATCCGCTCCGGCATCTATACCCGCTTTAAACGGCAGGAATTCGCTGTTTTTCATATCGGAAGCTGTCTTGGAGGTGCTTTCCGAGATCGGAAAATACTTGAGTGTTGAAGCCAAATTGCTTCTTGACATACTTTCTACAGAGGTCTTTACCATATTGGAAACCGTCTGCACATCAGAGCCTAAATACTCTGAAGATTTTGACGAAGCCTCCGTATATGGTGCAAGGTTGGTATTAAAGCCCAGGTTAAGAAGCTCTGCAGATATTGCATTATATGCAGTACCCGCTTCATCGGTGGAATCAAAGGAGGTTGCCTGTGTACCGGACGAAGCTACCTCGGGATTTGTCAGGACAGCGTCATTGCCGTTTTCCTCTATTGCAAGGAAGAGACCTGTTTTTGTAAAGGTCTGGAGCTTTGCAAGCATATCTGTTACCTGCTGTTTGTTTTCAATATTTTTCTGAGAATATATAATTCCGCCTACCGGATATTTTTCTATAGCTGCCTTTGAGGTATCTCCGGACACGGTAACAGCCGGTACGCCGGTGAGATTTTCAGGAGTGGTAAAAATCATCTGATATACCTTTTGCTCTAAAGTCATGGAGGTGATGATAGACTCAACCTTTGCTTCATCAACCTTGCTTGCAGCAGTATCAGTCTGCTCGGGAGACTGGTTTTCCTCGGGGATATTTATTGTCGTGTTATCCTCGCCTGCTGCATTGTTTACCGTGTTTTCGGGAATAACGGTGTCATTGCCCGAATTTCCCCACAACAGAAAGGATTCTACAACCAAAATCAAAAGCAGTACAACACATGTAATTCTGAGCCTGTTTATCTTCTCCATAAGACGGAACATAGTTTTTTTCTGTCTCTGAATGGTTTTTCTTAATTCTATTTCAACACTGTCTGATTCATAATTGCCTGATGTATTTTCACTTTCCTGAGAATAATAATTATCAGTATATTTATCCATAGTATTGCCTCCGTAATTTATTAACAACTTATATAATAACAAATCAACAATTTTTTGTCAAGGCTTGAAGGGAGCAAATTCAGAAAAGTCAAAGCAGACTGACAAAAAAATCAATCTGCTTTGAAAAAACTGTTATCTGAGAGAAATTCCCAGCTTAAACTCAAGGTCTTTGAGAATCTTTGAGGTGAATTTTTCTATTTCCTTATCGGAGAAGCCTTTTTCCTGAGGGGAGATTATGACATTAAATGCCATGCTCTTTTTACCCTCTCCTATCTGCTTGCCTCTGAATATGTCAAAGAGCTTGACAACTGTAACATATTTGCAGGACTTCCTGATAGATTCCTCTATTTCTCCGCAGGTCACAGCCTCGTCGCAAACAAAGGCAAAATCGCGGACAACATCCGGAAACTCAGATATAGGTGCGTAGCGCATGGTGTGCTTAAAGAAGCCGGAGAGCTTTTCGTAGTCGATTTCGGCAATAAAAGCTTTCTTAACAAGAGACATCTCTTGGCTCACTTCGTGAGACAGCTGACCTACATAACCGATAACCTCATCTTCACAGAGAATCTCTGCAGTGATGCCGGGGTGCAGGAATGACCTGGTGCTCTTACGATAGCTGAAGGTAAGGTTGAATTCATCGGCAATACCTTCTATAATACCCTTTACCTTGAAGAAGTCCTCACCATCACCGTATACACCGATGCCGATTGTTCTTCTCTCATGAGGCAGCTCTGTAAGAGGCATCTGCTTTGCTATAAACACATTTGCAACCTCATAAAACCTGCCTGCATCGTTGCCGCTGCGATAGTTCTTAACTATAGTATTGAGCATAATGGGAGCAAGAGTTGTCGCCATTATGGAATAATTCTCGCTGATGGGATTTTCTATTCTGATTGCATTGCGCTCGGGAGCATCATGGGGGATGTGGAGCATATCAAGGTCTGCATTTGAATAGAAGCTATAGTTGATGGTCTCATATGCACCCTGCATTCTGAGAGCATTTTTAAGCTTGAGCTCAAACTGCTGTGCTTCTGAGAGCCCGCCGTTGGTAACTGTAGCAAATTTGAGCAGCTGGGGCTTGATATGATCATAGCCATAGATACGGATAACCTCTTCGGCAAGGTCCTCATAGCCTTCTACATCCTCGCGGTAAAGCGGCGCTGTAACAGTGAGAACATCGCCGTTTTTCTTTACATCAAACTCAAGGCGACGGAGTATGTCAAGGATAACATCACCGGGAACCTCGATACCGAGAACCTTATTGATTTTTTCAAAGGTAGCTTCAACAACCTTTGGCGCAAGCTCCTTTGCAGCTTCACAGCGATGTGTGTTTGAAACAGTACCGCAATCAAGTTCTTCGATAAGATGGAGTGCTCTCTTGATGGCACATTCGGTGGTATATTCATCAACACCCTTGCAGAACTTGGCACTGGAGTATGAGGACTGTCCAAGGCTTCTTGAGGTCTTACGGATGCTGTCACGGGCAAACTTTGCCGACTCAAACACAACATCCTTTGTGGTATCCTTAATTTCACTGTTAAGGCCACCCATGATACCGGCAAGTGCAACAGGCTTTACAGCGTCGCAGATAACCAGATTTGTATCGTTGAGCTCAAATTCTTTTTCATCAAGAGTAGTGATTTTTTCACCGTTCCTTGCACGGCGTACATTGATAGCCTTACCCTCAAGGGTGGAGAGGTCAAAGGCGTGCATAGGCTGACCCAGCTCCATGAGAATAAAGTTGGTGATATCAACAATTGTATTTATAGCATTGAGACCTACAAGAGCAAGTCTCTTTCTCATCCACTGAGGGGACTTTTTGATTACAACATCCTTTACATAATGACCTATGTATCTGGGGCAAAGGTCGGGAGCTGTAACCGTTACGGTAATATCGTCGTCATTGGCAGCATCAATGGCTGTATAGCTCATGTCGGGAGCCTTGAGAGGCTTATCAAGAATTGCCGCAACCTCACGTGCCATACCGAGAATTGACTGACAGTCGGGACGGTTTGCTGTGATGCTGATATCAAATATATAGTCATCAAGACCCACAATCTTGGTGATATCCTCACCTATGGGAGTGTTTTCGTCAAGGATAAGGATACCGTCTACATCGGCGCCCTCATACCAATCATCGGTGATACCCAGCTCACCGCCAGAGCAAAGCATACCGCATGACTCTACACCGCGGAGCTTGCCTTTTTTAATCTTAACACCGCCGGGAAGCAGTGAATTGTCCAGAGCAACGGGAACCACTGCGCCCTCAAATATATTCTGAGCACCTGTAACAATCTGGATATCTGTGCCGTAGGCTTCGCCACAGTCCAGCTTACAAATCTGCAGGTGGTCGGAATCCTCATGCTTTGCAACAGAGGTGATTTTACCTGTAACAACTCTGTCTATCTCTTCGCCGAGATACTTGAGTTCTTCTACCTCAAAGCCGCTTGAAAACAGTCTTTCTTCAAGCTCTTCTACAGTTACATCTACATCTACATAATCTTTTAACCAACTGAGTGGGAGTAACATTTCTATTTCCTTCCTTTCTTATCTGTTCTGCTGCTTGAACTGCTTGAGTGTTCTGATATCATTGTCAAACAGAATATGAATATTGTTTATGCCGTATTTGAGCATGGTTATTCTGTCGATACCGATACCGAAAGCAAGACCTGAGTATACATCAGGGTCGATATTACAGTTTTCAAGCACCTTGCGGTTAACAATACCGCCGCCGAGAACCTCAATCCAGCCTGTGCCCTTACAGAGACGGCAGCCCTTGCCGCCACATTCGCAGCAGGTTACGTCTACTTCAACACTGGGCTCAGTAAAGGGGAAGTATGATGGGCGGAGTCTGGTCTTTGTATCCGCTGTGAAAATCTCCTTAGCAAGAAGGTCAAGCATACCGTAAAGGTCGCAAACAGAGATATTCTTATCCACAACAAGACCTTCCATCTGATGAAACATTGGTGTGTGCGTAGCATCATCATCGGAGCGGAATACTCTGCCGGGGCTGAGAACCTTGATAGGCGGCTTGTTTGCTTCCATGGTTCTTATCTGACCGGGAGAGGTCTGGGTACGAAGCAGAATCTGCTCTGTAATATAGAAAGTATCCTGCTCTGCTCTTGCAGGGTGGTCTGAAGGAACATTGAGTGCGGTGAAGTTGTAGTAATCTGTCTCAATTTCGGGACCGTCAAATACATCAAATCCCATATTTGCAAATATATTTATAATCTCATGTCTTACCAAAGTTGTAGGATGCAAGGAGCCTGTGTCATTCTTAACCGCAGGCATGGTGATATCCACCGCTTCGCTGGCATTTTTGCCGGCAAGCTCTGCAGCCTTGAGAGAAGCATCTATCTCATCAAATCTACCTTCTGCCCATACCTTGAATTCATTGATAATCTTGCCGAATTCCGGTCTTTCCTCCTTGGGAACATTGCGCATTTCTTTCATAAGATTGGGTATTTCACCCGCTTTGTTGCTCAAATATTTTTCGCGAAGCTTTTTAAATTCTTCACGGCTGAGTCCGGCAGTAAGCTCTGCGGAAATCTGAGCTCTTAACTGTTCGATTTTCTGTTTCATATTTACCTCCATGTATTCTCTTTCTTACATAAAAAAAGAGCAATCAACATCCGTAAGGGACGAGATTGCTCGCGGTACCACCCTATTTCAGAGAATGTAAAATCTCTGCACTTTAAGTCTGCATCTGATGCGGCAGTTACATCTGCTTAACGTAAAACTACTTTTCGCAGAAGGCTCCCACGCTGAAATTCACAACCGGTATCCACAGTCCTGCTCACAGCCGATGACAGAACCTCTCTCGGAGGAAAAATCCCATTGCTACTTACACGCTTTCATTGCCAATCAGATATATTATATTATCTTTTTTGCGATTTGTCAACAAAAATTTTCAATAATATCACTGCCAGCTGTACAATTGTCAATGATGGGTGACACTTTTCTTAAAAAATAAAAAGTTACACTCCAAATCACCCTTGTCAAGGTGGAACTGCTCTGCAGTCTTACCTTGACAACAAGTCTTTTGATATAATATTTACAGGGCGTTAAGCAATCCTTTGCTTAACCCCTTAGTTATCTTACATCACACCTAAATATTTACTCAGCATCTCATTTGGTGTGAGAAAACCTAAGCATATCTTAGGTATATTATTTGATTTAACATTGTACTTTGCAAGCTGCTTTCTGCCATCAACAAGATTATACATTTTCATTTTCTTGTAAAATCTCTTTTCGTCAGTTCGATGTTGTCTTTCCACCTTGCCGTTATGCCTTGGTGTAGCCACTCGTATCCTATGATACTTTATACCACATTCTTCAAGCATTTTTTCAAACATTGAAGGCTTGCCGTCATCGCTTATCAATGCTCTGGTAAACTCTGTTCCGTTGTCGGTCTGTATTTCCCTTATCGGAAACGGACAGCTTAATATCATTTTCTTTAAAAAATCTGTTGAACTGTATGTACTATGCTCATCATACATTTCTCTGAAAGTCCACCGTGTACACTCATCTACCGCAGTATATTGATAATATTTCTGTCCGTTAACTACACAATATGACGGTACAAACTTAACATCTACCTGTACCTTTTGTCCCGGATATTCCGCTCTTTGATACGGTTTAGGTTTTCTTGTTTGTTTTTTCTTTATTTCAGGCTTTATCCATTTGTTTACCACTCTTACTAAGCTTGTATAACTTCGTTTATATCCTCTTTTTCGCAAAGCATCCCAAAGCAT
>JAFUPN010000020.1 GCA_017481205.1 Clostridia bacterium | reverse complement strand
TGATTTTTTTTGAAAAAGTGCTTGACAAATGACAAGGATTGTGTTATTATAGAGAAGTTGAAACGAGCGGATATGGCGGAATTGGCAGACGCGCATGGTTCAGGTCCATGTGAAAGCAATTTCATGGAGGTTCAAGTCCTCTTATCCGCACCAAAATCGACAGGATTCGAAAGAGTCTTGTCGATTTTACTTTTTACCTATTCACTCTTCACTATCCCCTGAAATCATGCTTGTCGATTTGAAGTAATAAGTAATATGTAATAGTGAAGAAGTGAGGTGCAAAATCGTAAAGCGATTTTGTTTTTAACTATTCATTTTGATTTTGCTCTTTGGGCTGGCTGAAAAGCCCTGGTCCACCGAATGGCGGGGAATTTCCTCGCCACTTTTTTCGTTTTTTAGTGGATAAGTGCTTATGTTGACCGTCTAAAGCCCTTGTTTTTACGTTGTTTTCGAGTAAATCCTATAAGAACTTCCGCACCAAGGTGGGCTGTCTCAATAAGTGATTTTTTCACTTAATTGAGACAGCCCCCTTTTGTTATACAGTTAGCCGAAAAATAGTAATCCGAACCACGATTTTCAAAGCATCCTATAAAGAACCATTTTTAATACTCCATCAAATCTTCCATCTTGCACCCGAGCACTTTTGCAAGGTTATTGACTGTTTCCATTTGGGCTTTATTTATATCCTTATTTCTCTGTTCATACATCTGGATAGAACGAATGGATACGCCTGATTGTTGTGCAAGTTCATTTTGGGTGATTCCGCAGCTTTTTCTGATTACCTGAAGTCTTGTAGGTTCGTTTTTCTCTTTAATCATTTTTTCTACTGTGTCTGCAAACTTTTCTTCAGGTGCTTCGTGGTACAGGTCGAACATAACTTCAATGTCACTCATTTTGATATGTCTTGCTATATTACTAAACGGTCTTTTGGAATACCACTGATAGAATGCAAGTATCCATCCGCACCAATAATCTCTATGCTTATTTATATTCTCACTGCTTGGCGGAACAAGTCTTTCTATGCCTGCCTCTTTTAAGACTTCTTCCACAAGCTCGGGTCCGGACATTCCCAATATATATTTTGGGTTGCCGTTGCCGAATTCTTCTGCAATTCCGGTTGATATAAATAATTTCAGGAATTCATCCTTATCCATATTAAGGTCGCATGCCACATAATCAAAGGCATCACCCAGGTTATTCATTGCACTGTCGACATACATTTCATCGTAAGCGTGAATCATTATTATCAATCCTTTCCCTGATTATATCACGCATAAATAATCCGTTGATATCATCAACCTCTTGCTGAAGTCTGAACTGCTTATTGGCTTCTTCGTTTCGTTTTTTTCTCTTGATATAATATTCTGCACTGTCTGCAATTTCATACTTTTGAAATTTGATTGCATCGAATGCTTTTTCACTTTTTAGCACAATCTGCTCACCGAGTTTTCCAAGCTTCATTGCTTCAGACAATTGCTCAATGGATATCTGATTGTTTACGAAAGCTCTTGCAAACGAGAAGTATGAGTCATCTGCTCGATACCCTGTGATAATATCATAGTTTGATATATCGGGCAAGAAGTTGTTTAATAAATAATCTCTTCCTTGTTTTGACACCGCAGTTGATACTCTGAAATTTCTGTTATTGGCAAGAACCGCAAGCCAGTTAAGTATGGTATATTCTTTGCCTGATAAATCAAGTGTAGTGAGTCCATGTATATCAAGCTCATAGCAGTTAGCATAACCATCTTTGGCAGGTTTCTGACAAGCCCATTCCTTTGCAAGTGCCAAAGTTTCTGTGCAATAGAATCCCAAGCCATAGTCATTATTTTCTTTGCCTAAACCGAATATCGGCTTTTCAATTATTTCTGGAGAGCCATGCCATATTATTTTTTTCATCCTATCACTCCTAACTCCACGCTTAACATTATATCACCAAGGTGATAGTTTGTCAATGATATATAGAAATTTGATAATATTTTATCATTTCTTTTACGAACACGAGAGATAGCCGTTTAAACAAGGCTTAAACACAAGCCTGACATGTAATCTTCCGGTTATTTTCGTAATAAAAGCAAAAAACACCTGCAGCAGCAAGTGTTTTTTTGCTTTTATCATAATTTCTTAATTATGCAAGTTCAGAGAAGTACTTGATTGTTCTAACCATCTGGCTTGTGTAGGAGTTTTCATTGTCATACCATGAAACAACCTGTACCTGATAGAGGTCATCGCCGATAGGAGCAACCATTGTCTGAGTAGCATCGAAGAGTGAACCGTATCTCATACCAACGATGTCGGAAGAAACGATTTCATCTGTGTTGTAACCGAAGGATTCGTTAGAAGCAGCCTTCATAGCAGCATTGATGCCGTCCTTTGTTACGTCAGCGCCCTTAACAACAGCTGTAAGGATTGTTGTTGAGCCCGTGGGAGTGGGAACTCTCTGTGCAGCACCGATGAGCTTGCCGTTGAGCTCGGGGATAACAAGACCGATAGCCTTTGCAGCACCTGTTGAGTTAGGAACAATGTTAACTGCAGCAGCTCTTGATCTTCTGAGGTCACCCTTTCTCTGAGGACCGTCAAGAGTCATCTGGTCGCCTGTGTAAGCGTGGATTGTGCACATGATACCTGACTGGATAGCAGCGTACTTGTTAAGAGCATCTGCCATGGGAGCCAGACAGTTTGTTGTACATGAAGCAGCAGAGATAATTGTATCTTCAGCCTTGAGTGTTTCATGATTTACATTGTAAACGATTGTGGGAAGGTCATTGCCTGCAGGAGCAGAGATAACAACCTTACGAGCACCGGCATTGATGTGAGCCTGTGCTTTTGCTTTTGAGGTGTAGAAACCTGAGCATTCGAGAACAACGTCTACGCCAAGCTCGCCCCAAGGACAATTGTTTGCATCGGGGAATGCGTAAATCTTGATTTCCTTACCGTCTACTGTGATAGAGTCTTCGCCTGCTGTAACCTTGTCAGCAAGAGCATACTTACCCTGTGAAGAGTCATACTTCAAAAGATGAGCAAGCATATCAGGGCTTGTAAGGTCGTTAATAGCAACAACTTCATAACCCTCTGCACCGAACATCTGTCTGAAAGCAAGACGTCCGATACGTCCAAAACCGTTAATAGCAACTTTAACTGCCATTTTTAAATTCCTCCTTAAGTATATAAAAATATTACTATACCATATATTTTACTATAAATAGAAAATTTATGCAATATTATTTGTTAAAAAAATAACACAAAATTTTTACGATTATTCAGTCACAACTGATACATTTTTCATAACAACCGGTGTCATAGGCTTGTCTGAAGGGTCTGTTTTTACTGCTGCAATAGCATCTACATTTTCCATTCCTTCAATAACCTCACCAAAAGCCGCATAGTCGCCGTCAAGGAAGCTTGCGTCGTCAACACAGATAAAGAACTGACTGCTTGCAGAATTAGGAGCCTGAGCTCTTGCCATAGAGAGAACGCCTTTTTTGTGAGAAAGTGTGTTTTTTTCATATCCGTTTGAAGCAAATTCTCCCTTGATATTCTTGCCGCTACCGCCCATACCTGTACCCTCAGGGCATCCACCCTGTACCACAAAGCCGGGAACTACACGGTGGAAGGTAAGACCATTGTAAAAACCTGAGTTTACAAGGTCAAGAAAGTTTTTAACAGTCTCGGGAGCATACTCGGGATAAAGCTCAACTGTAAAGGTTGTTCCGTCCTCCATTTCAAACTTTACCTTTGAATGAGTCAGCTCTTCATCAGAATTTCCGGCACAGCCGCCAAAGCCAACCATCATACACATAAGAAGTGCAGAAAGCTTTAAAACTCTTTTTACCATTTTGTTTTTCTCCTTCATTATTTATTTTTAACGTTATTTAATATTATAACCAATTATTTGTCTTTTTGCAAGTACTTTTCAAAATACTGTCCGTCATCCCCCAGATATATGCCTGTTATGTGATATCCGCCCTCAAAGCTGCAGCAATCCGAAAGCTGAGGCATAGGGCAAATATGACGGCAGCCGGGTATACCTATGGCAATATGCCGGCAATCCTCTTTTTTTATTCCGGCTATATAATAGCCCGCCTCTCTGAGTCCCCGCTCTGCAGATTTTGCCGACAAAACATGTCTTACAGCCGACAGACGGCTGACAGATCTTCCTGCGGTGATTTTGTACCACTCAAAGCCATCTCCGGTAAGGTCGCTGCATTTTTCAAATTTTTGTATATTTCTTTTGAATTCTTCTGTAAAACCGCTTATTTTTTCAGGGCTTATCCTATTGCCTTTTTTCATGCTGTCAAGTATATTCTGAGCATTCTCCAAGGTATTGTCCTTTTGTTCCTCAGGCGGCTCTTCGGTCTCCGGCAGTCTTCCGGTCAAAAACCTTGCCGCATTCCATTCCAATCCAAAAAATGCCGCAGCAGCCGCCTCCTCCCCGTGTCCTGTCACAACAGTTATGAGATATGTATCCGGTCGCTCCGGGCGGCAGCCGTTTTTTTCAGCTTCTTTGTCAGGTATCTCCGATGCAATCTCGGTGCACACTCCGGTTGCCTCATAGCAGCCCACCTGCCGCGGATATGCCGCCGCGCGGGAGGTCGAAAGGGAATAGAGCTTTAAAACGCTGCCCTCCGGCAGTACGGGATGATTTACCGTAAGCCTGATTAACCTGTCCGAAAAAACCGCAGTACCGGAAAACTCCTTTTTGTACGGACTGAGAATAACTGTTCTTTTCATGTCATCACTCCTCAGGCACACGAGAGTCGAACCCCGTATGCCTTAAATTTTTAAAATTTGCACACTTTTTATTTGTCGTCCTCGCAAGGCGTCAGCCTTCCGGGGGGCAACTCCCGTGTGCCTAGCCGGAAGATAATAATCCGAACCCGCCTTAAACAGCGTAATTCCGGCATCTTTTGGTTTGTCATCTTCGCAAGGCGTCAGCCTTGCTTCATCTTCCGCGCCAAAATCTGCTTGGGATTTCATCTGTTTAAGGTCAGAGAATTTTCAAGGTGAGGATTTTTGGTTGCGCAAGGCAAAAACGCAGGCAATCCTTGCGGATTACCGAGTATTTTAACGCATCGAAAGCGAAAATCCACCCTTGAAAATCGTGGTTCGGATTACTATCTTTCGGCTATACTACTATTTTATTATCCCAAAGTATATCTATGCATTTTAATTGACATACCGGCACAAAACATTGTATAATAAACACATAATTGATACGAGGTGATAAAAATAGTTAAGGTTAACGATATATTGAAGCTTAAAATCACAGACATGACCGTAAACGGCGAAGGTATCGGCAAAACAGATGACGGATACCCGCTCTTTACAGCCGGTGCAGTTACCGGCGATACGGTTGAGGCTGTGGTTACTAAAACAAACAAGACCTACGGCTTTGCAAAAATAAAAAAGCTTGTCCTGCCATCCTCTCACAGAGCCGAGCCGGCTTGTGCTATTTTTGACAAATGCGGCGGCTGCTCCGTTATGCATATGGACTATGAGCTGCAGCTGGATACAAAGAAAAATCTGGTAGTAAACAATCTTGCAAAGATAGGACAGTATCCTGAGGGAACATATATCTTTGAAGGAATTATCGGCGCCGACAATCCTTGGAATTACCGCAACAAAGCTCAGTTCCCGGTAGGATTTGAAAAAGGAAGAGCTGTATGCGGCTTTTACCAAAAAGCAAGCCACAGCATAGTCCCCTGCACAGACTGCCTTATACAGGACGAAAGCATAAACGAAGCTGTAAGCATTGTTATGAAATTTATACAGAAGCATAATCTGCGTATATATAATGAAAAAAATCACACAGGAATAATACGCCACATATATATACGCAGCGGCGGCGGAACCGAAAATCCTCTGATGGTGGTAATTGTTGCAAACAGCACTTCTCCCCTGCCCCACAGCCGTGAGCTGGCAGATATGCTCCTTGAAAAGGTTAATCTCAAAAGTCTGGTGCAGAATATTAATACTGCAAAAAACAACACCGTATTGGGATTTGAAAACATTACTCTGTGGGGTGACGATACAATAAGTGCAAATATCGGCAATATAGAATTTGTTATATCCCCAAACAGCTTTTTTCAGGTAAACTACGCCCAGATGGAAAAGCTCTATTCCAAGGCAAAGGAATACGCTGAGCTGAACGGCAGTCAGACAGTTTTTGACCTGTACTGCGGAGTGGGTAGTATATCCCTCTTTATGGCAGATAAAGCAAAGCAGGTTATAGGTGTAGAGATAGTAGAGCCCGCCATAGAAAATGCAAAAATAAATGCTAAAGCAAATGGCATCCGGAATGCAGAATTTCACTGCGGCGATTGTCCCAAGGTAGTTGAAAAGCTCATTGGCGAAGGCTATACTCCCGATGTGGTAATAGTTGACCCGCCCAGAAAGGGCTGTGATGAAGAAATGCTGTCGCTTATAAACACCATGAAGCCGGAGAAGCTGGTATATGTATCCTGCAACAGCTCGACTCTTGCAAGGGATGTAAAAATCCTCAGAGATTACGGATATGAGCTGAAAAAATGCTGCGCAGTGGATATGTTTCCGCATAGTATGCATGTAGAATCCGTCGCACTTCTTGTGCGGACGGATTCTAAAACTAAGTTTGCCTGACGGCAAGTGAAGTTATCTTTCGGCTACGATGCAGTGACAACTAAAGTTGACAAAAATCCAAAACATGATATACTATAGCTGATTACTTTAATAACTCAGGAGGATGCTATGACTCAAAAGAAAAATTCGTTATTTTCAAACCGCTGGGGATTTATCCTATCGGCTGTGGGCTCAGCAGTGGGCATGGCAAATGTATGGGGATTCCCGGCAAAAATGGGTTCAAACGGCGGCGGTGCCTTTTTGGTGGCATATCTGCTTTTTATTGCGCTTTTCAGCATTGTGGGTCTTTCGGCTGAATATGCAATAGGTCGCCGCTCGCGCACAGGTACCCTCGGCTCCTACAAAGCCGCATGGAAAACAAGAAGCGAAAATCTCGGCAAAGCAGGCGGACTTCTCGGCTGGCTGCCTCTCGCTGGCTCAATGTGTATCGCCATAGGCTATGCAGTTATAATCGCTTATGTCCTGAAAGCTTTCTTCGATTCACTTACAGGACAGGTTATGACAGTGGATACCGGAGTATGGTTTGAAGGCTTTTCGGCAAATAACTATTCTGTAGTACCATTCCACATTATTGTTGTGGTAGGCACACTGCTCACACTTCTGCTCAGTGCAAAGAGTATAGAGAAGTCAAACAAGATAATGATGCCCGTATTCTTTGTCATTTTCATTGTTCTTGCAATCCGAGTGGCTTTTCTGCCCGGTGCTGCAGCAGGATACAAATTCATGTTCACCCCCGACTGGTCTGCGCTTAAGGAACCAATGGTATGGGTATGGGCAATGGGACAGGCATTCTTCTCCCTTTCTGTAACCGGAAGCGGAATGATTGTTTACGGTGCATACCTGGATGACAGCGAGGATGTGGTATATGTTTCTGTACGTACTGCAATATTTGATACAATAGCGGCTCTGGTTGCGTCACTTGTTATCATCCCTGCATGCTTTGCATACGGGCTTGATGTTGGAGCAGGTCCTTCGCTGCTCTTTGTAACCCTGCCTCACATTCTTCAGGATATACCCTTCGGACAGTTTTTTGCAATCATACTTTATACAGCAATGGTATTTGCCGGTGTAAGCTCTCTGCAGAATATGTTTGAAGCAGTGTGTGAATCATTGCAGAACCGTTTTCCAAGGCTCAACCGTATTGTAGCTCTGATGATTCTCTGTGTAATCTGCCTGGGCTTCGGTCTAAATATGGAGCCTATAGCAAAATGGGGTCCCTGGATGGATATTGTATCAATATATATAATACCCATAGGCGCTACACTTGGCGCGCTGTCATGGTTCTGGATTATGAAAAAAGACCAGCTCCTGGACGAAATAAACAAAGGCTGCTCCAAGGCTCACGGAAATCTCTGGTACTATGCAGGAAGATATCTCTATGTCCCCTGCGCACTTATTCTCAGCTGTGTAGCTTTGTTTATGAAAATTGCATTTTAGCCTAAGCAGCCAATACTTAAGATGCCGAGATTTCGCTGTTTAAGGCGGGTTCGGATTATTATATTTCGGCTAACTGAGAGGTGATAACCAATGAAATACTGCGCACTTATGGGCGATATCCAATGGTATGAGGATGAGCTTATTGACAGCCTGACCCGTACAATGGCAGACTTTGTTGAAAAATACGGCAAGGTCACCTTTATTACACTGCCCATGTGCATTTACAACGGACGTGTTACTCCGGCAATATATAAGATAAAGGAAGCATATCCCGAAACAAAGTTTGTTCTGTGTACCAACAGCTATACCCCAGACTACACTGCCCCCGGAGAGCCTTTTGATACAATCATTATCCCGGCGGATATAAACAAGGTTGAGGATTATTATCCTTATATGTGCAAATGGGTTATAACAAAATGTGAAAGTGCAATAATATATATTGACAGAAAAAGCCTGCAGAAAGTTAACTACCTCAGTGTAAACGCTCTGAATCTGGCAGAATATGCCGAAAGCCTTGGAAAAGAAGTGCTGAAAGTAAAGATTGATTACGACCCGGGAGAAGCACCGAAAACAGATACGTCGGAAAAAGAGCCCTTTATATCCGAGGATTTCTTTTTCTACATTGAAAATGAAACCGAAGAACCTGTCGAAAATAAAGAGCTTTATCCCGAATTTGATTATGAAGCATAAAATGACAATCAGAACAAAAAACAAAATCAGAGGTGACGGTCTTGCCGGAAATCAAAAAAACAGCGGGAATAATATGTGAATACAACCCCTTTCACAACGGGCACAAATATCAGATAGAAACAACGAAAAAAGCTGCCGGCTGCGAATACATTGTCTGCGCTATGAGCGGCAGTATGGTTCAGCGCGGTGACGCGGCAATATATGACAAATGGACCAGGTGCAGAGCGGCTATAGAGGGCGGTGCAGACCTGGTTGTGGAGCTTCCTGCCTACTATGTGCTGCAGTCAGCTCAGAATTTTGCTTTGGGAGGTGTTGAGTTGCTCTCAAAGCTGGGAGTTGTGGATATACTCTCATTCGGCAGTGAAACAGGCAATATTGAGTTATTGAGCAAAATTGCAGATATCATCTATGATGAGCCGCCGGAGTTCCGCAGCGAGATAGAGGCTGCGCTCGCCAAGGGTTCAGGCTATCCTGCGGCATTTCAGGCGGCGCTTTCGGCGGCGGGTGGTATGACCCTTGAGCCAAACGACATACTGGCTGTGAATTATCTTTCGGCAATCAAAAAAAACGGTGCAAAGCTCACACCTTTTGCGCTCAAACGCACTGTGCCCTATCATGCAGAAATTGCCTCAGACGGGCTCAATGCCTCTGCAACGGCAATAAGGTCTATGATACAATCCGGCAAAGAAATATCCTCATATATTCCTGCTGAATATACGGCAGATACCTATGATATAAAAAACATAGAAAGCCTTATACTGGGCTTTTTCCGCCTGTGTAATCCGCAGAAGCTAAAGGACATTATCGGCATGGAGGATGGCTTGGAAAACAGGCTTATCTCCTGCGCAAGGAAAGCTGCAAGCCTTGAAGAATTTATAGAGACCGCAGTGACAAAAAGATATACCTACCACCGTATACGCCGTGTTATGTTCAGCTGTATTATGGGGATAACTCCCGGGAAGCATATGGACTATGTGAGAGTGCTCGGCTTCAACTCTAAGGGAAGAAAGCTTTTGTCAGAGATAAAAGCAAAATCAGACCTTACAATCATAACAAAAACTGCCGGCTTTAGTCCCACAGCCGACAGTATGTTTGAATATGATATTAAAACAACAGATATAGCAAGTCTTTGCTGCAGTAACAAATCAAAAAGAAAAGCAGGAATAGACTATATAACATCGCCTGTTATAATATAATAGTAAGAAACTCAAATGAATTCTGCTTTTGTTTGCCTGGATGTGGTGATATCAGACCTTCGGATAATTAGTGATTTTGTTCGCCCGGATGTGGGGACGTCAGATTGTCGAATTATTACCGATTTTGCTCGCCATTCTGTAGGGACGGGGCGCTTTTTGCACAGAAAATCAGGATTTTCCTTGCAAAAAGGATGCAAAGCATCTGACTGCCACCGTCCCTGAATGGCTCTTTTGTGCGGCAATGAATTATTCGACAGTCTGACGCCCCCAAAATGCTCCGCTATGCCTATCTCCCTGCTATAAGCAGATTCTTCCCCTGCTGCCACAGCTCATAGGCTTTCAGTTTGAATTCTACCTGTGGGGTATCGGCGGTTACCATATCATATGTCTTATCTCCCAGATGTGCTTTGAGGATTGTATTGCTCTCATCGCTCACACTGACACAGGCTTCATCAACAAAGCAAAGCGGAGGAAACAGCACGCACCACCAGTTTTTGCCGTCGGCGGCTCCTATATTAACCTTAAGAGCCTGGTATTCCCCTGCCGGCAGAGTGATACTGCCATACTCCTTGCGGGGAAAATCGCTCATTCCAAAGCTTACATCCACATCATAATCATATCCGTTTTTTTGTATTTCATCCTCTGCAACATTCTTTATATAATCAATATTGCTGACAATATCTTGCCGTACAGCTTCAATTTGCTCTTCCCCGGCAAAAACAGTACCGCATTCCTCAAGAATCCTATCACGCACCTTCAGCTTAAGTGCCTGGTCTGCATCGCTGTCACTGTTGGCAACCACATGAAGTCTTATAACTCCGTCAGCCAGCGCCGCTTCTGTGCTCTCCATATAAGCAAGCATCAGAAAACAAAGTAAAAAGCCAATACACATGGCAGGAATTGTTTTTTTCATATAAATATCCCTCCAAAACACAAGCATCAGAGGATTTTGCATAGCCGAAAGCGAAAATCCACCTTTGAAAATCGTGGTTCGGATTATTATCTTTCGGCTAACCCTCTGATGTTAAGTATTGACTTATTCTCAAAATTTTATACTGTCTTTGTAATAATTACCTCATCAAATTTTTTTCTGAAATATTCTCCTGCAACCTCGGCAGCCGCTTTGTCCTTAAAAAATCCAAAAACAGTGGGGCCGCTTCCGCTCATCATGGAAAATTCCGCACCATGCTCAAGCATTGCTTTTTTGATATCAGCTATAACAGGATATGCAGGTACGGTAACACTCTCCAGCACATTGCCCATGCATGAATAAAAATCGGTATAATCCTGTTTTTCAAGCTTTCTCACCATAGCGTCCACATCGGGATGTATTACCTCGTCGAGACAGAGATTTTTATATGCCCATGGTGTGGAAACATTAATGGGAGGCTTCACAAGAAGAACCGTGTTTTCACGAAAAGAGGGAAGTGATGAAAGCTCAGTACCCGTACCTTGTGCAAGCGCTGTTCCGCCCATAATACAGAAGGGAATATCAGCGCCGACCGGCGCAGATATCTCCATTAACCTTGACTTTGGAAGCTTCAGCCCAAGCAGGTCATTCAGCGCAGTAAACACAGCCGCACCGTCGGTACTGCCTCCCGCAAGACCTGCACAAACGGGAATCCGTTTGGCAATATGAATTCTGACCCCGCTATGGCTCCCCGCTATATCAAGCATGATTTTTGCAGCTTTATAGGCAATGTTGCTTTCGTCGCAGGGCACAACGGGACTGTCGGAGGTTATCGCTATCCCCTTTTCATCGGATAGCTCAACAGTAACTTCATCACATAGTCCGATTGTCTGCATAACCATTTTTACATTATGATATCCGTCAGGTCTTCTGTTTATCACATCAAGTGTGAGATTTATTTTAGCATATGCTTTTTCTGTCATGGTTGGTCTCCTTAAACATTATGGTTTTATTGTATGATTTTGTCAAGTTAGGCGAACAGTGAATAATAGGACCTACTAAATATCCGATAAAAATTCCACTGATTTTTTCTGAACAAATTTCTTTAGAACCTGCGAGAATACTGAATTTTCTCGCTATTATATTATATCATAAATATGTAAAAATTGCAAACTATTATTGTAAATTAGATAACTTATCAATACTTTTTTGTTATCTTCAACAATTTTATTCTTTTTTCTTTGTCTGCTGATTGTGTTAGTTGTTCCGCTGTTCCAACTCTACAATAAGCAAACATTTGTATTCTTGCTTTTTCTTCTTTT